>CAZBIB010000156.1:0-7950 GCA_964491575.1 uncultured Salinivenus sp. | reverse complement strand
ATGTTGTTGGCCGAAAAGAGCATGCGCTTCGGCTCGAAGCCCAGGCGCCGTGCCAAGGCCAGCTCACCGGGAGACACCACGTCCAGCCCCAGCCCTTCCGACTGCATGATACGCAAGAGGGCCGGATTCGGATTGGCCTTCACGGCGTAGAGCAAGCGCGTCGGCAGGCCCTGCGTCAGCGTACGCAGCCGCGCGCACTGCCGCCGGAGCCGCTCCTCGACATAGGCATACGTCGGCGTGCCGAAGCGCTCGGCTGCCTTCAAGAGCGCGCCGGGGACGGGCGGAGTTTTCAGACCGGAAGACGCCATGCGAAGTGAGCTTCGCGTTACAGGGCACAACTTGAGTTAAGACGAGAGCACCGGCTGGCGTGCCGGCGTAGTGGCAAAGGCGCGGGGGACGGGCAGGTCCGCCACCGTTTGCAGACCCGGATTGGCCTTCATTGCAAGCGGCGCCGCGTTCACCAGCGCCGCCACGGTAGCAGTATCCCCAAAGATGCCGCCTCTTGCAACCAGGTTAATGGGCGGGTCTCCGGTCACATGCACCACGTCGCGGGGCTCCTGGGCCCCGACGTACATCTTCAACTCCAGCGAGAGGCGCTCCTCCCCGTCGACGTACCCGGAAATGGCGTGATGGATACCGGCGACGGCGCCCTCCTCAACCGAAAGATGCGGCGTCTCCTGCGCCCCGTCGGCTATTACCGGCTGGAGGGTTTCCTCGGTCTCATCCAGCGGCCAGCCCAATCCGTCGGCCACCATCTGAAGCGACTCGCGCAGCCCGATGTGGCCGAACGTGCCGGTGGCTTTCTTTTCGGCGAAGGCCGAGCGGCTCAGGCCCGCCCCCACCTTGCGCTGGAGCGGCTCCCGGCGCTCGCTCGCGTCGACGACCCGCTCGACGTGGACGGCCTGCACGTCGGTGCACGCGCCAGTGGCCGTGAGCGGCAACAGGTCCATGGCGTAGCCCGGGTTTACTCCCGTCCCCACGATGACGACGCCCTCCTTCCGCGCCACACGGTCGAGCCGCTCGGACACATCGGGGGCCCGTTCGTACGGGAAGGAAAGCTCTTCGGTCGAGGAGACGACGTGCGCACCCGCCTCCACGCATTCGAGCAACTGGCCCTGCACGCCGTCGAGGAATGAGGTGGTCGTGTGCAGCACCACGTCGGGGCGGGTCTCGGCGAGCACCGCTTCGGCGTCGGAGGAGACCGTCACGCCGGTCGGGGCGCCGAGGCCCAGCAGGTCAGCCACGTCGCGGCCGGTCTTTTCCGGGTCGATGTCGATGGCGCCGACCAGCGCGACCGGGCCGGAATCGGCTTTGTCGAGGACGGCGCGAGCCGTTTCTTGTCCGATGGGACCGAGGCCGTATTGAACGATACGAAGGGGGGATTCTGAACTCACAAGATTGTAGTCACCTAATTCGAAAAAACGACTCTAACGCAAGAAGTGAGCAGACGCTCATTCCTGCTGCGTCATACTGTCAAAAATTATACGAGAAACCCGGGCAAAGGCCTTCACTCCGGCCTCCTCATCCTCCAGATTCTGCGACAGCAGCACCACGACATACGTGGGCCCGCTGGGGACGAAGACGATACCGGAATCATGGTGCAGGCCCGTAATCCAGCCCGTCTTATGCGCCACCTCCACCGAATCGGGGAGGCGAGCGGGAATCATGTCGTTGTACTCCTGCTGCTTCAGGATCTGAATCATCTCCTCGGAGGCCTGTCTGCTCACAGCATCTCTCCGAGCAATCCGCTCGAAGAGTACAAGGAGGTCGTGAGCCGAGGTTTCGTTATTCAGGCCTCGCCGATAGGCCTTCATGTCCTCGACCCCGCGACGCACCTGAATGCTGTCCGCCCCGTAGCGGCGCATCATCTGCGTCGTCGCCTCTGCCCCAACTTTCTCGATCAGGATGTTCGTGGCCAAGTTGCTACTCTCGGTTATCATCTCCCGCATCAGGGTACGGATCGACCGGTTTTCTCCGATGTGGTCGTAGAGCTTCTCGTAGCTGTCGTCCTCGGGGGTCAACGAGTAGCGGCTCCCATCGACGATGCTCCGGAACTCGTTCTCGACGCGAATCGAGTCGTCCAGGTCAAAGCGCCCTCGCTCAGCCTGCCGGTAGAGCTCCACCATCACTGGCGTTTTCATCGTGCTGGCCGCGTGAAACATCTTGTGCTCGTTGATCAGCAGCGTTTTACTGGTGTCCTCCAGGCTGCGAACGGTCACGGCAACGTCGCCATCAACCGAGCCCAGCAGGGACCGAATGTCTCGTTCCAGCACGTCAAGGGACTGCGCATGCGTGGGGAGAGTCACGAGCAGAAGCGATCCAAGAAGCAGAAGCGTGACCGGGCCGCACGCGCGCCGAAGGATCGCCTGTTGTGGACCGTTCCTCCGAGGGAGTCGATGTCCACCACTCGGACCGGGCAGCAACGACCGGAACTGCGCGTCACTCACGTTGGCTCTCAGTCGAGGTCAGAGAAATGACACCTGCACTGTGTCCTTACGTCGGGCCCGAGGCAGACGGTCGGTGTGTACCCGCCCGTCCGGAAGCACGAGCTGGGCGCTTCCAAGGCCAAAGCCTCAGCGCGTCGGCGTCTGGATGCACGGAGAGGAGATTCTCGATAATCACTGCTGATCCCACCAAAGGTGTTGACCCATCGAGACCTCAGGCACATTGGATCCGTTCCGTTCGAGTTCCGAGAGGGGGTAGAGGGCACGCCGGATGTAATCCGCTCCCAGATTGGGATTCTGGTTCGCGGGCGGTTCGAAATCCGGATAGTTGTAATCGTGCCGGCGGTGATCGACCCAAGCCTCAGGGTTCAGAAAGAGGGCAACGTTTTTCTCCTTGAAGATATGGTCGAGCGTCAGATTGCCCTGCCCAACGTTCACGGCCGGATCATTCATGTACGCATCTCGCTGATCTGCCGGGACCCCCACCTTGTCCATGTGGGCCCGAATGCCCTCCATGTACGCGCTGTACGCCCGACTCGGATTGTCGGCACGGAGGGCCGCCTCGGCCTCGATGAACTTGACCTCCGAGTACGTAATCCATAAAATTGGCGCGTCTTCTGCAGCATAGTACCGGTCCCCCTCCAGGTGATTATAGGCCTCTGAAAATCCCTGACCGTTACGGCTGCCCTGATAGCCGGGGGTATCGGTGCCCTGAATGTCGGACGAGTCGGTAATGGCCACCTGCAGACGAGGATCAAAGACGCCGTAGAGGGTTCCGTCCGTCTCCTTCACCAGTTGCTCGGACAGGTGCCCCCCCAGGATGCCGCCCTCCTGCTCGAGGTACACATTGTGCCAGGGATTATTGGCCTCGTCGTTCGCATAGTTCATCTGGGCGTCGTCCGCATTGCTCGTCATGGCATTGTCCACTGCGTTTAAGACGGCCTGCGGGTCGTACGAGGACTTTTTGGACAGATGATTGAGATATCGCGCCTTGAGGGCCCAAGCGGTCTTTCGCCACCTGGTCAGGTTGCCGCCGTGGATGAAGTCGTCGCTGCCGGGGGTAAACGTTGACGATCCGGCATTCAAGTTCTGAATGGCAGTATCCAGGATGGACTGAATGGCACTGTAGACCGCCTGTTGATCGTCATAGGTTGGCGTAATTTCCCCCTCGCGTCCCTGCAACGCTTGCTCATAGGGAATGCTTCCCCACAAGTCCGTGGCGAGCCCGAGATTATAAGCCTGAATGACCCGGGCGATGCCCGCGTAATGCGGAGAATTCTCCGTCTCCGCGTTTTCAATCAGGACGTCCGTATCCGCGAGCACGTCGTAGACCCCCGACCACGCACCCCCGAACCGCGACTCGTAGTGCTGGTCGAGGGCGCTTCCACTGGGCGACGCGAGGTGCTGCACGTAATACGACGTTGCACCGGCAGCCCCCGGAATAACGCTATTGCTCGTGGTATAAATGGACGTGGACAGCAAGCCAGAGGGAGAGGGATCGGTCGTGGTATTCGGATCCTGATTCGACACGAGTAGATCGCCGTCGCAGCCAGTCATAAAGACGCCGAACAGAGCGAAAAGTAGGAGGGCGCGTTTCATAGGACTCTGGAGGATCACGATGGAATAAGCGGCGCGATGCAGAGGGACAGAGTAAATTCCTGCGTGTCAAAAGGTAAGGTTCAGGTTGATCGTGTAGGTTTCCACCGCCGGAGTGCGCAACCCCTGGAATCCCTGTGTATTGCTGTTGGCGTCAAACTGGCGGGACTCCGGATCGAAGCCGTCGAAGGGGGTCCACAGGAGGAGGTTGGTGGCTCCAATCCCGATGCTTCCGTTCTGGAGAAGCGTGTTCTCCATCAAGACCGCCGGGAGTTGATACGACAGCTGGACATTCCGAAGCTTGATGTAGGAGCCATCCTCAACGAAATTCTCGGCCACTCGCCGGTACACGTTCCGGTAATAGTCCTGACCTGGTTCCACCTCCATCGTGTTCTCGCTCCCATCCGGAAGAACGCCTTCAAAAACCTTCGGTTGGTCACGGTTGGCCGTGATCGGGAGTGTGCCCTGTGAGGCGTGGAAGGCCGCGACCTGGTTGTAGAGATCCCCGCCTTTCTTCACGTCCACGAGGGCGGAAAGGGAGAAATTCCGGTACGAGAAGGTATTCTCGATGCTTCCCGTCCAGTCCGGCTGCATGTTGCCAATGATCTTAAACCCATCTCCACTACGACGCGGAAAGCCCGTCTGCGGATCAATGATTCGGGGCCGGCTCTCGTCGACGACAAAGGGGGCCTCGTTGTCGGAGTTCTCGTAGTAGCGGTCGTATACCGGACCGTAGATGTTGCCGTACGCGAGATCACGGCGGAGTTGCATGGTGAGGCTTCCCCCATAGGAGAATGAGGAGCCAAACAGGGTGATGGACTCAATTCCCTCTCGGATGGAGACGACTTCATTGTTGTTTCTGGCCCAGTTCACCGTCGCGTCCCACGAGAACGCCTCCGTCTCAATCGGCGTCACGCCAGCCGTTACCTCAATCCCACGATTTCGGATTTCGCCAGCATTCGTCACGAACTCGTCGAAACCGGTGGCCTCCGAGATGGGCACCGGAATAATCTGGTCTCGACTGTTCGACTGGTACGCAGTCACGTCAAGCCGAAGCCGTTCCTCGAAGAATCGCACGTCGGCGCCAACCTCGAAGGATACTGTGCTCTCTGGCTTGAGATTGGGATCGCCCAGCACGTTGTTCTGCGTTTCCAGCGTCTCCCCCTTGAAGGGAAAAGACCCAAAAGTGATGTTTGTCTCGTACGGATCGGCGTCTTTCCCGACCTCCGACGCCGAAAGACGCAGCTTGCCATAGTCGAAGAAGTCGGGCAGGTCCACCACGTCGCTGAACACGAAGCCCAGGCTGGCCGACGGGTAGAAGAAGGAGCGATTGTTCTCCGGCAGGGTGGACGACCAGTCATTGCGGCCGGTGAGCGTGAGGAAGAGGTAGTCCCGATAGTCGAGCGACAGATCCCCGTAGACGCCGATCACACGCCGCTCGGCCTGAGCCTCCGAGGTCGAAATGTTGGAGGCGTTGCTTAGATCGAAGAATCGGGGCGTGCCAAAGTCGCTTCCATCCACCGTCACTCGGTCGTAGCTGGAATCAAAGACGTCATTCCCAACGCTCAGTTCGGCGTCCAGTCCCTCGGCTAGCGTCCGAGAGGCTGTGAGACGGAGTGTAGACGTTAGCTCTCGGTTCGTGAGGGTTTCCCGGCTGAGAAAGCCTGTCGAGGAGATGGCATTCTCGTCCTCGCGCACCCCCAGAGGACCGGGGATCACTTCTTGCCGCGCATCCTGGTAGAGGTCATTGCCAAATCGATAGTTGACCGTAAACCAGTCCGTTGGCGTGTACTGCACATTGAGATTCCCGATGAATCGGTCGCGGTCGCTTGTGAGTTGGTGGTTCTTCGCCACGAAGATCGGATGGTTCAGGAACGGCAGGGGCGAAAACTGCGACCCGTCCTCATTCCTCCACTTGCGTACCACGCTCACGCTCGTCGGATAGTATATCAGCTGGCCAAGGTGCGCGTCGACCGGCAGCTTGGTGGCCTGCGTATTCCCGTACTGCGCCGACGCCGACACACGCAATTCGTCGCTCACCTCGAGTTGCCCCGACGCCCGGGCCGACAAGTTCTCGTTCTGTGCCTCTGGAATGACCCCTGTGTGGTCCCCATAGTTCAGTGACAGACGGAAGGTCGACTGCTGTGTGCCCCCCGACACAGCCAAGTTGTTGCTAAACTTCCGACCCATGCCGCCCCGGTCGAAGTAGTTCTCGTAGTTGTCGAAAAACTCAGCGTCCGGAATGGTGTCAGCCTTCGGCCCCCAGGCATGAAATGACGGTCCACCAGCATATCCAAATTGACCGTTCCAGCCGTCCATGAACGTGCGCTGCATGGGCGGGAACTTTCCGACCCGCTGAAAACCAACCGAGCTCGAGTACGTGACTCGGGTCTGGCCCGCCTGCCCATCTTTGGTTTCGATGACGATGGCTCCATTGGCCGCTCGAACGCCGTAGAGCGCCGCGGCACTCGGGCCCTTCAGGACTGATACCGACTCAATGTTCTCCGGATTGATGTCGATGGCACTGTTCGAAAAGGCGAATCCGCCGGATCCGCGACTGCCCGCAAAGGTCTCGTTACTAACCGGTACGCCGTCCACGACGAAGAGCGGCTGGTTGTCCGCCCCGGGATCAAGCGACGTAATACCGCGGAGCACAATGCGTGAGGATTGGCCCGGCGACCCACCCGTGCTCGTGATTTGGGCCCCTGCCACCTGCCCCTGGAGGGCGTCGACCAAGTTTGCCTGATCGGTCTCTGCAATCTCGGCACCGTCCACCTCCTGCACAGAATACCCGAGCGCTCGCTCCTGGCGCTCCACTCCAAGCGCCGTGACGACGACGTTTTCCAGCTGCTCAACGGACGGCTGCAGCGTGACGTTGATCTCGGAGCGGCCCCGAATGGCCCGCACCGCGCGCTGGTAGCCCACGAAGCTGAAGGCCAGCGAGTCGGCCTGCTGGGGAACCGTCAGGCTGTACTCTCCCGATGGATTCGTCGTGGTCCCGACATTGGTGCCGGGAGCCGTCACATTCACTCCCGGCAGCGGCTCGCCGTTTTCGCCGTCCGTCACCGTCCCCGTCACCGTCCGGTCCTGGGCGTGAACGACCCCTGCCCCGAGCAGGAAAAAAGCGAGCGTTATGAGCGCGTTCCGTACCGACGTGGGCATAACCATGGTGAAGGTGGGTGCTTGTGAAGAACGACCTGCCACTCAGTGGGGATGAGCCAGCGCCACCGTCCTCGCGAGCCACAGAAAAAGAACGCGAGAACAATCAATTATTACAGTATTAAGTCCCGTTGTCGGATAAAAGCACCAATTGTCGCTTTATAAGGGGACCAATTCACACGCCCTCATTCCACCGCTATGCCTGATCGTCCCACCCCGCTCGTCGTCCAGTGCGTTCAGCTCGATTCGTCGGCCTCCGTGCCCCTTTATCGCCAGCTCTACCGAGACCTCCGGGAAGCCATCCTGTCGAGCAAACTCCTCCCGGAGATGCGACTCCCATCCACGCGGGCGCTCGCCGACGAACTGGAGATCTCGCGCAATACCGTTCTGGAGGCGTACGAGCAACTCGTCGCGGAGGGGTATCTGGAAAGTCGCGTGGGATCGGGGACGTACGTGGCGCAGGAACTGCCCGAAGAGCTGCTGCGCGTGCGAGGCCAGTCGCACCTCACCGCCCTTTCGGAGGACGCGCCCGAGAGGTCCGCAGAGGCGTCTCCGCTTTCGGCACGCGGGGAGTTGTTGACCGACATTGAGCTTTCATCCTTTCGGGCCGACGAACAACCGCGCGCGTTCCGCCCTGGTCTTCCGGCGCTCGACGCGTTTCCGATCGAAAAATGGAGCCGGCTCACCAGTCGGCGATGGCGGAGCCTGCCGGGCTCGATGCTCGGATATCGCCGGTCCACCGGGTACCCGC
>CAZBIB010000155.1:1496-8070 GCA_964491575.1 uncultured Salinivenus sp. | reverse complement strand
CCCGCGCGGCACGCCGCAGATTGAGGTGACGTTCGACATCAACGCGGACGGCATCCTCAACGTATCCGCCGTGGACAAGGACACCGGCAAGGAGCAGTCCATCCGCGTGGAGGCGTCCAGCGGCCTCACCGACGAGGAGATCGAGAAGATGAAGGAAGAGGCCGAGAAGCACGCCGAAGAGGACGAGAAGCGCAAGGAGCGCGCCGAGACGATTAACGAGGCAAACTCCATGGCCTACTCCGTGGAGCAGGGCCTCGAAGAGTACGGCGACAAGATCCCTGACGACAAGCGTCAGAACCTCGAAGACGCGCTGGAGACGCTCAACGACGAGCTCGAAACCGCCAGCGCCGACGAGGACATCACTGCGCTGGAAGACGCGCTCGACGAGCTGAATTCGGCCTGGTCGGCTGCCGGTGAAGAGATCCGCGAGGCGCAACAGCAGCAGGCCCAGCAGGGTGCTGCGGCCGGTGGCCCCGGCGGCGCAGGCGCGGCGGGGGCCGGAGCCGGTCCCGCAGGCGGCGCGAGCCCCGACGGCGACGGTGCCGGCGCCGCCGACGACGAGGACGTTCAGGACGCCGATTACGAGGTCGTTGACGAAGGCGACGAAGAATAGGACGTATGGAGTGGATGTCTGGAAGCGTGGAGGTGTAAAACTCTCCACGCCTCCCCCCGTCCATTCCTCCATACATGCTACATCGCCCCGATCGGGATGGCCCGGTCGGGGCGTTTTTTTTTGACCCCACGACTTGCTTTCCTCAAAGACCCGTCGAGACCGATCTGTCCGGTTCCATGGAACGCTCTTTCACGGGCCCAGAGTCCCAGAGCGGCACAAGCGGCCGACTGCTACATAGGAGATACACGAGTGACGCCCACGCCGTCGCGGTCGCTTTCAACATTCTCATCTCCCGGCTATGGACACGCAAGAAACAATCTCCGATTATGAACGGGAGCGCGGCAAGCCCAGGCCCAGCAAACTTCACAGCGTCGCCCAGACCAATCTCACCATTGCTCTCTCCAGTTTCAGTCCAAAGTACTCGGTTCTGAGTGAGCTAACCTTAGAACTGAACGGGCGTGAACTTACCCCCGACCTCTCCGTCTACGGAGACCTGGATGTGGATTACACGCAGGATGAGATTCGAATGACGGACCCACCGCTCCTCACAGTCGAAATTGGCTCCCCCACGCAGGGCATCCAGGAACTCATTGATAAGATTCGCTTCCTCCTAAACCACGGCGTACAGTCCTGCTGGCTCGTTCAGCCCCAGCTCCGTACTATTACCGTCTACAGCGGCGACATGGAGTCCACGACGTACTCCGACGGAACCGTCGCCGACCCAAATCTCGACATCGAGGTCACGATCGAGGACGTATTCTCAACTCCGTAACTTCGACCAGCAGGTCGCGCAATCTCAGCCGTCCTCGATTTCGTAGATCACCCGAGCATTTCGGGTCGTCGCTTCTTCCACCTCCTGCACCGGCACGCCTTTCACCTCAGCGAGGCGCTCCACCACGTGGCACACGAAGGCCGGCTCGTTGCGGTCCCCCCGGTGCGGCTCCGGGGCAAGATAGGGACTGTCGGTCTCCACGACAATCTGCTCCAGCGGGACGTCCTTCACGTACTGGTCTACTTCACTGTTGGAGAACGTCATGATGCCGCCGACGCCCACGAAGAAGCCCAGATCCCAGGCTCGCTCGGCCACCTCGGGGGAATCCACGTAACAGTGGAGAATCCCCCGCATCCGCTCCGGAGCGTCGGTGCGCTCGCGCTCCTCCTCCAGAATGGAGAGAATGTCCTCGGTCGCTTCTCGGCTGTGAATGACCAGGGGGAGGTCAGCCTCAATGGCGAGGCGAATGTGGCGTCGAAAGAAGGTCTTCTGTTTCTCGTCGAACGAGCGGTCCCAGTAGTAGTCGAGCCCGCTCTCCCCCACCGCCACCACACTCGGATGGGAGCACCACTCCACCACAGCCTCAAAGTCGTCCTCGGTGGCCTCCTCCGTTTCGGAGGGATGCAAGGCAGCCATGGCGTACAGGCCGTCGTACGCCTCACACAGATCCACGGCCTGTTGAATCGAGGGCACGTCGATCGCAGGCATCACGATGGTTTCAACGCCGGCCTCTCGGGCGCGCTCCAGGACGGCCTCTCGATCGTCCTCGAACCGGTCCAGGTAGAGATGCGCGTGGGTATCAACAATCATCGGGGCAGAAGTGACAGCGCGAAAAGAGAACGAGACGGTTCCCAGCGTGATCGATTCTCCGGGAACGAGGCCCCCATCTCAAATCGTAGGAGATCGGCGCGTGGCCGGAGGGCATTCCGTACCGGAAAATCGACCGGAGGCCCGACACTGTAAATGCATTGGTTTGATTTTCACTGGATGCTATGCTCCGGATGAACCTGCCTTTGGGACTGCGATGGGGGATCGTTGCTGGAATCCTTCTTCTGGGGCACAGTCTAGGCACCCGCGCCACCGCTCAGTCCACCTCTGACGGCACGAACTCAGACAGCACGAACTGGGTGCAGGTTCGCCTTCACCACGATCGTGCCGTCGAGTCCGCCAGGCTGATCCCAGAACGAGGCACCCTCGCGGTGGTGCTTCCGGGCAGCGACACCCCTATCCTCCAGCTTCACTCCAACGAAACGGTCACGCTGGGCCGCCGGAATAGCGACGTCTATGCCCGGCACGGGGATGCGGCTCTCTACGCCCGATCCCTGCGTCTCGCGCCGTCGAGCGAGGCCGCCTGGACTCTCAAGCTGGCTCCCGAGTCGACTCGCACCTACACGGGAAGCCTCCGCCTCCGCCCCGCAGAGTCCGAGTCGGAGCTTCAACTCGTCAATCGGGTGCGCCTTCAGGACTACGTCGCGAGCGTGGTGGCCGGCGAGTACGGCCTCGACGACCGCGCGGGCACTCGGGCGATGGCGGTCGTGGCCCGCACCTACGCGCTCTTTTCTAGCAAACACTTCGACGGCGAGTACGACCACGTGGACGGAACCGCCTCGCAAGTGTATCGGGGCCGGGACGTCGTTACCGAGAGGGCGCGGAACGCGGCGCAGGCGACCCGGGGCGAGATTCTAACCTACGACGGAGATCCCATCCAGGCGGTCTACTTCGCGTCGAGTGGGGGCCACACGGTAAACAACGAAGACGTGTGGACGGGAAGAGACCCGCTTCCCTATCTACGCGGCAAGGAGGATCCGTACGACCGCGCCGCCCCCAGGCATCGCTGGTCGGCCCGCATCAACCGCCGGGCTCTTCTCCAGGCCCTCTCCCTCCACGAAAACACGTCCGTCGAGGGCTTCCTGCTCGGGGACCGCTCCTCGGACGGGCGCCTGCGCACGATCGAGATTCTCCGCTCCGACGACATCACGACCGAGATCGAGGCGAGCACGTTCCGGTCCGCCGTCAACGAAGGGGTGGAGGGCACTCCCTTGAAGAGCACCTGGTTCAACGCCCGGCGGGAGGGCTCGGCGTACGTGTTTGAGGGACGTGGGCATGGGCACGGCGTGGGGCTCAATCAGTGGGGTGCCCACGCGATGGCCGAGCAGGGCAAGAGCTACCGTGAGATTCTCTCGTTTTACTACAACGGCGCCCAGATCCAGCAGCTGGAGGACGCGTCTTCCCCACCCCCGCTGGCCAAAGACCCCGCCACCGAGGTGCCCGATACGACATCGACCCGCATTGGATGGTGACGGCTCACGGCGACTGGCATCCCCACCCTGCCCTCCGTGCGAAGGAACCATGTAGAGCGAAAACGTACGCTCGCAACCGTACGTCTCCCCTGGAGCCACCCCGACCGTTGCGCTGCCTCTCTCTGCCTTTCTCTCACTCATGCCTCTCGCAGATTGATCGATGAATGTGTTCGTGCGACGATCTGCTTCCCTGACGCTTCTTCTCGTGCTGCTCGTCGGAACGGCCCCGATGGCCGTTTGCGGGCAATCGCCTCCCGACACCTCCATCGCCATGCAGGTGGAGATGGAACCCGTGGAGGTGACCGCCACGCCGTTCCGGATTGCGAATGAATCCCCTTCCTTCTCGGCCTCCGTCCGCACCCGCACCGCGCAGGACCTCAACAGCTCCCCGTCCCTCTCGCTGGAGCAAATCACGGTGGGCATGCCCGGGCTCTCCGTGCAAAGCCGTACCCACTTCGCCCTCGGCGACCGCATCACGATTCGCGGGTTCGGGTGGCGCGCCCAGTTTGGCGTGCGCGGCATCCAGATGATTCTGAATGGCATTCCGCTCACCATGGCCGACGGCCAGTCGGTCGTGCACATCGTCGATCCGTCGTTCGTCCGCTCCATCGAGGTCATTCGCGGCCCGGCCTCCACGTTCTGGGGAAACGCGAGCGGCGGGGTCCTCTCCTTCTCCACCCAGCCGCCCCCGGACGCCAGCCACACAGTTCGCCTGAAACAGACCGTCGGCTCCTACGGGCTGTCGAAGACCGACGTGCAGGTGACGCCCGACCTCGGCCCCCATCAGATGAGCGTCTACTCCTCGTACCTCACGCAGGAGGGTTTCCGTCAGCACAGCGACACACGCCTGCTCCGTTCCGGGTTCACGAGTGATTTTAGGCTCGGCCCCGACCGGGGCGTGCGCGTGATCGGCGGCCTTCAGCACATGCCCCAGGCCAACTCGCCCGGCTCCCTTGGCCGCCAGCCCGCCCAGCAAAACCCGAAACAGGCGCGCGATGCCATTCTCAACTTCGATGTCGGGAAGGACGTGATGCAAGGCCAGCTCGGTTCGACGTACTACGACGACGTGGGCCTCGGCACTCTGAATGCCACCGCGTACGGCATTGTGCGCGACCTGCAGAACCCCATCCCCTTCAACGTCATCGACCTGAACCGCAGAGCGGGCGGACTGCGGCTGACGCTGGAAGAACAGACCTCTACGGTGCGGTGGGGCGTGGGCGTGGAGGGCAAGCTGCAACACGACGATCGGAAAGAGTTCACCAGCGAGGGCGGCACGCCAGACAGCCTGCTCATCGATCAGCTGGAGACGGTCGACAACGCCGCGGCCTTCGGACGCCTCGCCCTCCCGCTCGATCGCCTGGAACTGACCGCCGGCCTGCGGTACGACTGGATCCAATTCGAAGCGGACGACCGCCTCGGTGCCGACGACGGTACGCAGACGTTCCGTTCACTGAGCCCGTCGGTGGGCCTCTCCTACGACGTCGAGACGGCCCGCCTCTTCGCCAACCTGAGCACCGGGCTGGAGACCCCCACGACGACTGAGCTCAGCAACCGTCCCGACGGGCAGGGCGGCTTTCAAGACCTGGACGCAGAGAAGGTCCTCGCGGTGGAGGGGGGCGTCGCGGGGGAATGGATTTCCCAGCGCCTGTCGTACGACGTGGCCCTGTTCTATCAGGATATCGACGACGTGCTCGTGCCCTTTGAGCTGCAATCGGGCGGCCCCACGTACTACCGCAATCAGGGGGCAGCTCGCCACCTCGGCGTCGAGACCTCGCTTCAATGGCGCCCGGTCGAGCCGCTCTCCGTCCGGGGAAGCTATTCGTACGTGGACGCCGAGTTTACGGCGGGTACCATTGAGGGGCCGGACGAGACCACGAGTCTCGACGGGAATCAGCTTCCCGGCCTGCCGTCCCACCGGCTCGGAGCAACGGTGCAGCTCCAAACGGATCCGATCCACTCCTCCGTCACGGTGGAGAACGTTGGCAAGCAGTACGGCAACAGCGAAAATACTGCCACAATTGACGGCTACACGACGGTCGATCTGCGCCTGAGCCATCCCGGTCTCCCGGTGATGGGCGACGCTGCGATCACCCCCTTTGTCGCCCTCAACAATGCATTCGACGTGCGCTACAACGACGTGGTCGTAAACGCCTTTGGTGGACGCTATTACGAACCATCCGCCGGGCGGCACTGGCGCTTTGGGGCCTCCCTCCAATTCAACTGATGCCTATTCAGGCCCACTGAGCACCTGTCCCGTGCGAAGACTCTCCCGCCAACCGCGACGTCGAAAACGCGTCAGCGGTCCGCCAGCTTCGGCCCTGCCGCCGCTTCCAAGATCGGTTCCCAGTCCTGCCCGGCTCCCGACTGCGCCTGCGCAAAAACTGTGGTAGCGCGGAGTCGGGGAAGCAAATCCTCTACCGTCTCCCGGAACGCATCTCGATGCTGGAGCGGAACGGGCTGCGAGGGGGGCAGCTCCAGGGTGTAGGGATCGACCGCCGAGCCATGCTTCCAGAGGCGATAGTCGAGGTGCGGCCCTGTGGAGCGGCCAGTGCTCCCGACGTATCCGATGGTCTCGCCCTGGTCGACCGTCTCGCCCGGCGCCACCGCAATGTCCGAAAGGTGGAGATAGCCGGACGTGTAGGTGCCGTTGTGGCGGATTTTGACATAGTTGCCGTTGGGGCCGTCGTACCCGGCAAACTGAACGACGCCGCCCCCCACCGACCGGACGGGCGTGCCTCGAGGCGCCGCGTAGTCGGTGCCGTGGTGGGGACGATATTCTTTTAGGACCGGGTGGAAGCGCCTGTTGGTGAAGCCGGAGCTGATGCGGGAGTACTGGAGGGGCGCCTTGAGAAGCTGCCGACGGAGGCTCTGCCCCCGCCGATTGTAGTA
>CAZBIB010000155.1:0-1396 GCA_964491575.1 uncultured Salinivenus sp. | reverse complement strand
ATGTACCGCACCGCATCGATCTGGTAGACCAGATACTGCGCCTGCTGGAGCCACGGGTTCACGTACACGCGGTACCGCTGTCCCGTCCGAAGATCCTCCACCTCGAATTTGGGTTTGGCCGCCTCGGCCAGAGCCAGGATGGTCTGGTAATCGATCCCGTACTCATCCAGGAGATCCGAGAACGTCTCCGCCCGGCCCACCCGGCCTTCGTTGACCGTGTACCGATTGGCTCGAATGCCGAACTGATCCGTCGACGTCGTCGATCGCTCCGAGGAGGCCGTGGACTCTTTTCCCAAGGTCCGAGCGGTTGAGCCGGTCTGGCAGGCGAGGGGGACGCACGCGACCGCAAGAATTATCGGGAGGAGCTTCGCGGCCAGATGCTGCATGTCGTCAGGAGTCGTGAGTGAAGGTCGAGCGGAAGTCGTTGAGCGGCAGAAGGGCTACTGGTCGGCCGTTTCCTCTGGGGAAGGTTCGTCGGTTTCGGTGCCCTCGGGGACCCAGGTGTCTTCCCGAACGCCGGCTTGACGATTGGCCCAACGGGCCAGTACGAAGAAGAGGTCGGAGAGGCGATTCAGGTAAACGACGGCCTGATCGTTGATGGGGGTGGAGGTGCTTGCCTCTACGATGCGGCGCTCGGCCCGGCGACACACGGTGCGGGCCGAGTGGAGGGACGCTCCCGCCGGCGTGCCCCCCGGCAGGATGAATCGCTTCAGCGGCTGAAGGTCCGCGTCGAACCGGTCGATGCGCGACTCCAGGGCTGTCACGTGGGCCTCATCTATGCGCTCGACGACTGGCTTGGCATTCATGGGAGTCGCCAGGTCGGCCCCGAGGACGAACAGCTCCTCCTGAAGGTCGCCGAGCACAGGATCAAGTTCCTCTTCCCCAGGCTCGCCCTTAAGATGCGCTCGCGCGAGTCCCACAATTGAATTTGTTTCGTCGACCGTCCCGTACGCGTCAATCCGAGGATTGCCCTTGCCCACGCGCTCGCCGCCGAAGAGAGAGGTCGTGCCGTCGTCGCCGGTCCGGGTGTAGATCTTCTTGCTCATGGGAGTGGAAGTGGGGTCGAAAGGAAGCGAAGGAGCGCGGCACACGAGGTAGCACGGCTCATCCCTGTTTGCGTTTCCAATCAAGGACCGTTCCTTCAGAAGTGTTTGCCGGACTGTCTGAGGCCTGCGACTGCGTGGATCTCGTGCAGCCCGGGAACTACTCGGTCACTGCGTTCCCAGCGCAAAATGGCTTCTACACTCGCCTGGTAGTTCCACTACAAGGCTCGTTTGGGCGCCATTTTGCAGCTTCGCCCACTGTGTCTCGGCTTCTCATCCATCCACCAAACAGCTTCTCAGACTTGCAGGGGCACGTCCATCTGGGTTGGAGACGACGCAACCGGCCCCAGGTA
>CAZBIB010000154.1:0-8112 GCA_964491575.1 uncultured Salinivenus sp. | reverse complement strand
ATAGAGCGGTGGCCTCCTAAGCCGCAAGTCGTGGTTCGAGTCCACGCAGGGGTACTGCATCCCACACTTCACATTCTTCCAAAGACATGGGCACCTGCGCGGCTACGAACAAGGACGGGTCGTCGTGTAGCAACGACGCGATGGACGGCAGCCGGTACTGCCACGTGCACCAAGATGGGGAAGGAAAAGCAGGTCCGGAAGAAGAGTACGGGTTCTGGACGATGCTGGCCGGCGCCTTCGTCGTTATTTTCGTGACGTACTTCCTCTTGCGAGTCGCCCTGGGGGTGTAGTGCTGAGCGTGGGGGCCGGACTCGCCGGAGGGGAAGACAGGATTTGTGCTGGGCGTCGAGTGAGAAGCAACTCGCGGGCGATAGAGAGGCTACGCCAGCGCATCGTCGATGTGGGGACGCAGGTCGTCGATCGTCCGGTACATCCAGTCGAAGTAGTCGGCGTGGTCAGTCCGGAGCTCGTGGAGGGTTTTCCCGTCGTGCTTGCCGAAGCAGACGACCACCGCGTCGCCGTCCTCCTTCAGCCGGCGCTGATCGTCCAGGTAGTCGCCGCGGATGTGGTCGGCCAAGTCCGCGGGCGTGCCCTCCATGTCGTGCTCGGCCAGTTGCTGCTGGAGGACCCTGCCGGCGGCCTCCACGTCGCGCAGGGCGTCGTGGGCGTCGTCGAGCGGGGTGCCGGTGTACCGTTCGTAGAGAGCCGAGAGGGTGCGCGGGCGTAGCACCTGCTCCAGCCGATACGGATCCAGGACGACGCGATCGTCGGGGCCGGGCAGGGACCGACCGCACCGCTCGAACTCGGCATCGAGAAGTGGAAAGTCGTACGCGAGGGCGTTGTAGCCGGCCAGGTCGGCATCCTCAAGAATCGGGGCGATGCGCTCGATGTGGGCGCTGAACGGGCGTGCCTGACGGATGGCCTCGACGGAGAGGCCCGTGAGGTCCGTGATGTCTTTGGGCACTTCCTGCTCAGGGTCGACGAGGAGGTTCACCGTGTCGTCGAGCGCCGCGCCGTCGGGGGCCGGCACGAATCGCTGCATGCCGATCTGGATGACGCGCGCCTTCTGAGGATCGGTCCCGGTCGCTTCGAGGTCGAAGAAGACGAGGGGGCGTTCGAGGTGGAGCACGGTGGGGGAGAGAGGTAGAAAGAGACGTCAGTGAGAGGCTCAAACAACGAATGTCTGCTCCTCTTTATGCACGAGCGGAAAAGAAGATCGGGGGACGTCAAAGAAACCCCTCTATTCCCAAACTGTCCAGCAGGCGAGCAATTCTGAATCCGAAGTAGTATCGATACAGAAGTTTAGCTGAGATCCTTGCATCAACGCCGCGGAAGCACCGAGTCGAGCCACTGGACGAGTGGACTCTCGTCCCCCTGTTCGCGGAGCTGCACGAGCGTGCGCTGAAGAGCAAATTCGAGGATGAGACTTCTCGGGAGGTCTGTGTCGTAGCGGGACGCGAGGACCGAAACGGCCTTCTCCAGCTGCTTGTCGAGATCGGCCCGCACGTGGCCCACAGGCGTCGGTTGGAGATCGGGGTCGGGTCGCGGGATGTCCGACGGATCGGCCATTGAGAGTGCGAGCTTCTGACTGAGAGACGGCGAATCGTCGTGGGAGGGAGAGCCGATTGAAGCGTCGCCCGGGGGCGAGGGAGCAGAGGCCTCGGCCGGAGCGTCTTTCTCGGACGCATCGGTGGGCTCGGCATCGTACAACGTCTCCTTGTCTACGGTTTGCATCCAGGTCGGAATGCGACCTTTACCGTTAGGGCCATTCATGGGCGTTGACTCGCTAATGAGGCAGATCGGACGGAGGGGAGGATCACGCGGTGGTCGCAATGCGGGAACGCTCCACGACTTCGTCGGCGAGATCGAGGTAAAGGGAAGCGGCGTCAGAGGCGCCCTCGTACTCCATCACGTTTTTCCCGTGGGTGGCCACCTCGTTGATCTTTGAGCGCCACGGAATGAAGGTGTCGAAGAGAATCCCCGAGTAGACTTCCTCAAACTTCTCCCGCATTTCGTTAACCAGTCCCGATCGCAGGTCCAGGTCGTTCGGGAGCAGGCCGAGAATCCGGAGGCTGTCGTTGTGGACCTTCCGGATTTGCTTGATGGTATCCTGAAGCTGGCTCACCCCCCGCATGCTGAACCGGTCCGCGTGGATGGGAACGATAATGCCGTCGGCGCCCGCGAGTGCCGTGGCGATGCTTCGGCCGAGCGACGGGGGGCAGTCGATCAGACAATAATCGTGGTTCTTCGGAGAGCTGGAATTCCGCTGGACCTGCGCGGTGCGGAACTCCTGGACCCGGCACCGAAACTGCTGCGGAAATACCGGACTTCGCCCAATCACTGAGTCGAAGCTGGCCGCTGCCATGCGCCGGTCGGAGGGGATAAAATCAACTCCAACGGACTCGGACGAACGAAGGATGTCGGCGAACGTCCGTTCATCGGAGTTTTCCCCGTCCCAGGCGGCCAGCGAGTCGAAGATGGTCGCGTCGTCATCGGTGGCCTCCCGCCCCATGAGCCAGTCGGTGGCGTTCATTTGAGGGTCGTAGTCGATGACCAGCGGGTCGTGCCCCTTGTGCTTCAGGGCTGCAGCGAGGTTGACGGTGGTGACGGTTTTTCCGACACCTCCCTTCTGATTGATGACGGCAACGGTGTACATGAGGCCTTGGGAAATCGACGAGAATCGAGAACTGCAACGTGCTGCCCCCTGTTCGTCGCAAAGAATGTGCCGTTGTGGATTGTACCGGGAACAACCGAATTCAGATGTGGGGATGCGAAAATGTTTCTCCCTTCAGTGGGTGCATCTGTACGCTGGAACGGCATCTCCTTCACCCACAGAAGACAC
Organism: uncultured Salinivenus sp.; assembly: GCA_964491575.1. Lineage (GTDB taxonomy): Bacteria > Bacteroidota > Rhodothermia > Rhodothermales > Salinibacteraceae > Salinibacter. The sequence goes on along the minus strand of CAZBIB010000154.1, from coordinate 5,270 downwards.
GCAGAGGCGAGGAGGAGCGGTAGAATGGTGCGCATGGCAAGACGCGGCAGGAGGGAGTCAAACGCAGTTTTGAGATTGCAAAAACGTTGGAACCGATACGGACCTTCGCGTGGCCCTGAGTTTAAAAATCAGTCCCCGACTAGCTTCCTGCACGCCGTCAAAAAACCTCGGAGGTCTCCGGCGGCATCGCTTGAGAAGCCGATATCGCTTTTTGGGAAGGGATTGTTAGCGGGGAGCGAAGGTGAAATAGACCTCCGAGGTCTCGCTGTGCATTTTTCTACTTGGGAGCAGTCCACGATTCTTGATGGAGCGACATCGCGTCCCATGCCCACTGCGTACCTCGGTCTCGGCTCCAACGAAGGCAATCGCCTCCGTCACCTGCGAGCCGCCGTAAAGCGGCTGCGCGGGCGCGAGGGGCTCCAAGTGGAGGCCGCCTCGCCGGTGTACGAGACCGAGGCCCACACCCGGTCGCCGGACGAGGAGCAGCCCCCCTTCCTGAACGCGGTCCTCTGCGTAGCGATCGAGTGCTCCCCCGAAGCGCTACTTCATACCGCTCACGCCGTGGAGCAGGCGGAAGGGCGCGAGCGGTCGACCGAACGGAGGTGGGCACCTCGCCCCCTCGACATCGACCTGCTCGCGGTGGGGGCCGTAACGTGCCAGACCGACGCCCTCACCCTCCCCCATCCCCGCCTCGGGGAGCGCCGGTTCGTGCTCCGGCCATGGGCCGACCTCGCGCCAAACTTCGTGGTCCCCTCGCCGTTCGACCAAACCGTCCAGTCGCTGCTCGACCAGTGCCCGGACGACGCTCCGGTTCGCCGAACCGAGGCCCGGCTCGATGATCTGATCGGTGCATCTTCGGCCCACAGCAGAGGGGGCGAGTGAGCGAGAGCATCGTAGTCTACTTGCTCGTACCAAGAGACAGAAGAACGTCCCCACTGGCGTACGCCCCAGAACGATCGGGCACAGGCAGTGCGCCGCCCGTGTTTGTTTCGAAGTACTTCTCCCCCTTGATGCCTTCGATGACCCCGCCGGACGACCTCGACTACGTGGCCATCGAAGGGGCCATTGGGGCCGGCACCACGACGCTCACTCAGCTCCTCGCCGACCGCTTCGACGCCGATTCGGTGCTCGAACGCTTTGAGGAGAATCCCTTTCTAGAACGCTTCTACGAAGACCGAGAGCGGTGGGCCTTCCAGACCCAGCTCGCATTTTTGGCGAGTCGGTTTCGGCAGCAGAAAGAGCTTTCGGAGCGCGATCTCTTCCGCGACCTCGCGGTGAGCGACTACACGTTCGACAAGGACCGCATCTTCGCCCGGCAGACGTTGAGTGGCGACGAGTTGCAGCTCTACGAGTCGCTCTTTCGCCTCATGGAGCCGACGGTGCCCACGCCCGACCTCGTGGTTTACCTGCGCTCTTCTCCCGAGCGTCTCCTCCGAAACATTGAAAAGCGGGACCGGCCCTACGAGCGCGACATGGATCCCGACTACATTGCGGATCTCCACGACGCCTACGACCAGTATTTTCGACAGTACGACCGCACGCCGCTCCTCGTTGCGAACGTGGCGGAGATGGACTTCGTGGAGCACCCGGCTGATTTTCGGGCGCTGGTGCAGCACATCGTCGCTCCGTCCGACGAAGCCACGCGCTACGTGCATCCGCAGCCGTCCTAGCGCGCTCTGCGGTCCGGATGTTGAGGCGCACCGGCCATCGATTCATCCCCTATGGAGCATCTCTTCCTCGCCCTCATTCTGTACTTCGTTCTGCGGACGGCCGGGAATCTCGTCCGTCTTCTGGGAGGAGAGGACGCCGCCGGGTCGCAGGGAGCGCAGAGTCACGACGCATCGGCCCGGCGCAACGGCTGGGAAGGGCCGTCCCCGCGGCAGCAGACGGGGACGGTGCGAGACGAGCCCACCTTCTGGGACAAGGACATCGAAGACGCCACGTGGCGCGACCTCGACGGGGGGCAGCGAAACCGACAGAGCGCCCCACGTTAGTTCTCGGAGGTACCAAACTCGAACGTGATGGTCGTCTGACTGGCCACCGGCGTGCCGTTGTGCTGGGCCGGGCGGAAGCGGGAGCGGCGGGCGGCCACCAGGGCTGCTTCTTCCAGCCCGTATTCGAGATGGGCCACTCGACGAGTCCGCCCCTCTCCCAACAGTCGCCAGCGCTTCAGCACGGTGGCCTCTTCGACCCGCCCCGTTTTCGAGACCTGAACGGACACGCGCACCCGGGCCTGCACGCTGTGGTTCCGGGCGGACGAGGGGTAGTCGGGCTGCACGGCCCGAAAGAGGCGGGCGTTGGTGTCGGGCCGCCGCGCCGCTGTGGTGATCTGGCTGTTTCCCTCTTGTAGCCGCTCGTCGTCGCCGGGGTCCTCGATGGCGAGCGTGCCCTCGCCGAACTCGATCTCCTCCTCGATTACGACATCGTTCGGGACTACCACTGGCGGCACCGGCGCGGGAGGCGGCGGCGTGCGCTCGCGGGACTGCGTCGTGGGGCGGATCTCATTGACTTGAATCCGCTCGGGTCCTCGCTCGCGGAAGGGACCGTCGAGGGACGGGGGGGCGGGTGCAGGCCACCACCGCACAAGGGCAATGCCGAGTGCCAGCACGAGTGCCAACGCCCCCAGGAATCGGCGTCGGTACTCGTGGTCGGAAACGGATAACACAGAGCGGCTCACAGGGTCGAGAATATTCTCCAGGAACCCAGTTTCATCCCTTCTAAAAAAGAACTGCATATCTGTTTCTGGTGGAGAGGGCGAAATGAACGTCCAGCTCCCGGCAGAGTTGAAAATCCTCAGAACGAGGTCGGGGCGCCCGCTATGGCTATGAAACTTTTCGGCTGGTTTCTATTTTGAGCGTCAGAGCTTTCGAGAATTGGCATCTGACAGAGGTCGATGTTTCCCGAGATTCCTCCCAAGCCCGGTCCCCATCCCCCCACGCTGGACGTGTTGGGTTGATGCTTCGCTCGCCTCCCCGTTTCACAGGGGAGGTTTTTTTATGGCTCTTCGTTCTCCATCCATTGATCTGCACCCGCTCAACACCATGACCCACTCCCCGTCCGCTCGCGCATCACGCGATCCTGCCAAGCTGGCCCTCGCCGACGGCACCGTTGTCGAGGGCGTGGCCCTCGGCGAACGAGGGCTCACCGGCGGAGAGCTGTGCTTCAACACGAGCATGACGGGTTACCAGGAGATTATCACGGACCCGTCCTACTACGGCCAACTCATGATGATGACGCAGCCGCACATTGGCAACTACGGGGCCTCGTCTGAGGACATGGAGGCCGACGCGCCAATGGTGGCGGGCTTCATCGTGCGGGACTATCCGCGGCGCCACTCCAACACCCAGGCCGACGAGACGCTCGAGGCCTTCATGCAGCGCCACGACCTCGTGGGCATCGCCGGGGTCGATACTCGCGCCCTCGTCCGCCACGTGCGGGATCAGGGCGTCATGAACGCAGTGATCTCCTCCGACGAGCTGAACGACGAGACGCTCGTCCAGAAGGCCCGGGACTGGCCCAGCATGGCGGGCCGCGAGCTGGCCTCGAAGGTGACCGTTGACGCTCCATACACGTTCTGCGAAGGGGAGGGGCCGCGCATCGCGGTGTACGACTTTGGCGTCAAAAAGAACATCCTCCGCTCCTTCCGCCAGCGGGGCTGCACGGTGAAGGTGGTGCCGGGCGACACCGACCTCAGCGACGTGCTCGCCTGGAACCCGGACGGTCTCTTCTTCTCGAACGGACCGGGCGACCCTCGTCCCATGACCGATGCGATCGAGACGGTCAATGCAGCCATCGACACGGGCCTTCCGATCTTTGGCATCTGCCTGGGGCACCAGCTGATGGCGCTCGCGGAGGGGTTCGACGTCTATAAGATGTACGTGGGGCACCGAGGGGCCAACCATCCGGTCAAGAACCTCGACACTGAGAAAGTGGAGGTCACGACCCAGAACCACGGCTTTGCGGTCGACCCGGAATCGATTGATCCGGAAGTGGCGCGCGTCACCCACGTCAACCTGAACGACGACACGATCGAGGGCCTCCGGTTCAAGACGTTTGCCGGGATGTCGCTGCAGTACCACCCGGAGGCCTCCCCCGGCCCGCACGACAGCCACTATCACTTCAACGCCTTCATGGAGATGGTGGCGGAGGAACGGGGGCTGGCACTGCCGGAAGAGGCGGCCGAGCCCGCGACCGTTACGGCGTAGGGAAGAGGGGCAGGAGGTGAGGAGGGAGACGAAGGATATGAATCGAGAATTGAAGGTCAAAAAATGGAAGATATGGACGATCCCGTGGCTTCATCTGAGAGCGAGCGCATACTTCATCTCGGAATCGAGTTCGAGGACGATGACGAGCCCATTCGAAAGGTCGTGGGACGAGAGGAGAGTGGCGAGGGGGAGGGGCGAGTATCGAGGATTGAGAATTGAAGACCGGTCATAAATTAAGCATCACGCAATACGCACTACGCAATACCCAAATGCCAAAGCGCACCGACATTGAGACGATTTTGCTCATCGGGTCCGGCCCCATCGTGATCGGGCAGGCCTGCGAGTTTGACTACAGCGGCAGCCAGGCGGCCCGCGCCCTGATGGACGAAGGTTACCGGGTCATTCTGGTCAACTCGAATCCGGCCACGATCATGACCGATCCGCTGATGGCCGACGAGGTGTACCTCCGACCGCTCACCCCCTCGTCCATCGCGCAAATCGCCCGCGAGGAGCAGCCCGACGCCGTGCTTCCCACAATGGGCGGCCAGACCGGCCTCAACGTGGCGCAGGATCTGAAAGAGGACGGCTTCTGGGCGGAAGAAGGAATCGAGGTGATCGGCGTCGACATCGACACGGTCCAGATTACGGAGGACCGCCAGCAGTTTCGGGACCTGATGGACGACATCGGGCTCGATCAGTCCCGGAGCGACACGGCCAAGAGCCTGCTGGAGGCGAAAGAGATCACGCAGGAGCTTGGGGGGCTGCCCGTTGTCATCCGGCCCTCCTACACGCTCGGCGGTTCAGGGGGCGGCATCGTCTGGGACGCCGACGAGTTCGAGGAGATGGTGACCCGCGGGCTGGAGCTCTCCCCGGCCCATCAGGTGCTGATCGACGAGTGCCTCTTTGGGTGGAAAGAGTACGAGCTGGAGCTCCTCCGCGACCCGAACGACAACGTCATCATCATCGCTTCCATTGAGAACGTGACGCCGATGGGCGTGCACACCGGCGACTCGGTGACCGTCGCCCCGCAGCAGACGCTGACCGACAAGCAGTTCCAGCGGATGC
>CAZBIB010000153.1:0-8152 GCA_964491575.1 uncultured Salinivenus sp. | reverse complement strand
CGTGAAGGCATGGGAGGAGGAACATGGCGAGATTCCGGAGGGCGCCGTCGTCATGTTCCGGTCCGACTGGCACGAGAAATGGAAAACGAATCCGGACCGCTACAACAAGGACCCCTTCCCCGGCGTGGCCCTGGAGACCGCGAAGTATCTGCACGAAAAGCGCGACATCCTCTTCCACGGCCACGAGCCGCTCGACACCGACACGACCGCCGGCCTCATCACCGAGGACTGGATCCTCAACAACAACTATGCGCAGGCCGAGGGCGTGACCAACCTGGACAAAGTGCCGGAGAGAGGCGCGCTCATCGCCATCGGGTTCGCCAAGCCGAAAGGTGGGACCGGCGGATACGCCCGCTACATCGCCATCTGTCCATCCGATTGGGAGCACGGCGTGACGATGGAGGAAGCGCCCGGCGCCCCGCTTCCCGAGCACGACCATCCGCTGCAGCGAAACGAGTACGGGGTGATGCGTCCCACTCCTCCGGATTCGATGGACTGAGGAGGTCGGTTGCGTTCGCCGTTGGGGAGAAGCACTATCGAGCGCTGGACGGAGGCTGGTAGGCGTGGAGGGAGTCCACGAGCAGCGTTCCCCACGTCGCGTCGTAGGGATGCACAGCTTCCACCTGGTCACCGTCTCGGTACACCGGCCGTCCGTCGTTCGCCCAGCGGAAGATGGAGTCCTTTAGGTTGGCGACGTTCGTGAAGCCCTGCGCCTGTAGGGTCTGCGCGACGCCGGCCGACCGGTAGCCGACCGAGCAGTAGACCACGATGGGCGTGTCTGCCGCGAGCGTGTCGAGCGCCGGATAGCCGTCGACCGACGGGTCCACGCGCTGGGCATTCCGCAGATGGCTCACCGCGTACTCCTCGGGCGAGCGGGCGTCCAGCAGAACGGGCTCCGGGGCCGCGTCGTCCGAGAGTCGCTCCGCGAGCGAATCCGTGGCGATAGATGGCACATTCGGGTAGTCGGCCGCGATCATGTGCTCAACCGCTCGCCACGTGAAGTCCTGCAAGCAGCCCGTCTGAACGGTCAGCAGACAGAGGACGGAGGCGACGAACCTGCGCATTGGCAACGCCGGAACGATGGAAGCGAATTCGAGAGGGGCTGCCGTTGTTGTGCATGGGGTTTATTGCGTATTTCGTGTTGCGTATTTCATGTCGCCCATATGCATTACGCAGTACGTTACAGGGCGATCACGTCCTCAATCCCGGAGGCCTCCTCGTAAATCTCGATGACCTCCTCGCTCGACGACATGCGGAGGTGGGCCGTCACGCTCTTGTAGTTTCCCTTGCTGGACTCCCGAACCCGAACCGGGTGCTCACCGAACACGTCTTTCAGCTCGTCCAGGTGGGCCGCTGGGGCGATGAACTTGAACGTGTACTGCGTCGGCCAGTCGTTCTGGTCGTCGAGCAACTCTCTGAAACGGTTCCACCATTCCTCTTCGTTTTCGGCCTCGGGTTGATTGATGAACTGCATCACACAGAGCGGGATTGGTCAGAAACAACACATCCTATACGCAGGCCGTGCCTCGTCGTTCGAGGAGAAGCCATTCTTTCGATGGTGTAAAATTGATCGAAAGGCGCTGGCTGAGCCTTTCATTTCGCGACACACAGCGGTACATTAAACACACTTGAACACCCGTTTTCATCCACTGATTGCCTCCAGATGCTCATGCCTACCTGTTCGTCCCCCTCGGGCTGGGACCTCGCGAGACGATGGATCGGACTTGCGGTTTTGCTCCTGGTCGGGGCGGTTTCGTCGGTGCACGCCCAGCAGGACCTGCTCGAGACCTTCGAGGCGAAGACGACCACCTTCACGCTCGACAACGGGCTGGATTTCGTCGTCGTGGAGCGCCACGATGCGCCCGTCGCGTCGTTTGCCACGTATGCCGATGTCGGGTCGGTGGACGAGCCGGAGGGGAAGACCGGCATCGCGCACATGTTCGAGCACATGGCGTTCAAGGGCACGACGACCATCGGCACCCAAAACATCGAGAAGGAGATGGCGGCCCTGCAGCGACAGGAGGAGATCTACCTCCAGCTGCGTCGGGAGAGGGCAAAAGGCCCGCAGGCCGACTCGGCCCGCATCGCGGAGCTGGAGGAGCAGTTCGAGGAGGCAAAGAAGGAAGCCGAGTCGTATATCCAGGAGGGCGAGTTCGAAAACATTCTCGAACGGAACGGCGCGACGGACCTCAACGCGTACACCTCCCGCGATGCGACCGTCTACCAGTACAGCCTCCCGGCCAACAAGCTAGAGCTCTTCTTCGCCCTGGAGTCGGACCGCTTCGTGAACCCGGTCCTCCGTGAGTTCTACACCGAACGGGATGTGGTGATGGAGGAGCGGCGGGGGAGCGAGTCGAACCCGGTGCAGCGGCTCCTCGAGGAGTTTATCACAACGGCCTTCAAGGCGCACCCCTACGGCAATCCCACAATCGGGCACATGTCGGACATCCAGAACCTCTCGCGGTCCGACGCCCAGCAGTTCTTCGACAAGTACTACAACGCGAGCAACCTCACGATTGGCATCGCGGGGGACGTGAATCCGGACCGCGTAAAAGCGCTCGCCAAGAAATACTTCAGCCGGCTGCCGGAAGGGGAGGACCCACTGCCCGTGAGGACCAACGAGCCGGAGCAACTTGGGGAGCGCCGCGTCATCATCCGGGAGCAGTCTCAGCCGGTATTGCTCATCGGCTACCACCGCGGGAGCATGCGGAGCGAAAATGATCCCGTGTACGACGTTCTGGGAGATGTGCTCACGGGCGGCCGCACGAGCCGGCTTCACAAGCGCCTCGTTGAGCAGGAAAAGATGCTCCAGGTGCAGGCCGTGCCGAGCTTCCCGGGGGACAAGTACGAAAACCTCTTCGGCCTTTTTGGCTTCCCGAGCCGGGGCGTGTCGCCAGATAGTGTTGAGCACATCATTTACGAGGAGCTGGACGAAATCCAAGAAAACGGCATCACGCAGGAGGAGCTTGAGCGGGCCAAGACGCGATCTCGCGACGATCTGATCGGACAACTCGACTCCAATCTCGGCCTGGCCATCCAGTTCGCAGAGGTGAAGACGCTGACAGGCGACTGGCGCAGCATTTTTCGTCAACTGAATGAGATCGAGGCCGTGACAGTTGAGGACGTGCAGCGCGTCGCGAAGGAGACGTTTGAGCGCAGCAATCGCACGGTCGGAATGATCAAGACGACCGATCAAGGCAGTCAGCCGACCGCGTCCACAGAGTAACTGCGGCCTGCACCCCCCTTCCGGCACTCCGATACTGAACCCCGTACTCCGTGATGAATACTTCCATCTCTGTCATGACTCGTTTGCGCCACCCCTCGTCTCTGCTCGCGAGCCTCGCTGCCGTCCTTCTCGCGGGCGTCGTGGCCGTTGCGCCGGCCGCGGCCCAGCAGGAGGGTGAGATTCGAACCGCCGACTACGACGTTCAAGACCTCACCTTCCCGGACCTCCGCGACTTTGAAGCGCCGGAGCCCGAGCGCGTCACGCTCGACAACGGCATGATCGTGTACTTGCTGGAGGACCACGAGCTGCCGCAGGTAAACGCCGTGGCTCGGATCGGCACCGGCTCCGTGTACGAGCCGGCCAAGAAGCGGGGCCTTGCCTCCATTACCGGCACGGTCATGCGCACAGGCGGAACGGCCTCGATGTCGCCGGACAGTGTGAACGTGGTGCTCGAAAACCGGGGTGCCACCGTCGAGACGAGCATCGGCGAGACCTCCGGCTCGGCCTCCATGTCGACCCTCTCCGATAACGTGGACACGGTGCTCCCCGTCTTTGCCGAAGTGATTCGCCGGCCGGCGTTCGACGAGGCAAAGCTCACGCAGGCCACACGCCGGCAGAATTCGGCCATCTCGCGGCGCAACGTCCATGCCCGGCAGATCGCCTCTCGCGAGTTTAACAAGGTGCTGTACGGGGAGGACAGTCCCTACGCCCGCACCCCGGAGTACTACACCATTGATCGCATCGAGCGGCAGGACCTGGTGGACTTCCACGAGCAGTACTTCCACCCGAACAACGTCATTCTGAGCGTGTGGGGCGACTTCGACACTGAGGCGATGACCCAGAAAATCCGCGAGCAGTTCGGCGACTGGGAGGCCGCGGAGAGTTTCGAGCCGCCCATGCCGCCCAAGCCGACGGCCACTCGCGAGTACTCGGTCAATTTCATTCAGAAGGACGACGTCAACCAGAGCACCATCTTCCTGGGGCATCCGGGCGAGATTACGCGTCGAAGCGGCGACTATGCCCCGGTCACGATCATGAACGAGGTGCTCAGCGGGTTCTCGGGGCGTCTCTTCCAGAACGTGCGCAGGGAGCAGGGGTTGGCCTACGCGGTCTTCGGGCAGTACACGGCGGAGTACAACCGGCCCGGACGCTTCTTTGCCGGGGTGTTTTCGAAGAGTCCCACCACGGTGGAGGCCACGAACGCCGTGATGGATGAGATTGAGCGGATGCGGCAGGAGGCTCCCACGCAGGAGGAGCTCGACCTGGCAAAGGACAGCTACCTGAACTCCTTCGTGTTCAACTTCGACACGGAGCGGGAGATCTTGAGTCGGTTGATGACCTACGAGTACTACGACTACCCATCGGATTTCTTGCAGCAGACGAGGGACGACATCGAGACGGTAACGGCCGACGACGTGCAGTCGGTGGCGAAAAAGTACCTCTACCCCGACCAGTCGCACATCCTCGTCGTCGGCAAGCAGGAGGACTTCAGCCAGGACCTCTCCACCCTGACAAAGGACGATTCGGTGCGCACCATCGACATCTCGATTCCGCGTGAGCCGCCGGGCGAGCAGGAGGCCGCACCGACCGCCGCCGAGAAGGAGGCCATGGCCGCGGGACAGAAACTAATGGCGAGTGCGAAGGAAGCCCTCGGGGGCTCGGCCTTCGACCAGATCGAGAGCATGCGCGTCGTCACGAAGCAGCAGGGAAACGAGAGCACCCTCGTCGTGAAGCTTCCCGACCAGCTTCGGACTGAGCTTAGTACCCCCATGGGAAGCATTACGGTGGTCGACAACGGCGAGACGATGAAAATGAAGACGCCGAAGGGCACACGAACGGCTCCCCCGTCGGCCCGTCAGCAGGTGAAGGGACAGCTCTGGCGAAGCGTGCCCTACCTGATGGCCAATCTCAACCACGACAACCTCTCATTTCAGACTCAGGCAGACACGACCATCAGCGGAACGACGTACAAAACCGTGCGGGTGCAGCCCCCTGCGGGCACGGCCTACACGCTCCATCTCGATGCCGAGACGATGCGTCCGGAGCGCCTGTCGCTTGAGCAGACGAACCCGCAGAGTGGGGCGACGGTGGGTGTGACGCAGACGTTCAGCGACTATCGGGAGGTGAGTGGGGTGACGGTGCCGTTCACGACGGAGACGGTCCAGTCGACCCCCAAGGAGGAGCAGACCATCACGTCGACCATCCAGGAGCTCGAAGTCAACGTCGAGCCGAAGGCGGACCTCTTCACCCTTGGTGATTCGTCCTCCGAGTGATCTCGCAACCTCGGAGGTCTACAAAGGAGGCCTTTCATCTTGACCGGGTGACGGATTGAGCGAACGCCTGTCCGCCCCCTTCGTTGGGGCAGTGTACACTCGTTCACCATCAGTGCCGCGTCACTCATGTCTCTCCCCGATCGGGTCGACCTCTGCGACGTGGGTCCCCGCGACGGATTCCAGTTCGAAGACCAGTTCATTCCCACGGATCTGAAGGTCGAGATCATCACGGCCCTCGCCGACGCCGGGTTGCCGCGCATCCAGGTCACGTCGTTCGTGCACCCGGAGTGGGTGCCGCAGATGAAGGATGCGGAGGCGGTCTGCGAGCGGCTGCCGGCGCGCGACGACGTAACGTACGCTGGTCTCGTGCTCAACCGTGAAGGATTGGAGCGGGCCCACGCCGCAGACCTCTCGCACGTCGACCTCTCGATTGCAACTCACGACGAGCACAGCCGCAACAACGCCAACCGGACGGTGGAGGAGGCCGTCGCGCAGGCCGAAGACATGGTGCATGACGCCCGCGCCCACGGCCTGCAGGTGCAGATGGGCTTTCAGACCGTCTTTGGGTACCGGACGCCGGGGGACACCCCCGTCGATCAGGTCGTGGAGATGAGTCGGCATTTTGCGGAGATGGGCGTTGAGTCCATTTCGCTGGCGGACACGACGGGGCTCGCCCATCCGCACATGGTTAAGGATCGGGTCCGGGCCGTCCGGGGGGACATCGGCGACACCCCGCTCGTGCTGCATCTGCACGACACGCGCGGCCTTGGTCTCGCTAATGTGTACGCGGCACTGCAGTGCGGTGTAGATTGGTTCGACACGTCGCTTGCCGGCATGGGCGGCTGCCCGTTTATCGAGGGCGCCACGGGCAACATTGCCACCGAGGATACCGCCTATCTGCTCGACGAATTGGGAATTGAAACGGGCGTGGATCGGGCGGGGGTGGGAGCGGCGTCGCTCCGCATCGAGTCGTTTCTCGACAAGGAGTTTCCGGGGAAACTGCACCGCCTCTTGCAGCGGGAGAGAGGGGCGGGCGCGTCTACCGAGGCGTGAGAGATTTTTTAAAGTAGAGGCGCGTCCCGGCGAGACGCCTTTTGCCGATCGCTCTCAAGTAGCTTCCTGCACGCTGTCAAAAAGACCACGGAGGTCTCCGGTGGCACGCCCGGGGACCGATATCACTTTCTGAAAGGAGTCGCCAGCGGAAGGGCAAGACGAAATAGACCTCCGAGGTCTCGATGTGTATTTTCTACCTGAGAGCGGCCGATTTTGCCCTTGTTCAGTGGCGTTCAGGCTTCAGGTCACGAGAGAGTGATTGATGTCCCCGGGGCTTCACTTCGCAGCGTAGGGGCATCAGATACGGAAGCGCGCGGTCGTTCCAGGACTGCTCTCCGCGGAGCGCGGCGATGAAGGAAGGGGTCTCGATGGGTGATCAAGAATCCATTAGAGAAAGATCCCTCCACGCTGAAAAACATTGGCTCAATCCGGCGTTGTGTCCTATACGGTGGCGACAGAGAATTGGGAAAATGGCTCCGATGACCAGAGCGTCTCGACGGTCCGCCTACACGTCCAGCGCAGCCTCCAGCTCCTCTTCTTCCTCCGCTTCGTACGCGTCGGTCGGCGGGCAGGCGCAGAAGAGGTTGCGGTCGCCGTAGGCGTCGTTCACGCGGCGCACGCTGGGCCAGAACTTGTCCTCACGCACCCAGTCGGCGGGATAGGCCGCCGTCTCGCGGCTATAGGGATGCTCCCACGTCTCGGCCGTCACCATCTCAGCGGTGTGGGGGGACTGCTTCAGCATGCTTTCCTCTACGTCCAGGGCGCCGGTGTTGACGGCCTCGATCTCGCTCCGGATCGAGGTGAACGCGCGGCAGAGGCGGTCGAGCTCAGCCTTCGATTCGCTCTCAGTGGGTTCCACCATGAGCGTGCCCACCACCGGCCACGACATCGTGGGCGCGTGGAAGCCGTAGTCCATGAGCCGCTTCGCCACGTCCTGCTCGGTAACGTCTAGCTCCTGTCGAAACGGGCGGAGGTCGAGGATGAATTCGTGAGCCACGCGGTCGTTTGGGCCGCGGTAGACGACGTCGTAGTGGTCGGAGAGCTGGTCGGCGACGTAGTTGGCGTTGAGAAGGGCCACCTTCGAGGCGTTTGTGAGGCCCTCGGCGCCCAGCAGCTTGATGTAGGCCCACGAGATGAGCAGAATGAGCGCGCTGCCGTAGGGGGCTGCGGCGATGGCAGGAATGCCGTTCTCGCCACCGGTTTCGATGACCGGGTGGCTGGGGAGGAAGGGGCTCAGGTGCTCGGCGGTGCAAACGGGGCCGACGCCCGGTCCGCCGCCGCCGTGCGGGATGCTAAACGTCTTGTGCAGGTTCAGGTGGCACACGTCGATACCATACTCGCCGGGCTTGCAGAGACCAAGTTGAGCATTCATGTTAGCACCGTCGAGGTAGACCTGTCCCCCGTGCTCGTGAACCGCGTCGCAGAGGTCCTGGATGTGATCTTCGAAAACGCCGTGCGTGGAGGGGTACGTGACCATGAGCGCGGCCAGCCGGTCGCTGTGTTCGTCGGCTTTCGCGCGCAGGTCCTCTAGATCCACGTCTCCGTTGTCGGCGCACTCGACAGTCACCACGTCCATCCCGGCCATGTTGGCGCTGGCGGG
>CAZBIB010000152.1:0-8173 GCA_964491575.1 uncultured Salinivenus sp. | reverse complement strand
ACGAAGTCGCCCGCGAGTAGTACGAAGGCCGGTCGCTCCTCGACGAGGCGGCCGACAGCACGGCGGATCGTTGACACGTTCGCCCCCCACATGCCCACTTGCCAGTCGGCCATGAGGGCAAAGCGCTGCCCTGCCCAGGCAGGCGGCAGATCCGGAATTGCAGCTACGTGCTCCTCCTCATCAAGGAAGTACGGCTCAGAAAGGGCCCAAAGTAGGGTTACCCCCACGAGAACGGCCCCCAGCGCAAGTAGCCCCGCCAGCACATGTTTGAAGCTATCCATAGAAAGCGCTCAAGGTGAGCTTTCCCCTGCGTCCTGGACGTTCTCCTTGTCATGCAAACGTTCTGCGTCGCGGACGCCGGAGAGGAGGCTGGGAGCAAGGTCCGGCCCGTCCGGATCGGCATGGAGCACGGCCACGTCGCCGGTCGACTCCATCACGACGGCCCGCACCTGGCCCAGATGGATCACATTCGCCTCGCGGAGCTTCGCATTCAGGTCGTCTTCGGTAATGCGGGCCTTTTTCAGGTTCTCGTGGAGCACGTCGGGACCGGCCATGAGTAGGAGGGGTTCATTGTCTACGACTTTGCTGGCCGCTTGCGTGCGGCTGCGAAGCGTAGCTACAGTAATCTGAATGCCAAAGAGCGCGGCGAGCCCAACGATGCCCTGCAGAAGCGGCGGATTCTGCGACAGGAGTACCGTGGCGATGAGCGAGCCCATAGCCACCGTAATGGCAAAGTCGAAGCTGGACATTTTTGAGAAGCTGCGCAACCCCCCCAGGCGAGTGAACAGCAGCAGCGCGGCGTAGATGCCCAGCGCCGTAAGCACCACCATCAGCGCGGCAGTCGAGGTGGTCGTAATCCAGGACCAGTCGATGATCATAATGTGCGCAATTGATTGGATTTTGGAGGGGCATATCGTGACGATGTGGTGTGTACTTACAAACAAGCATCTTTTCTTGCAATCTCATCAGTCGCCCTCCTTCCATTTGCCGAGTTCCGTCTCACTAAACTCCTCTTTGGCTCGTCGATTTTGCGGCCAGAGCGTGATTGCCAGCGCTGTAAGATAGAACAGCCCGACGGCGCCAATGACCGCGAGGCCAGGAAGCCTTCCGAGCGTTGCGGCATGAGTGACCGATCCCGACGAGAGGGCCGTAAGGCGAAAGATCCAGGCGACAAGCAGCACCACAAGCAACGGGAGATAGACGCGCCGCAGCCGGCGTTGGAGCGCTTCCCGATAAGGTACCTTGATCGTAGGATTGCGATAGTCACGGCTCAGTTCCGCGCGCCAGTTGGGATGTTCGACGCCGGCAGAGGGATCGAGCGCATTCGCGAATAGGTTCTCTTGGATCATACGGAGGCGCGAGCGCCAGATCTCGTAGTCCTGGTAGCGGCGAGCTTCGATGCTGAGGAATACGCTGACCACCGCGATCCCGGCAAGCAACACGGCATGAGAGGTTCCGCTGCTCGAAAATGCATAGACAAGGATCCCTGCGAGAACTGTTACCGCCCATTTGCTGGTCTCATCCAGGCGCTGGCGCCACGTGGTCACGCGGTCCATCTCCGCGCGGTAAAGGTGGGTTATCACCGATCCGAGATCGTTGTTCTGATCAACCATCTCCCGGCCGATTTCGCGCTCGGAGTGCGTTTCCGAATCGAACTCGTCTGCGTCTGGCATGCCAATTCGAGCGAAAGTGTATTTGTGTCTGTGCGGTTCCGACATTCCTTGCAGGTGCAAGAAGACCTCGCATGGAAAAGCGGCGGTACGATCGTTTGTGCCCAGCGAACGAATCTAACGACTGCTTCCGCACCTTTTTCGCGTGCGTGACTGACCTATATCTTGGAACGAGTGGGTTCCTTCACGGCTGCTTCAAGTCTCCTTGCAGGAGAACAGCGAGGCATTGTCGTTCTCTCGTTGAAGGCGACTCTCTGAGGAGAGGTCACCGGGAGCCCGGCACGGCGCCGCCCGTGAGCGACAGGTGCACTCCATCGGCTACAGTGAGGCGCAGCTGTGCGAACGCGTTGAACGAGCCAAGCTCGAAGGTGACGCCGCCCAGCACGTTGAGGCCCACGCGCGTCGCTTCGTCGCCCGGAGGCCCCACGAGGCACAGGCCGGCCCCTGCATACGAGGTGAGAGGCACGCTCCCGGCGCCGAAGAGCACATCCGCATTCACCTGCCAGCGCTCGGCGTCGCTAAACATCGTGCCCTCGACGGACGGGGCACACCGGACGGGCGTCCGGGGCGGGGTCAGCCGTCCCTGCAGGCCGGTGAAAAACTGACCAGCCGTCAGGTCGACGCCCGCGTAGGCGCCGCTGGTCACGTCGAGCGACGATTCCGTCTTCTTGTCGAGAAAGGACAGAGTGGGGGGCAAAGCTCCTTTGAGTAGATATTTCATGGGGTTAGAACAGAAAGGTTAGGTGTTCAGCGAAGATGCCTCTCAAACCGAAGCGTTTCGTAGACCGGCTGGCAGCTTCCCAATGGACCGGTGGAGGTTATTCGTTACGTTGGAGAATCGTTGTTCAGTCCTCGTCGGACCGCTCCTCAGAACGCACCAATGGCCGAACTCCTTGGGGCCGATGACGCGAATGATGTCGCGCAAGGTGTTGTAAAGCATCAGTACGACGGTAATGAACGCGCCGGCCAGCAGGGACGATAAAACAAGCGTCGCGTAGTAAAGAGCCCCGTATCCCGGCGTCGTCGGGTCGGCCGCTTTGTCCGATTGCACGAGCGGCACGTTGAGCAGCAGGTAGATGAGCGTCGCTCCAATGACCGAAACGGTGACGACCCACGCGATTTGCTTGACTCGCTGGTAGTGCGCCCACTCCAGGTCGATGTCCGTACTGGCGCTGAGGCTGAGGAGGGTGAGCATGAGTGCCAAAATGTTGCCCAGCGCCAGCGTGAGCGTTCCACAGAAGGAGCGGGTGGTTGTCAGCGATGTCTCCAGCAGCATGCGCGCTTCGGCGCCGCTGGTCTGCCCAACCAGCCATGCACCGACCAGTGACACAACGGCCGCCAAAGCGCCCCCAACCGCCGCCTGGCGTGCGTCGACCCGGACCTTCTCCGGAACCAGCTGCCAGTCGTCCAGCCAGTCTTCGGGCTGTTGAGAGGTGTGCTCATCGGCACCTCGCTCCGTCGATGACGCACTCTCCGATCGGAGACGATTCGAGGGGTCGCCGCTATGGGGCTCGTTCCCGGGCATGACGAATGAGCGTTCGTTGAGCTACTAGCGTTGGGAATGATTTCTCGTTTGAGCGAAGTCATACGACCTCGTCTCCGGCGTGCTCTTGCACGGCCTTCTCCTCTGACTCACCCAGCACCTCTACAGGATCGCCCAGGACGTCCTCTACATAGAGCATCTGCACAGCTACCGTAACGGTTACCGCAAGTGGAGTGGCCAGGAGCACCCCCAGGAGGCCGCCCAGCACTCCTGCCACCACCTGCGCACTGATCAGCAGGGCCGGGGGAATGGAAACAGTCTGCTCCTGAATGAGCGGTGTGATTAGGTAGCTCTCCAGAAGCTGCACCCCGATAAAGATGAACACTACATACAGCGCCTTCGTGGGGCTGGCAGTGAAGGCCACCAGGATCGCTGGCACTGCCGACGCGATGGGACCGATGTAGGGCACAAACGAGAAGAGCGCGGCGATGACGCCCAGCGAAAAATAGAGCGGCACGCCTGCAATCAAGAGCCCCACCCCGGTAAGAATGCCCACCACAACCATCGAGGCGCCGCGTCCCACCATCCACCAACGCAGGGCGTGCCCCATGGCCGACAGCACCTGGCCGACCCGCTTTCTCCGCCTTCCAGGTACGAGCCGCGCTGTGCCCTCCGTGTAGACGAGAGGACTAATCGCGAGGTACAGTCCGATGACGGACACGATCAAGGCGCTACCCAGCGCACTGGCGACCGTTGAGAAGACGCCGAGGATCCTGCTCGCAATGCTGCCGGTGTTGGACGCGGCCATCTGCTCCGGCTGAGACGCGCTCGGAAAATACTGCTGCACCCATTCCTGCGCTGCAAATTGCTGCTGGAGCTGATTGATGGCCTCTGGAATGCGCTTGGCCAGCTCACTGCCCTGCGTTGCCAACCGCGGTCCGGCGAGGAACCCGAACCCAACGCAGAGTCCGACGATCACGAGAATCACGACCGTCATTGCGACTCCACGCGGAAGCGACGCGTGATGAGCCACGACGTTTGTGAGTCCGCTGAGGACGACAGCGAAAAGCACTCCCGCAAAGATCAGCATGAACACGCTTCCCAGCTGCCACAGGAAATATAATGCCGACACCGTGCCGATGACGACACCGGCAGCGATCAGCACGCGCCGGGTATAATTGGAAAGCCGAGAGGTATCAGCCATGAAATGTAGGAGGATGGATGCAAAGAGTCCTCGTTGGCTACCGCCGAGGGCCGTGTTGCGAAGACCGTATCACTATCGGTTTGCACAGTTGGAAACGTCGTCACCGGCGGGGCTTCCGTGCCAGGGAGGACCCTTTTCAGAGAAATGCAGAGATCGGAATTATTCTTCGGAAGCGGGCTTCTGCTGACGCTTGTGCTCCAGGAAGAGCGCGCGGCTGAGCATGTATGCCGTTTCAGCAGTCGCCATGGTGAACCAGTAGTTCATCCCGGCCCCCGTGGCCACACCGGCAAGCGGGATCAGTTGTGCCATCTGGCGCGTGGCGACGTTGCGGGCAATCTCATTGGCCAGTGCGCGACTCTGATTCTCCGTGGTTTGCGTCCCCTCCGAGGACGCATCGGAGACGCCCACCTGGCCAGCGTTTGAAGAGGCCGCCGCTGGTGCGTTGTCCTTTGCCACAGCCGTGCCGGCCGCACGCAGCTCCTGAAGCGCCTCTTGACGCGCCTCGGGCGTGTCGGCCGTGGCGGCGCTGAAGATTCGCAAGACCAGCGGGCGCGCCTCGGGGCCGCCGAAGCGGAAGCCGTAGGAGGCGGCAATCTGCTGGATGAGGCGCAGGTTGATCGAAAAGAGCATGGGGATGTCTGCTGCGAGGAGAACCGCGCCCCCCAGTCCCGTACCCCCGCCCTCAATGACGGAGAGGACCGCGTTCTCAGTGAAGTAGCTATGCGCCAGGTTGTCGAGAGAGTCCATGGGCTTCGTGCGCAGCTCTTCCAGCGAGCCGACGCTGAGGTCCTGCTCCTCGCGGGCGCGTTTCAGGACGTATTCTTCATCGTACGTCCAGGTAGAGGCGTCCGAGAGGGAATTGAGAACACCGATGATGCGCTCGTTGACCTCCTCCATGACATCTTCGGTCACAGAGCGCTCGGCGAGCCAGTCGAGCGGGCGCTTGGCGAGACGCAATCCCTCCGAGAGGGCCGAGGGGTCGTTCTCGGCCCAGCCCTTTATTTCATGCACTGCGCTGTTCTCGTAGGGCGTGAAGGCGTCGCTTTCCGGAAGGACGTTGTTGGGAGTTGAGTCGGCCATAAGTCGACTATAACGTTGAGCAGTACGAGTTGAGATCTGTCAAGCCACCGCGTGTCATCCGCGTTTCTATCGTCACTTCTCGGAAAATCGGAAGACATTCATCCCGGCATTTTTTATCGTTTCCGCCGATGAAGGGGCGAATCGCGCGTCGCCCCTGCGGATGGAGGGGACAGCTCACAGAGCGACAGCTGACAAGCCACGACTCTGATTTAGAGGTCCGCGACCTTGAAAAATCCGACCTGGACGGCGCTGGAAATGATGCGTCAGAAATGGATCACGCCTGAGCACCCTGAACCAATCGAAAACAGGCTTTCAGAGTGCGAGCACCAAAGGAGTTCTGGAATTGGATCGCCCCGATTATCGGTGCGACATGATTGGTACGATGTCGGATGTGAGAAGGTTCAGTGCAGGAATTCCAAATAGCAACAGCTTCTCCCATCGCGGTTGTCTTCCCCCGACAGAGGTCCCTTTCCGACGATGACAGAAAGACGGCCGCAGTCGACGCCGAAAACGGAACGCCCCGGTTGCCCAAGTCAGTTTACGTGCACGTAGAGTAGAGGGGCGCTCGAGACCATTCCTTGCATGCGACCCGTTCAAGCTGCTGCCGATCCGGAAACACGGCCCATCTGTCCCCTCAACCACTCCCCTCTCAACACCATGAATGATCGACAGAACATGGTGGTAGCCACGGCGTTGGCGGCTCTCATCCTGGGAACGGTGTTTCTCTGCCCCTGGCGTATCGAGCCGACCGGCGACCTGCGGTGGAGCCCGATCTACCAGCCGCCCCTAATGTACGTCCAGACCATCGATTCCGATAGCGGCGACGCAGAGGGCTCCCGGATCGAGGCATCGGACGCGCAGATTGCATTCGACGTGATGGCGCTGCAAGTACTTGTACTCGTCCTCAGCGCGGGGGCGGTGTACTGGCTGGTTTCCGATATGGATACAGACAACACGACCCCTCCACGAGGATGACGGAACACCGGAGATGCGCCCCTGCGGTCTGCACTCCTGCAGAGCCGAGGGGGACATTGGGAATCACCGCCCCGATTCCGGAAACGTGAGCCGCTCGGAAAAGAAAGGAAGAACGACGGTCTCGACCCGCTCGCCCACTCGACTGACGTGCGTGCCCGGATCGTAGATCTCTGCGGTATGCTCAATGGCGTACCGGGAGAGGATGTTGGCGAACTGCTGCGTGTGCTGAGCGATGGGCTGATCCTGCGCTCCCGCATCCAGTCCAATCGCGGTAAGCCTACGGAGCTCCGGCACGTACTGGTGAACCATCGCCAGGGGCGCATTGGCGGCCCACTCTGCAAGGACTGTCGACCGCTCTGCGCTGGAATCGGTCGGCAGGTCGAGGTACAGAGACGGGTCCTGTGGATCGGGCGACCACGCTGCCGCCGACGCGAGCAGCACCTTCGTGAAGAAGCCAGCGTCCTGCACCTCATCGAGGCTGTCGATCGCTGCCGCGCGAGCCACGGCCGCACTGTCCGGATTGAGATTGGCCTGCAGACAGCACGGACTCATGGCATAGAGGCTCGAAAAGACACCCGGCCGCTTCATGCCGATGCGGAGGGTCCCGTATCCGCCCATCGAGTGCCCCGCGAGTCCCCGGCTGGTCCGCTCCGGCACCGTGCGGTAGTGCTCGTCAATGTACTGGACCAGCGTCTCGGCCACGTACGTCTCCCAATCGCCGGTCGTCACGGAGCTCGAGTACATGCTGCCCTGATAGGCCGTGAAGGCGTTGGGCATCACCAAGATCATCTCCCGCACCGTTCCGGCGTCAAGGGCCCGTTCCATCGCAGCAGGGACGTTCACGAAGTGCTCCTCCCAACCGAACCAAGCCCGATCCGAGTCGGTGAAGCCGTGGAGCACGTAGAGGACTGGGTACTGCCGGTTCGGGGACGCGTCGTAGCTGGGCGGCAGGTAGACCGAGACGGAACGATCAGGACTGTCCCCCACCAGGTTTCGTTCGAGCGAAGGGCCGTGCACCGTAATGCGTTCGAGCGTCCCCTCCAGCGGTGTTACCGGCTGGTCGGCCTCCTGGGCAGGGGCCCGTCCAGGAATGACGATTATACACAGGAAGAGAAAGACGCCGGTCGCCCGATGGAGAGCCCGTACTGCGAGTGACGGAGCGCACGAAGCCTTCGCGAGAAACAAGGGCATTGCAGATCTGAGTATCGAGAGGATCTTGTTCATTTTGACCCTTAATAACGGCAGTGCGATCGCATTTTCCAACTCTGTGGTCTGGGACACCAATCGAGTCCGCTTCAAGCGACACAGATGCAGAGTTCGACGACTGATACAGCGGCTTCTGCCATTGCCGGTTCGGATACGATTTCCATATCTTCAACAACGAAAGCAAATTGATTCCCGCCCGGGCATCTCTTTAGTTAGACGGTGCTGTTGGAGTTCTTTTCTCCCCCCTCGTCTCGCGCACCGTCCTCCCGACGAATCGACCGCCGTATGCCCGAGTTTTCCCACCTCCACTGCCACACCCAGTACTCCCTCCTCGACGGCGCCGCCGGCATCGACCCCCTCATCGAGAGCGCCGAGCGTCGCAACATTCCGGCCGTTGCCATCACCGATCACGGCAATCTCTACGGCGTCCCCGAGTTCTACACCACGGCCCAGAAGTCAGACGTGCAGCCCATCATCGGGTGCGAGTTTTACCTGACGCCGAGCGGCATCCAGGACAAATCCGACTCGACCCGCTACCATCAGGTCCTCTTAGCC
>CAZBIB010000151.1:0-8187 GCA_964491575.1 uncultured Salinivenus sp. | reverse complement strand
TGCCGCATCAAGAACATGAAGAGCCCGCTCGTCCCCGACAGCGCGATGATGACGAGCGCAAACAACAGCAGGGCAACGAAGAAGTAGGCGTAGACTTCCGCCTGAGCCGGGGTCCCCTCGTACAAGGTGTACACCCGCACGAAGCGCGGGATGCTGTCCACGGCCTGCCGCACCACCATGGGCACGGTGATCTGGAACCCGGCCGAGATCATGGTAAAGAGAAGTCCCGGAACGAACAGGTACTTGTATCGCCAGAAGAAGTGGTTGAGGCGAGCAAGCGGACCCATCGGGGGGCGAATGCTGTGGGGAATTCAAACTGCCAAAGAGTCAACGCAGAGTCGGGAATGGCTGATCCAGGCAGCGTTTCCGGAAGAGGGCTCCGTTCCCGACCGGACGTGACAGTTCCGAAATCGTACGGGGCTGATCATCGGTTTCGCACTACGCAATACGCTACAGTTGAGCCGGAGGGTCGTCCGCCACTGCCTCAGCAGCTTTCGCCTGGACCTGCAGGGCCGTAGCCGCATCCGCTTGTTTCTCGTAGCGACGCACGAGTTCGACGTGTTGGGCCGCCAAGTGCCGGGCCAGCGCCATAACGACTTCAGCCGCCGCCTTCGGTCTGCGTCGCATAATGTTCTTCAGGTCGGGGCGAAAGAAGCCCAGCACCTGCGCCTCCGTGACGGTCTCGGCCGTCTCCAGCCGGCGAAAGTCTCCAAGCAAGGACAACCCCCCGACCATTTCGTTCGCATCGAGCACCCGGAGTTCATGGGAGCGGTCCGGTCCCCGGTCCGTGCAGAGACGCACGCGCCCCGACTCGACGATGTACAGCCCCAGGCCCGGGTCGCCTTCGTAGTACAGCGACTCTCCCCGCCGATAGGTGCGCCGGTGGGTCACCTGGGCCATGGCGTAGAGAGCGTCCGAAGAGAGATGACTCAGGGCCGGAACGCCCCGAAGAATCTCCGCAACCTCACGCGTGCGCGAATCGAGCCGGCGACGAAAAAGTCGATGGTAGAGGCGGGTGCCGGCCCGGAGAAGGGGACGGAAGACAGACATGGATATAGGCGAAAGCCAAAGGGTAAACGAGGAGAGCGGGAAACGCCCAGATCAGAAGGCCTGCCCGATGCCAAAATGAAGGAGCGGCCCACCGAAGTTATCGGCGAAGATGTCGTCATTTCGGGGCGAGGGATCGTGGAGGCGATAGGCAAGATCGAGTCGGACAATAAGGTACTCCCATTCCAGGCGGAGGCCGACGCCTCCCCCCACTCCCACATCGAGCAGGGACTCGAACCCGCTAAACCGACCGTTCCTCCCGTCTGTTTGCTCATCCCCTGCCATCGGCTGCGTCATCGAGTCCGAGGAGTCTCTTCTTTGCCCGTATCCCCGATTACGCGGCCCAAACCACATGTTGCCCACGTCCAGGAAGGTCGCTCCGCCCCACCGCGCCGCCAACAGCCGCTGAATGAGGGTCGTTCGGAGCTCAATGCTCGATTCGAGCTTGATGTCTCCGCCCAGAATGTTTGCAAGCCCCCCCCGCACCGAGGCCGTCGTGTCAGCCACTGGAAGGGTCCCTCCGGGTCCCAGCTCTCGGAGTCGCCATCCGCGAACACTGTTCGCCCCCCCGCTGAAGAAGCGCCGGTCCAGCGGAACGACAGTGGGCCGCGCCGTCGGGTGCGCCATCCCCCCGAACAGCTTCAGCCCGAGGGTGGCGCCCGGCCCCAGAGGCACGTACCGTCGCAGATCAACCGAGGCCCGCACGTACGGGCGGTAGAGAAGACGTCCCGTAAGCCCGCTCGCCCCCCCAAAGAGACTCGGCAAGGAGTAGTCCAGCGTGTCGGGCGCAAACACCAGCCGATCGAAGAGGAGTGGGAGCGTGTTGCCCACCTCGCCGGAGACCTCGTAGATGTGCCCACTTTGTCGCCGCAGGGGGTTGGCCGTGGCGGACCGAAAGGTGTACCGAAACGCCGTGTTCACCTGCGGCTGCGTGTAATCTTCCAGGATCTGCTGGCGCTGAACCGGATCTTCGAGATCGCCGCCGCCGGGCCCGAAGACACGGTCCAGAAACTTCGTGCTGAACTGGTCCAGCGTATCCGGATTGCTCACGCTCAAGCCCATGACATCCACCAGCGACGACTGCGTCGGCGTATGGTCCATTTCCAGGCGCAGCCGCGCATTCACGCGGCTACGGATCCGCAGTCCGAGGTCGCTGCGCAGGGCCGTCAGGGCGGTCAAGGAAATGCGCGTTCGCGCATTTGTGAGGTCGAACGTCTGGTCGAGGGGCTGGAACGGACGAAGGAGGTAGGGCAGGATGAGAGACGCACTGCCCTCGAACTGATTCGAGCTGATAAGCTTCGAATCGAGCCCCGTGGCCACGGAGGCCGAGGCTCGGAGGCGGAAAGTTTCGCCGCCCCCGAGGGCATTGATGTTCTCGTACACGCCACTCAGGCCAACCCCGAACTCGTTCAGTCGCAGGCCCGCCTCGCTGGCCCCCACCGACTCGCGCTGGAGCGCAAAGGTCTCCGCCTGCACGCGATGCCGCCTCCGGGTCTGCCCTTCAATGCGAAGCGGCAGATAGGGCGCCCCGGCCGTATCGACTCGGCTCGCTTCCTCGTACAGCGGAGACAGATTGGTGAAGGTAAAGACGCCCGTGTTCTCGAGCTGGCGCTTCGTGGCCTGCACCGCCGATTGGTCGTAGTACGCCCCCGGCGTGAACTGGAGGCTGCGGCGCAGAATGCTCGGTTCAAGGCGATCATCGTTTTCGATTCGGGTCGTCACCTGTGGGCGACCCCCGCCGATCGTATCGATGGCCACGTCGAGCGTATCGTGGCGTGGCGGCGAGGTCTCGGGGCCCGTTGCCGCAAAGTGCACGTTGCCGAAGCGGTATCGGGGCCCTGTTCGGACGCGGAGGGTGACATCGAAGGAGTCGGGCGCAACTTGGTAGACCACCGCCTGCACGGAATCGCGGCTCACGGCGGCGTAGCCCTCGTTCTGCAAGAACCTCAGAATCCGTCGCCGCTCTTCGAGGAGCATCGGCTCCCGGTACCGCTGATTCTGAACCGAGATCCTCAGCGTATCGTTGAGGGAAATCGACGCGGACTCGAAGACGGTCCCTTCGGCAAGGCGACGTTTTTGATCGTGCTGCAATGAATCGAGCCCGGTGTACTGGACGCGCCGAAGGTAGGTGGCAGGCCCCGGCTCCGCAACGAAGACCACCCGAACGCGGTCGGCGTTGTCCAGGGTCTGAACCTCGTACGAGACTGCGGCGTCTCGGAATCCCCGTTGCTGGTAGAACAGCTCCAGGCGCTCGGCGTCGGCCCCCACGGTGTTCGAATCGAGATAGGCCGGGGGCTCGCCCCCCGACTGGAGCGCTGAGCCCAGGCGATCCCACATCCAGTTGGCACTGCCCAGCCGGTAGACCCAGCGCCACCACGTAAAGCCGGGAATGCCGAGGATTCGGCGGTTGGGGCGGGTGCGGATGTTTCGCTTCAGCGTCCCCTCCGAAAAGTGTCGGTTCCCCCGCACGTCGACACTCCGAATGATGGGAGCGGTCGTGTCGGCCGCCGGGCGGATCCTCTCGATTTTCTCAGATGCCTGCGCAGTACGAGCTCCCCCTAATACGAGTCCCGCTCCCACCAGCACGACCGCCACGACTCCTACAATCTTCCTGAGCCATGTCCAGGCGATCGTCGCGGAGCGCGTCTGCATTGGTCTGCTGAGGTCGAAAAGATCGGGAGGGAGCCCGCGCATGAATCAGACCTAACGCCTCAGCGAGCAGACAGTGCCGAATGCACTCGGTCTTGAATACGAGCGACACTGCTCCTTCCCATTCCCTCCCACCAAACGAACAGAAGCATCCGCGCAGACAGTGTTCTAGAAATGTGCAGGACGACCTAGAACGCCGAGAGGACGCACCAGCGGTAGACATGAGCGATACGAACCCGCCTCTAGCAATCGGCGCCCCTGACCTACATCACCGAGCGGCCTGCAAGGGCGAAGCTTCTTCCTCGATGTTCGCTCGATACTGCTGCGTACGCCGTTCGAGCTTGCGGAAGCTTTTCGGACTCATGCCCGGCACCAAGAAGTGCATGGGATCGAGTGCCCGACCGTCCAGCTTGTGCACCTCGTAGTGGAGATGTGGTCCGGTGGAAAGTCCCGTATTTCCACTATACCCGATGGTGTCTCCCCGCTGCACCCGAGCCCCGCGATGAATGTCATCCGGGATTTCGGACAGATGCGCATACCGGGTCATGTACTCCGATTCCGGATGACGAATCTCGATCACCTTCCCGTAGCTCGGACTCCGCTCAGCGCGCTTCACCAGCCCCTCTGCCGTCGCCATCACGGGCGTGCCCCGCCGTAGCAAGAAATCAATGCCTTCGTGCATCTTTCGCACCTTTAAGATGGGATGCTCGCGCATGCCATACCCCGAGGTGATGCGCCCGTTCGCCGGACGGATGGCCGGAAGCTGGCGAAGCTGATCCCGGCGTTGCTTTGCCATGGCATAGAGCTCGCGGTAGCTGGACTTTTGCAGGCTCATTTGGCGCTCAATCTTGTCGAGCCTCTGCGCCGTCCGCTTCAGCAGTGCTTCGGTGTCCTCGCCCATCTCATCGAACTGCTTGTACGGATCGCTCCCCCCAACGCCTACCTGACGCACGTCGCCCGAAATCGGCTTCATTTGAAAAAGTCGCCGATAGAGGGTGCGGTCCCGCTTCGCCAGCGAGTCGAGTCGCCCCGAGAGAACCGTCATCCGATCGTTGACCTGACCGAGCTGATGCTCAAGGGCCTCATTTTCCACCTTGAGGGTTTGTTCGTTGGGAGAGTCAATCCACTGCCGATCCAGTGCCCAGACAAGGAGCCCGGCCAAAATCACAGCCAGGCCCACGATCTGTCCGGCATAGGAAAGCCAGTCTTTCCAGGTCGACTCTACCTGCTTAAAGGAGCAGGTCTCCGGGTCGTAAACGTACTTTTGCTCTGGGCTCATGATAGCGGCGTCTTGCGTGTCCAGTGGGGATGTGCACGACGACACCGACGATCCGCTCCGACGATGGGAGACGATGGCACGAGCCGCCTCCACGCGCCTCACAGGCAGTTCGGCGACAAATACTGTGCCGGGCGCGCGCTCTCAAAGAAAGGGAGACCGTTTCCGCGGCGCATTTGGCAACGCCGCTCACCAACATAGAGGGTAGTCCCAGGCCTGTCAATCAGAGGCCCTGTCTTGGAGAGTCCCTCCAAAAAACTGCCAACATCTTAACGAGACGCTCTGATGAGTGGAAAGCCGCTCTGAACGCTCTCAAGGCTACTCGTAGTCCTGCTCGAAGTATTCAATCCCCCGACGCGGCATTGGGGGGCCTTCCTGTTGAATTCGATTCCGAAGCCGCTCAGTGAACACCTCAGCAGGATCGTGCCCGTAGTGGCGGAGCAGGTAGTTCATCGCAATCACCTCGCAGATCACCGTGATGTTCTTTCCAGGGGTGATGGGCACTCGAACCATAGGAAGGTCAATTCCTAAAATCTCGTGGGTATCTTTTACCATGTTGATCCGGGTGTACTCCTTGTCCTCGTCCCAGAGCTCCATGTTGACGACAATCTCGATGCGCTTCTGAAACCGGATCGCCCGGATCCCGAACATGGAGCGGATGTCCACGAGGCCGAGCCCGCGCACCTCCATGAAGTGCTGCACGAGATCGGTGCCCGCGCCCATGAGGATCGACTCGTCCCGCTGAGTGGCAATCACCACGTCGTCCGCCACGAGCCGGTGCCCCCGCTCCACCAGATCGAGTGCCACCTCGCTCTTGCCGATTCCCGGTTTGCCGATGAGAAGCAGGCCGATGCCATAGACATCGACCAGCGACCCGTGCACCGCCCGCTGCGGGGCAAACTGGTCGACCAAAAAGTTGCGGAGCGAGGACATAAACTTCACCGTAGGCAGGGGTGTGCGGTACACTGGAATGCCTTCCTCCGTGGCCATGTCCACCAGCGAGTGCTTGAGGTCGTTGTCGTCTGTGACGACGATGCAGGGCACCGGAAACTGCGTCAGGTGCCCAAACGCATCGCGCCGCTCGGCGTCATCAAGGTGACGGAGATACCGCGTCTCGGTGTTGCCAAGGATCTGGACGCGCTGATGGGTAAACAGGTCGACGTACCCGGCCAGGGCAAGGCCGGGACGATGGAGACTGCTCTCGGTGACTGTCCGCTCGGGCGCATCGACTTCATCGTTGACCGGCACCACCTCCACGCCCACAGTCTCGCGTAGCTGGCGGACCATGAAGTCCACCGAGATCGACTCCTTCTGAAAGGTCTTGGGGCGGTCCATAGCGAGATGGAGTTACGTCCAATCAGGATGGCGGTCTTTCCCTAAAAGCTCTCGCGGTTCTGTGGAATCGCGAAGACCAGTCCCCTTGCGAATATTGCCAGTTCCAACGGCGTACGGCCGCGTGGCAACGCGGCCTTATTCCCCGTGTGGAGCCCGCGTTCTGGAGAAATAGGCGCACGGATGCAGGGAGAAACTTCATCTTGGTCAAGGCACCGCCACGGTGTCGAGGATGAGCTCCACGAGGTCAGAGGCGGCCACCAGCTCGGCCTCAGCCTCGTACGTAATCACGAGACCGTCCTGAAGTACGTCCATCGCTATCGCACGCACGTCTTCGGGCGTCACGTAGGCCCGGTGTCGCAGGAACGCGTGGGCCCGGGCGGCCAGGTTCAGATTGATGCTGGCCCGCGGCGACGCCCCGTATTCCAGCAGCGGCTCCAGGTCCCCGAGCCCGTGCGCACCCGGATCGCGGGAGGCCAGCACGAGGTCGACGATGTACTGCTCGACCCGCTCGTCGACGTAGAGGTCGTTGATCAGGTCGCGGGCCTGGAGGATCTGCTCCGGGGTTGCCACGGACTCCACCGTCGGCGATTCGTCCGTGCGGGCCATGCGGCGCATAATTTCCATCTCCTCGTCCCCCGTCGGGTACGTCACGTCGATCTTGAGCATGAACCGATCCACCTGGGCCTCCGGCAGCGGGTAAGTGCCCTCCTGCTCGATCGGATTCTGGGTGGCGAGCACGAGGAAGAGGTCGTCGAGCTCGAACGTCTCCTCGCCGATGGTCACCTGCCGCTCCTGCATGCTCTCAAGGAGCGCGCTCTGCACCTTGGCCGGCGAGCGGTTGATCTCGTCAGCCAGGATGATGTTGGCAAAAATCGGTCCCTTCTTGATCGAAAACGTGCCCTCTTTCTGGTTGTAGACCAGCGTGCCGAGGAGGTCAGCGGGCAACAGATCGGGCGTAAACTGGATGCGCTGGAAGTCCGTCCCGAGAGCGTCGGAGAGGGTACGCACAGTGAGGGTCTTGGCGAGCCCCGGCACTCCCTCCAGCAAGACGTGTCCATCGGCCAGCAGGCCGATTAGGAGCCGCTCGATCATGTATCGCTGCCCCACGACCACCCGGCCGATCTCCTCCAGCAGATCGTCGACGAATGCACTATCAGTGGCGATGCGATCCTCGAGCTCGGAGAGGTCGGGTTCAGGCATGGAGGTTGGAGATTAGCGTCGGAGCGCAGGGTGGTTATTCACCGAGGCGAGCGCCCTCGGAGAGCGTGTAGCCATTGAGAAAGTCTGCGGCGTCGAGGCGGTTCCGCCCCGGCTGCTGCAGGGTGAGCACATCCACCGCCCCGGTCTCACAGGCCACGATGAGCCGATTGTCGGCCTCAATCACCTCGCCGGGCGCGCCCATGCCCTCCCCCCGCTGTGTCCGGTACAGCTTCAGGCGGGTGCCCTCGTGCATCGTCCACGCTCCGGGATAGGGGGAGAGGCCGCGAACGTGATTGTGCACGTCCTCCGCGGGCTGCTCCCATGGAATCTCGCAGTCCTCGTCGTGAATCTTGGGCGCCGGGGTGGCCTCGTCATCGTTCTGGGGCCGGGTCTCGACGGTTCCCTCGTCAATCTGCCGCACCGTCTCCACCACGGCTTCACCCCCCAGCTCTTTCATTCGATCGTGCACTTCCCCAGCCGTCTCGTTGGGGCCAATCGACATGCGCTTCTGCAAAATGATGTCGCCGGTGTCCACGGACGGCTCCAGGAAGAACGTGGTGACGCCGGTCTCCGTCTCGCCCGCCATGATGGCGTGGTTGATGGGCGCGGCGCCCCGATATTTGGGCAACAGCGACCCGTGCAGGTTGAAGGCCCCCTTCTTGGCGGTCGTGAAAACCTCG
>CAZBIB010000150.1:0-8324 GCA_964491575.1 uncultured Salinivenus sp. | reverse complement strand
CGATCAGGGTGGCGGGCCTGAACTTACGAGCATGGAGACCTATGCCTTTGAGTGAAAAACCTAACCCGTTGGGCCGCCCCATGAGTCTTCTGAGCAGGTTCAAGTCGCCCTCCATCGTTCCAATTGGGAAATGCGTGCTCCGCTGGATGCGGCGCGCTTTCCCGGATGCCTGTGCCCTTGCCCTCCTCATTTGTGGAGCCGCGTCGTTCGTGCTCGGCGCAGGGGCCGCCTCGGCTCAACACGTTACCGGATGGCAATCCGGCGAACCGTTGCGGAAGTGGCAGCCTGTACGGCTCACCTTCGAGGGGCCGGAGCGCTCCGAAAGTGCTTCGACCTTCCGGGACGTTCGTTTCAACCTGCGCGTGACGACCCCCTCGGGACGGCAGCTCACCGTGCCGGGCTTCTTTGCGGCCGACGGCACCGCAGCTCACACGTCGGCCACGAGCGGCCGTCGGTGGCGCGTTTACGTGTTGCCCCGAGAGCAGGGCACCTACCGCTACGAGGCGAGCGTCCGCTGCGGGGACGACGTGGCCACAAGTCTCGGCGAGGAGGCCGGCCGTCGCTGCGCGTTCGATGGTGAGAGCGGATCCTTTTCGGTGGAGGTGGCCCAGAGCGACGCCCCCGGCTTCTACGCCCGCGGCCTTCTCTCTCAGGACGGACGCCTGATGCGCTTCGACGACGGCGAGCTGTTCTTCAAGGGCGGCCCGGACAGCCCGGAGGACCTGCTCGCCTACTCTGACTTCGACAATACGCGCTCGGGCGAAAACACCACGGAGTACCGCCCGCACCGCTCCGACTGGAGCAGCGGCGACCCGACCTGGGACGATTCCTGGGGCAAAGAACTCATCGGGGCCCTCAACTACCTGGCGTCCGAGGGGATGAACTCCATCAGCTTTATCCCGATGAACGTGGCGGGCGACGGGGACAACACGTGGCCATGGACGGCGCCGGACCAGCGTTCCACCTACGACGTGTCGAAGCTGGCACAGTGGAACGTCGTCTTCAGTCACGCCACGCGCAACGGGTTCTTCCTGCACTTCAAGACGCAGGAGACCGAGAACGATACCCTGCTGAGCGGCGGCGCGCTCGGCCCGGAGCGCAAGCTGTACTACCGCGAGCTGGTGGCACGCTTCGGCCATCACCCCGCGCTCAACTGGAACCTGGGGGAGGAAAACACCAACACGCCCGGTCAGCGCCGCGCGTTTGCCCGGTACGTCAAGGCCATAGATCCCTACGATCATCCGGTAGTGATTCACACCTACCCCGACGACAAAGAGCAGGTGTACAGCGATCTGCTCGGCTTCGACCCGTTCGACGGTCCCTCCATTCAACTCGGAACCATGAGCGACACGGAGGCGTGGCGCGCCGGGCGCAAGTGGCTCCAGCGCTCGGGGCAGAGCGGTGACCCGTGGGTCTGTTCGGTGGACGAGCCAGGCAACGCCACCAACGGCGTGTACCCGGGCGACGGCGGGCCGGACGGTGGCAACCTGCCGTCGGCGCGTGAGGTGATGTACGCCTCGTACCTGGCCGGCTGCTACGGCACGGAGTGGTACTTCGGCTACTCGAAGCCCCACAACGACCTGAACCTGAGCGACTTTCGCTCGCGCTCGGTCTGGTGGGAACAGGTGGACGTAGCGTTGAGAGTGATTCGCGACTACCACCGGCAGGTCCGGCCCGCCAGCATCACCTCCCGGGAGATCGAGGACGGCTATGCGATGGAGGGAAAAGGCCATGGCGGCGCGGCCCGGGCGATCACCTATCTTAAGGACGGCACGTCGCGCTTCGGCACCTCCTACGAACGAGTCGTGTATGTCAACCCGCGCACCGGGGAGCGCATACGCAGCCGGGCCGTTGGGGACGACGGATTGGAAGCGCCGTTTTCAGGGGATGCAGTGGGGCTCCTCTCCAATTAGGCCTCGACGAACGGATCGCTTCCTATCGAGGCATTGATTTCTTTCCCACCGACGGCAGTCGCGTGCGAGAATTCTTCGCACTCTACACGAGTTGTCGCTCGCTGTGGGTATGCCACTCAGGAATTGAAACGGCGGCTCGCGCCAATCAGACTGCTCACTCAGGAGGGAGGAGCCACGCGCCGGGCGGAAGATTCTCGTTGTGCTCCCCCATGGCCTGCCGGGCAGCATCGACATCTTCGAGCGCCCCGACGACCACTCGATACCGGAGCCCCTGATCGGTCTCGGCCGTGACGACATTAACAGGCATGGACGCGGTGGAAAACCGATCTCGGTATCGCCGGGCCACGGCCTGGGCCCTGCTCTCCTCGCGTACCGATGCGACGACGATACTCCACCGCTCCTCTTGCTTCTGGGCCGCTTGTTTTTGTCCTGTGCGGCGGGCTACGCGAACGGTCACCGTTCGGGCGTCTATCCCGGCCTCATTGGAGACGCGAAGCTGCACGGTGTGCTCGCCGGGAGTCTTGTATGCGTGGGTGGGGGACGGCCCCGTCGCGGTCGCTCCATCGCCGAAGCTCCATTCGTACGCGAGCGAATCGCCTCCCACCGCAGCACCGCCGAATTGAACGGAGGTCCCTACAGCAACCGAATCGGGGGCGGCGCTCACCGATGCGATCTGGGGAGGCGTCGGGGGGCGCTTGGCCGTAACCGTGATCGACCGGCTCGCCTCCCCGGCCTTGTTGCTCGCAGAGAACGAGACCGCGTAGGTCCCCGGCCGGTCGTAGGTATGGGTTGTCGTGAGGCCAGACCCCGTCCCTCCGTCGCCAAAGTCCCACTGGTAGTCCAAGGGACGGCTGGCCTTCCCCTCGTTGATCGTCGCGGCAAACGTAACCGACGTGCCGGTTTTCACCTCGGCCGGACCGTCAAGCCGGATTACCCGCGGGGCAGTCGGCCTCGTGAGGTTGACCTTCAGGCCAAAGCCAAGAAGTTGATTGGTCAAATCAAAGGGCCCCTTGGACTTGGCGCCGTCCACCGCCTCGTCTGGGAAGGTCAGGTTGAAGCGCGATTCGACGTAGAACGAAGCCGTTCGGCTAAGCAGAAAGTCCACTCCACCTCCCACCGAGGGCCCGAATCCCGTGCTCGTCGGGGGACTGTCTCCTCCAAAGGTAGCGTTGATCCCGAGGTCGATGTACGGGGCCACGATCTGGCCGGAACGGCCAAACGTGTAGCGTCCCAGCAACTGGAGCGTCTGGCGGTACGAGTCTGAAATTCCCCCGATCCCAGCAGATCCAGCGATCGGATAGTTTCCGGCCTGAATCCCGAGGGCGAGGGCCCGCTTCGGAGAGAACTGGTATCCGATCTCCCCGGCCACCATGAACGGGAGCCCTGAGCCTCGGGCGAACTCCTGAAAATCAAAGGGATGGGTGACGTTTCCAGCCGGGTAGTCGCCGGTGTAGTCCGAGATACCGCCTCCGAGCTTGCCGTAGAAGAGATCCCCAGCACGCCTGGATTGCGCATGGGTAGGAAACGACAGGGCCCCAAGCAAGAGGCCCGCGAGGAGGATGGAAATGCCTGTTGACAGCAGAGTCTCGCGCACGGAAACGGAGGTTGACGAAATGGAGGACGACATGGATGGAGCGCTTCAGGTGAAGGCCAATGAGTTTGGAAAAGGCACTCTCGGTACGAATCTACAACCCTGTCAACTGCTGCCCCTCCGTCTGTCCCCCAATTTTTGCATGCTCGCCCGAGCAGCTCCCTGGTACAGACCCCCTCTGTTCGGGGCCAGAGGCGAACAGTGCAAAGATCCTGCCTCGCCTCTCTGCAAGACGCAATCGCCATGGAAGAGGACCGGTCTCGAGCTCGCTTCAATGCCTGCCGTTCTCCTTGGAGGCTCTAGGTGGGGGACGCCCCACTGAGAAAGAAGTGGCTAATAGGGACTCCTGGATGTTAGATTATCCGTCCGCAACGTCTGTGCAGATCGTTTCAGGCACGTATTCCTGAACAAGACTCGCCCCGAGCAGGCACCCACCCCAGCGTTCAATCCAGTTCTGCATAGTATTCGCCAGTCGATCTGTGACGGGCACTGCTTACTGCCCAAGGAGGTGGATCTCCCCAGATCAAAAGGGAAGGGACATGCAGGGTGACCTCCGCGTCTCGAAGCCTACCGATTCTCGTCGCCACTGCCCGGCTCCTCGGTGGCATCGTCCCGCTCGCCGTTCGTGGCAATCGGGTTTTCTGACCGGTCCCATCCACCCCCAAGTGCCCGGTAGAGGGCCACCCCGGCCTGCAGCCGTTCCAGCCGGTCGTTGACGTTGTCCAGCTGGGCTGCGAGGTACTCCTGCTGCGCGGTCAGCACCTGCAGGTAATTGGCTTCTCCGTACCGGAGTAGCTCGCGGGACTCCGCGACGGCGGCGTCGAGCGCATCCAGCTGATTCTGCCGCGCCTCGATGCGCTGGGTCGTGTTCTGATAGCGGCTCAGGGCATCGGAGACCTCGCTCCCCGCGGTGAGAAGGGTGCGGCGGAGATTCAGGCGCGCCTGCTTTTGCCGGGCCTTGCGTCGCTTGAGGCGCGCCTCGTTCTGGCCTTGGGCAAAGATCGGCTGCGTAAGGCCGCCGATGAGATTGTAGAAGAGCGAGCCGGGGACCAGGAGGTCGTCTGCGCTCAGGCTCTGGAATCCTCCTTCGGCCGTCACCGTGAGGGACGGATAGAAGGCGGCTCGGGCGCTGTTGGTCAGCTCAAAGGCACTGCGATGCCGATACTCGGCCGCGATTACGTCCGGGCGGTTGCGAAGCAACTGGGCCGGCACGCCGGTGGCCAGCGAGTCGAGGGGATCTTGCCGGGCCAGGCTCGTCCGATTGATGGAGCCGGGCGGGCGCCCCAACAAGACGCTGAGCGTATTTTCCTGTTCGGTGATCGCCTGCTGGAGCGTGGGAATGGAGGCGCGGGCCGCCGCGAGGGAAGCCCGGCTCCGCTCGACGGCCACGTTCGTGACGACGCCGCCTTCCTTCAGGCTTTGGACGGTCTGCAGGTCGGCCTTTCGGTTCTTGACCGTCTCCTTCGTGATTTCGAGCTGCCGGTCCAGGGCCAAGAGCTGGTAGTACGCTCGGGCGACATTTGCGATAAGAGCGGTCTGCACCGCTCGCCGGGTCGCCTCCGTCTGCAGCAGCGCGGCGTACTGAGCACGTTTGGCGCTCGTCAGCCGTCCCCAGATGTCAATCTCCCAGCTTGTGTTCGCCGACACGGAGTACTGGTCCGTTGCCTCGACCGCTCCGCCCTGCCTGGCCCCGGAGGAGCCGTTGTCCGAGGGCTCGTTGTAGGAGGCACTGCCGCCCACGAACAGGTCTGGGAAGAGCGCTCCCCGCGCCTCCAGAAGGTTGGCCTCCGCAATGCGCACCTGCTGGATGGCATCGCGCAGGTTCAGGTTGTTGCGGAGCGCCTCGGCAATCAGGTCGCGGAGCGTCGGGTCGTCGAAGACCTCCTGCCAGGGCACGTCGGCCAGCGTGGCGCTGTCCAGTTCCGTGGACTGAGGACCGTAGAGCTGATCCGTTTCGGGATTGGGCTTCTCGTATTGTTTGGTGGCCAGGCAGCCGGAGAGGAGAAGGGTGGCCGCGAGGACGAGCAGAAGCGTGGAACGTCTACGTCTCACGTGGTGGGGGGCACTCTGGTCGAAAAGGGCAACATCAGTGCGGGGGCGGGCCTCGTCAGGAGCGGGCCGCGTCGGGGACGCCCGAGATGGTCTCCTGGAACCGCTGGAGCAGGATAAACAGCACGGGGACGACGAACAGCCCAATCAGCGTCCCGATGAGCATGCCCCCTGCCGTCGGAATGCCAATCGCGCGGTTCGCATTGGCGTTTACGCCAGTCGCCACCGCCAGGGGCAGCAGGCCCGCGATGAACGCGAACGAGGTCATGAGAATCGGGCGGAATCGCTCCTCGGCGCCCTGGAGGGCGGCCTGGGGGAGGGACATTCCCCGGCGCCGCCGCACCAGCGCAAAGTCGACGATGAGCACCGCGTTTTTGGCCAGGAGGCCCATCAGCATAATCGCGGCAATTTGCAGGTACACGTTGTTCGAGATGCCGAACAGGTTGGCAAACCCGTACGCCCCGGCCAGCCCAATAGACAGCGGTAGGATGACGGCCCACGGGGCGATGTAGCTTTCGTACTGGGCGCTCAGCAGGAAGTAGACGAAGATGAGACAGATCAGGAAGATGTAGAGCTCCTGCCCGCTGGACTGGTTTTCCTCGCGGGTGAGCCCGGAGAAGGCGTATCCGTAGTCCGACGAGATCTGGTTGTTAAAGACCTCTTTGATCGCCTCAATGGCATCTCCCGAGCTGTAGCCCGGGTTCGTCGCGCCTGTGACTTGGACGGACTTGAAGAGGTTGAACCGAGAGATATTCTGGGCGCCGTAGACCCGATCCAGCGACACGAACGAGTTGATCGGCGCCATCTCGCCTCGCTCGTTCTTGACGAACATGCGCTGCAGGCTCTGTCTCGACGCCCGGTCTTCGGCCTCGGCCTGCACGTACACGCGGTACTGCTTCCCGAATCGATTGAAGTCGGCCACGTACCGGCTCCCGTAGTACGTCTGCATCGTGTTCAGAATGGAGCGCGGGGTGATGCCTGCCTTCTGCGCCTTGGGGACGTCGACGTTAATCTCGTACTGCGGAAATTCCGTGCTGAAGTAGGAGTTCGCGTTCTGGATGGCAGACTTCTGGCTGAGCTCCTGCTGCACTTTTTGGCTGACCTGGGCCAGCTCCTCGACCGTGCCGCTCTGCAGGTCTTGCACCTCCACCGTAAACCCGCTGGTGTTGCCAAACCCGGAGATCACCGGCGGCGAGAAGAAGGCGATGTCCGCCTCCTTGATCCGGTCGGTCTTGCGGCGAAGTTCGGCGATCACCTCGTTTACGCTCGCCTCCCGCTCGGACCACGGCTTCAGCTTGCCGACGAAGAACCCGTAGGAGCTTCCGGCCCCGCTGATAATGCCGAAGCCGGAAATGGACAGCCGGGAGTCGATCGCATCGACGGACGCGACGATCTTGTCGAGCTTCTCCTGAACTTCCTGGGTCCGCTCCAGCGACGAGGACGGCGGCAGGCTGATGTTGGCGAAGAACGTGCCCTGGTCCTCGTCGGGGACGAACCCGCCGGGCGTCGTATTGAGAAAGAGCCCGACGATCCCAATTGCAAGGGCGACGACGACCGCCGATGTCCACGCGTGGCGCGTGAGGACGCCGAGGGCCTGTTTGTATCGCTGCGTCACTGCGTCAAATCTGTCCTCAAACCACTCCTGGTATCGGTGCCACAGGTCCTGAAGCCAGTTTCGATCGTCGGAGGGGACCGCCCTTTCCTCCTCCGACTTCAGGAAAAGAGCACTGAGCGCCGGACTGAGCGTGAGCGCGTTCACCGCCGAGATGATAATCGCCACCGCCAGGGTGATGCCAAACTGCTCGAAGAACACGCCCGTCGAGCCCGGGATGAAGGTGACGGGGATGAAGATGGCCGCCATGACGAGGGTGACCGAGACGATGGCCCCGGTGATTTCCTTCATGCCCTCCACGGCGGCTTCCTTGGGAGGGAGTCCCTCCTCCAGCCGGGCGTGGATAATCTCCACGACGATAATGGCGTCGTCCACCACGATCCCGATGGCCAGCACCATGGCGAACAGCGTCAGGAGGTTGATGCTGAACCCGAAGAGGTTGAGGAAGAAGAAGGTGCCGATGATGGAAACAGGCACCGCGGCGGCGGGAATGAGCGTGGCGCGCCAGTCGTGCAGGAAGATGAAGACGACGAGGAAGACCAGCAGGAAGGCCTCCAGAAGCGTCTCGTACACCTTCGTTACCGACGCATTCAGGAAGCTGTTGGCGTCGTAGAGCGTCGTGTATTCCATCCCGTCCGGAAACCGAGACGACGCGTCCTCCAGTTCGGCCTTTACGTTTCGCACTACTTCTTGAGCGTTCGCCCCGGCCGATTTGGAGACGAACAGCCCCGTGCTCGGCCCGTCGTTGGTACGGCTCACAGTTGCGTAGCTCTGCGCCCCCAGTTCGATCCGGGCCACGTCCCCAAGCCGGAGCATCTCGGAGTTTTCGGAGGCCTCGCGGATGATGACGTCTTCGTACTCGTCGGCGGTCGAGAGGCGCCCCTCGTAGCGGAGCGTGTACTGGAAGGACTGGTCGCTATTTTCGCCGACCGCCCCCGGCCCGGCGACGAAGCTCTGCTCGTTGATGGCCGCGGTGACTTCGTTGGGCGTCAGGTTGTGGGACGCCATGGCATCGGGCTGCAGCCACACGCGCATCGAGTACGTATTTGATCCGAAGGCTCCTGCTGTGCCCACCCCGTTGACCCGCTGCAGCCGGGGGATGAGGTTGATGCGGGCATAGTTTTCGATGAAGGTCGCGTCGTGAGTGCCGTCCGGGCTG
>CAZBIB010000149.1:0-8349 GCA_964491575.1 uncultured Salinivenus sp. | reverse complement strand
AATCAGATCCAGCAAAGCAGGGTCCAGCTCAGATCGCCTTCACTGCAGGATTGAACCGGTTCGATTCGGTCAGGTCTGTTTTGATATATCAGTTAGCGGTACCTATACTCATGGACAGTTGTTCAAGGACGGGCTGTCTCCATCGTATTTCCTTCTTGCTTGACAATAGTCCGTGCAGGTTGAAGAGTCGGTCGTAACCATCAGACGGCCATGCGTCCGGCGTGGATCACGCGCGTTTCGTCAGGCAACGTGCTCCCTCGTTGACAGAAACTACTTCTGTGCAGGTTTAGAAACTGTACGGATTTCTTGGATAGCAAACCCATTTCGCCGTCGCGGATAAGACTACACGCTGTCTGAGTCCCCTCTTCTGGTCCACTTCTTTCCGCGGTTGGATGATTCTCTCCCCGTCTGTCTGGATCGTTGGCACCGTTCTGATTGTGGCCGTAGGCGTTCTGTATAAGCACTATCTGCATCCCGCCCGGCGGAGAGAGCGCTGTGTCCTCCGTGCCTGTGAAAAGGCTTTTTCGGAGGGAGAGTATCAACTAACACGCATACGCACTCTTCCCAAAGAGCCCTCGGTCCTGGATATGGCTCCTCGACCGTTTGGTCCTCCGGGCGTTCCGCGCTACTTCACCTACAACATCGAGACGATCGAAGATGTGGAGCCAGACTTTTCGGGCTTGAGCCGTCGGGAGATTGGGCGCATCCGCCGCTACCTTCGCCGCAGCCCGGGTCCAAGGATTCATCATGGAAAAAAAGTGCTCCGACCGGAGGAAAAAACGCGTCTCTCTCTTCATCAGGGACAGTCGGCACAGGGGGTCGTCCCTGGAGAGTAGTTCCTCACGCTGGGGCAACTCTGAAAGTCCGATCGTCTCCTGTTGCAACTCTCCGGGTGAGATTAGACCAGTCGGTCGGCGGCGCGGGCGCCGTTCTCGAGATGACTCGTGTCGTTCCGGAGGGAGATCGTCCACGTGCCGTCCTGCTGTACCACCTTCGTGAGGCTGGCGAGCGGGCATCCGGAATCGGGCACGTCCTTACCCACGAGACCGCGGAGGACCCCCAGTACCATGATGCCGTGCCCCACCAGAAGCAGCGTCTCGCCTGCAAACCGATTGACCAGACATTGCCCGGTGGCCCCAAGGCGGGCCAGGGCTCGATGTTTGGATTCTGGGTAGGTAGGTTGCCGGCAGGGCCCGTCCGGCTGCCGGGGAAGGAGGCGCTCAAACTGGGCGGCGAGGGTGGAGGGGGGGAGTGTGTGCGGGGCCGCCTCGAACCAGTCGTCATTGAGCCACTCCCCGAGGCCCGGTTCCAACAGGACCGAATCGTCCGTCGCGTCGGCGACGTGGTGCGCCGTCTCAACGGCGCGCAGGAACGGGGACGACACGATTCGGTCGACGCCGAGGCTGGCCACGCGGCGGCCCAGTTGCTTCGCCTGCTCTACCCCGTCCTCGGAGAGGCCGGGATCGTGCGGACGGTCGGCCGAGGCGGCCCAGTCGGGATCGGCAAAGTCCTGGCGGTTGGCGTGGCGAGCGAGCCAAAGGGTCTGCATGAGAGATAGGAAGCAACGCGTTTGAAACGAACGCCAATTGGAGGGGCGTCGAGGCGGGAGGGAAGAGGTCCACCGAACATCCCCCACGCCACTCAATTTATCGCCTTGCTCTCATGTTCTTCCCGTGATGCCCGTTCCGTCCATGTCCGCCCGCTCATTGGTGTCCATCGCACTTTTGCTTTTTCTCATCGCCGGGGGGTGCAGCAATGGAATGAGGGAACTCGGAGGCGGTCCGGAGGAGAGAGAAGCACACGCTCCGGTCGACGGCTACGCCACGCAGCCCGCTCGCATCTATGTGGACGAGGACGCTGACGACTGGGACGATCTCTCGGTCCGGCACGCCGATGCCGACGACGCAGACGACGGCCTGGACATCGAGCGCCTGTGGGCGGCTCACACCGAGCAGCACCTCTTTCTTCAGCTCGAGCTCGGGCAGACCATCAATCTGCAGGAAGACAACAACCTCACCCTTTACCTCGATACAGACGACGATCCCACCACGGGGAAGCAGGCCCTGGGCCTCGGCGCGGAGGTGTCGTGGTCGTTTGGAGAGCGCTCCGGGCAGGTGTTCCGCAACGGCGGCTCTGAGGAAGTGAACCACGCCGACATCGGGTTCACCTCGTTACCCACGGTGCAGTCCGACACGTTTGAAATTGCCCTCGACCGCTCGGCGAGCCCCGGGGGTGAAGCGCTGTTTCAGGGAGACAGCCTCCGGATCGCCCTGTCAAACGACGGGGACCGCCTCCCGGATGCCGACGGGGGGCTCGGGTACGCGCTCTCGGATGCCGAGACCACGCTGGAGGCGCCGTCCATTAAGCAGCCACAGGCGTCAGCAGTACGGCTGGTCTCGTACAATTCGGTGAACAACTTCGATCGCGGACGGAGCGCGATTTTCATGGCCGACCGTCAGCCGAGCTTCCGCCGCATTTTCGGGGCTGTGGGACCGGATGTCATTGCCTTCCAGGAGGTGTATGAGCAGACCGCAGCCCAGACGGAAGAGGTGGCGGAGGACGAGCTGGGGTTGGCCTCCGAGTGGGAGTGGGCAAAGCACGGGCGCGATCTCGTCCTCGGCAGCCGCTATCCCATTCTCGACACGCACGTCATTCCGGGCTACGAGGACTACCGGAGCGGGGCATTTCTCCTCGACGCACAGGACGCGCTGGGCAGTCGGCTGGTGGTGGTGAACATGCACCCGCCCTGCTGCAACTACGATTCCGAAGAGGGGGAGCCCTCGAGCAACGCCCAGCGCCAGCAGGTAGTGGACGGCGTGGTTGCATTTCTCCGAGACCTCAAGCAGGGTGACGGTCCCTTCGAGGTCGCCTCCGAGACGCCGATTGTCGTTATCGGCGACATGAACTTCGTGGGGGCCGCGCAACAGCCCCGAACGCTGCGTACAGGCGAGATTGTTAACACCGACCGCTTTGGCCCTCCGGCGGCGCCGGACTGGGACGGCTCGCCGCTCCTCGACACGAAGCCGCGCCAGGTCGCCTCGCCGATGCACACCACCTGGATCGACGCTGGGAGCTCGTTCCCACCGGGCCGTCTCGACTACGCCTACGTCACGGATAGTGTACTGGAGGTGGTCCACGAGTTTGTGCTATACACCCCGGTGTTGCCGGAGGAGGTCCGTACGACGCACGGCCTGCGGGCGAACGACACAGTGAATGCGTCCGACCATCTGCCGCTCGTGATTGATGTGGTTCCGCGATAGGGGTCATCCAGAGTCGTCACGATTCCGTCAAATTTGCAGTCGGCTGACACGACGGCAGGCCCCCGTTGCCGGATTTTCGGGAGATGTCGAGCCGAGATCCGGGTGGTACGCATCTTGATTCCCAACGAGAGTGGAATGCTTGATGGGACTGGGCGTCACGGACGCTCCGGTCGCATCCCCCTTTTCGCGAGACTGTTGAACCAAAGATTTTAGAGGTGATAGCCATGACGCAGCTTACCCGTCGCACTCCGAACCGAACGCTCCGCAACCTGCAGCGCGAAGTCGACAGCATCTTCGACCAGTTCTTCAACCGCAGTGGTGACGACTCCACGTCCACTGTGTGGGCGCCACGGACGGATCTGTCGGAGACCGATGATGCCTTCCGTATCCGTCTCGACGTGCCAGGAATGACGAAGGAGGACATTACCATCAACCTCCAGAACAATACGCTGACCGTTAGCGGCGAGCGCACGACCGAGCGGAAGGAAGAA
Organism: uncultured Salinivenus sp.; assembly: GCA_964491575.1. Classification (GTDB taxonomy): domain Bacteria; phylum Bacteroidota; class Rhodothermia; order Rhodothermales; family Salinibacteraceae; genus Salinibacter. The sequence continues at coordinate 4,598 of CAZBIB010000149.1, read as the reverse complement.
GACGAAGAGTACGTCCGTGTCGAGCGCGCCTTTGGCAACTTCCACCGGACGTTCACCTTGCCGGACGCGGTCGATCCGGAAAGCGTGGAGGCCGCCTACGAAGACGGCGTGCTGACGATCAACGTGCCGAAGACGGAGGAGAGCACGCGCCGTCAGATTGAGATTCAGTAGCAGAACCGCTCTGCGCCACGGACTCCGATCCCCATTCGATCGGGGCTCCGCGGCAGGATTCAAGGACGAGTGGCTTCCGCTCCGTCCTGGTACAAGAGCATAGGCAATCACTCGGCACCCAGTCGGGCTACGGGCTCGGCTGGGTGTTTTTTGTGGTTGGGGGGACTTGGAACGCGGGAGGCCGCGGGACGTGGGAGCTCCGGCTTCGTTCTCGCCGTCGTTTGACCTCGGGTTCCCACTTCGCGCATGCGCCACCTGTCCCGTTCGCTGAGCCTTCTCCTTCTTCTCCTCATCGGAATCAGCGCATGCACGTCCGAGGAGGAGGCGACGGCCAACGAGGCTCCTGAGGAAGCCGAACTGGCCCTTCACATGGCACACTTGCAGCGGTGGACCCACAAGACGACCCTTGCCCTCGACGCTCGCAATCCGGCCCTGGCCGACTTTTACCTGCACGAGGTGGAGGAGACCGTTGAGACCATCCAGGAGGAGGCCTCGACCTACGAGGGACACCGCGTGGCCGATCTCACAGATCAGCTCCTCGTTCCCCGCGTGAAGGTGCTCGACAAGGCCCTCGATGAGCGGGCGTGGCCGACCGTGGACAAGCGGGTGAAGGCCTTGGCCCAGGCTTGCAATCAGTGTCACGCCCAGACCGACCACGGATTCGTCCGGATCGATCTCGAGGACGTGTCCAATCCTTATTCGCAGGACTTTACGCAATCGAAGTAGCTCCCTGTCCGCGCGTATGGCCCTTCGTGTTGCTTTTCAGGGGGAGCCGGGCGCCTTTAGTGAAGAGGCGGTTCGGTGCGTTTTTGATGCGGCCGACCTTCATCCCTGCGCCACGTTCGAGGACGCGTTTAAGGTCGTCGAGCGGCAGACGGTGGACCGGGCGGTGGTGCCCATCGAGAATGCTGTCTACGGCAGCGTGCGGGTGAACTACGACCACCTCCGCACCCACGCCGTCACGATCATCGGCGAGCTCCAACTGCGCATCCACCACTGCCTGATGGCGCCCGAGGGGGGCGTGATCGACGACTTGAAGATCGTGCGCTCCCACCAGCAGGCACTGGGGCAGTGTCGGGACTGGCTGCGGGCCCACGTCCCCGAGGCGACGCCGGAGGCCACGCCGGACACGGCCGGGGCGGCCCGGGCCGTGGCGGCGGCCGGCGACCCCACGGTGGCCGCAGTTGCCTCGCGCCGGGCGGCCCAGCGGTACGGTCTCACTGTTCTGGCGGACGGCCTGCAGGACGACGCGCAGAACTTCACCCGGTTTCTCGTCTTGGCTCCGGAGGGCACCGACGCGGCCCCAGTCGGCACAGGGACGCCGAAGACCTCCCTTGCCTTCGTTTTGCAAAAGAATGTGCCGGGGGCGCTCTTCAAAAGCCTGGCCGTCTTTGCGCTTCGTGAACTGGACCTTGCAAAAATCGAAAGTCGGCCCCTGGTGGGCCATCCGGGCCGCTACCGATTCTATCTCGACGTGCACGGGGCGGTGACGGACGAGCCGGTGGCACGGGCGCTCGATCACCTCCGGGAAATTACGATGGAGTTGCAGGTGCTGGGGTCGTATCCCCGCGGGGCCACGTATGGCGTTGAGTAGCCTGTCCCAGTCTGCCTCTTCCCCTTTTCCCCCACGCTCTCACCTCCACCCTTCCACGCCTCCATACTTCCATCCCTCCACGAGTTGCCCTTTCCGGTGCGGTCTTCGTAGGTTTTCGTTCCGGTCGCTGCTTCGTTTCACTCATTGGCTCGTACTGCCTCCGTGCTGCCATATTTCGTCCGGGAAGGAGTTGCCAATCTTCGTCGCGCCAAATTCTCCGCGGTCGCGTCCACAAGCGCCATCACGGTTGCGCTCGTGCTCGTCGGCGTGTTTGGAATCGTCGGGTACGAGGCCTCGGTCGTGTCGGAGATGCTGCGCGAGCAGGCCGGTCAGATGGAGGTCTTCATTGAGCAGGATGCAAGCGAGCAGATGCAGGAGGCCCTGCACGCCCGCATTCAAACGATTCCTGGGATTGCCCAGACCGAGTTTGTGTCTCACGAGGAGGCGGCCAAGATCTTTCGGCGCGAGTTCGGAGAGGACGCCTCCGCCTTCGAGGACCCGACGTTTCTCCCGGCGTCGATCAAGATTAAGATGGAACCGACCCATGCCCACCCGGACAGCATGGCCCGCACGGCCAATGTCATTGGGGAGTGGCGTGGGGTGGACGATGTCGTTCTCAATCAAGACCTGCTCGTTCGCGTGGCCCAGAACCGTCGGCTCATCAACGCCGTCGGGATTGCACTGGGCACCATCGTCGTCCTCGCCGCGGTCTTTCTCGTGGCAAACACCATCCGCCTCACCATTTACGCCCGGCGCCTGCTCATTCGGACGATGAAGCTGGTGGGGGCTACGGACCGGTTTGTGCGCCGCCCGTTTCTGGTGGAAGGAATTGTGCAGGGCTTTCTCGGGGGAACGATTGCGGGGGGCGTCGTGTGGGGGCTCTACCGAATATTCCTTCAGCAGATCGGTCGGACGCCCCTGCCGCTCCGCGCCGAGCTCCTTCTCCTCGGAGGCCTCATTGGCGGCGGCGTGCTGCTCGGGTGGATCGGGTCCTACTTCGCCGCGCGCCGGTTCATCCAAAACATCGAACTTCACTGACAGGGCATCTCCCTTGGCTCACTCCCTTCATTGACGTCAATCAGTGCCATGCACATCTCTCGGTTTCTCCTCGTTTCGTTGCTTGCGCTCAGTGTGGGCGGACTGCTCACGGCGTGTCAGGACTCCGAGGAGACCGACGTGGCTCGGACGGAGGAAGGGGTGTTGCGGCTTGGGTCTGTGGTCGTCACGGACACAGTGACTCGGACCGTGGCCCCGAACGACCGACCCTTCGTGCTGGAGGGCCTGCGAGGCTCGGTCCACCTGACGGGGGTAGGCCAGTCGACCGCGGACCTGACCTTCGTCCTCCGTGGCCGGGGAGACACCCGGGAGGCGGGCCAGTCGGTTCTGGAGGACATCTCGATTACGGAAAGCGGCACGGAGGCTGAATACACCTACACGCTGTCGGCGGAAAATGAGGACCGTGCCGCTGTCGACATTCGGGGACAGGTGCCTCGCCAAGCTGCGCTCCGGATCGATCGGCTGAGTGGGCTGGTCCGCATCGACAGCGTGGAAGGCGCGCTCACCGTCGACCACGAGCATGGGGACGTCCAGGTGCAGGGCGCTGCCGCTCCCGTAGAGACCACCATCAGGAATGGCGACGTGCAGGTCGGCTTTCAATCCGTTCCGACGGAGGGACCCATCCTGCTCGAAACGTCCAACGGCGACGTTCATCTCGGCCTTCCGCCCGACGCGCCGGCCCAGATCGACGCTCAGACGGACGTGGGCACCATTCAGACGCAGGGCCTGTCGTTCACCAACGAACGGTTCGCCCTCGTCAACGCCGGGGCGCGCTACAACGCGCAGGTGGGCGAGGGCGGGCCCACCATCGAGCTGCGGACCCAGAACGGATCCATCACCATCCGGGCTATTTCCCAGACTCGAACCGACACGACCGAGGCGGGGCAGCGCCCGGCACCGACGGTTCCCTCCACCGACACCACCGTGGCACCACAACCGGACCCCGGCACGACGGGCACCGACACGATGGGCGTAGACACGACCGCTACGGACACGATTTTCTGAACTCCGGAGCGTCCTACGGGGTCGGCACGTCCGGTGCATCGATTGGCTGAAGCGACGTGTCGTACTGCTCGTTGATGGTACTGATGAGGCGGTTTGTGATGACCCGGTGTGCAGTCGAACTTGGGTGCACGCCGTCGAGACTGAAGAATTGACCGAATGGCTGGTCCGAATCGCGATCCGGGAATTTCGGGATCAGATCGTTCGTTGGGTCCGGATCGCCGTCGTCGTTCGTGTAGAGGGCTCCGAGGAGGGTGTTTGGGTTGAAGAAGGCCAGGTCGTGTTGCTGCGCCTGCTGCTGGATGATTGCGTTATACTGCTGCACCGTTCCCGCAAGAGTGGAGACCTCGTTGAGGGTTAGCACAGGAGTGCCCGTCGCCTGGCAATCAAGCGTCACAGTTTCATTGGGGTTCTGCACCGCCTGTCCAATCAGCGTAAATCCATAAGAGACGGACACGAGCGGCGTCAGTCCTGTGTTGGGATCCTGAGTGTTGCAGTTGGATGCCACGTCGAAATTTTGAGGGAACTGTCCCTGCTGGTCCAGCCCAAAGTACACCGGTCCCGGGGAGAGAAAGGGGAGGAAGGAGACGTTGGCCACCCCGATCAGCACGCCACCCTCAAGCGTCTCGGCGGAGGTAAGGTGGTCGAGCATAGCGGTGTACCGACTCTCAAAATCACTGGGCGGAGTGGCGTTGGCGGTTCCGTTGAGAGCTGGATCCAGGAGGTTGTTGTTGCCGATCCACACCGTTGCAAACGTCGGGTTTGCGTCGAGCGC
>CAZBIB010000148.1:0-8433 GCA_964491575.1 uncultured Salinivenus sp. | reverse complement strand
GCGGCACCCTCGTCTCAGGGAGCCGGTTGCGGACGGGCCACTACCATACCGATTTGTCGGTCGATCTTCTGTACGTACCGTTGAAGATCGGGCGAAACCACAACGCCGTCGGACAGAGATGCGTGCAGGAGCCCGCGCCCGTCGTCCTCTGGCACGTACACGAGACCGCTGTGCGCCACGTCGAGCCCGTCGATCGAGGAGACGAGTGCGACAATGTCTCCGGCCTGGAGCTGGTCGTAGACGGCCCGGATGGAGTCCTGCGGCACGTACCGCACCAGATCGTTCTGATGCCGCGTCTGCAGACGGTTCTCCATGGCCCGGATGCAGGCGAAGAGGCTGTCATTCGTGGCGAAGCGGTCATATGCCGATCGATGAGTACTCATGAAATCGAGCGTATCCCGAAGGGGCCGTCCGTTCAGATCGTCTCCCAGTCGGCGCACGAGGCCGCGCTCCGCATTGTCGGCCAGCCACTCCGTAAAGTAGTGGAGGCGACCGCAGTAGCTCACCGGTCCGCCGTCGCGGTAGCGTTGCTCGGCGAGACGGCGGGCGAAGTCGGCATACGACGAGTCGGCCGCCTGCGCACTGCGGGCCAGCGCCAGGGTGGTTTCAACGAAGGTCACGCAGTCGAACCCATCGAACCGGACGACGAGCGTCTCGGTTGGCGGTTGGTCGAGAGTCCCCGCCAGGTACGGCCGCCCCCGGAAATGCAGCCCGATTGTCTGCATCAGCGCCCCGATCGATTCGACCTCGTTTCGCTGCGACAGCGCTTTCGTCATTGCCGCCTCGAAGCGCTTGGCCGTCGTGTCCGGTGGGGAGAGAACGCTGTCCCGCAGGGTCAGGGTCGTGTCGGCCTGCTTCCCAGTGGAATTCGAAGCAGCATCCGAGGCCGGCTGGCACCCGCCCAGCAGAGCGAGGCTAGCGAGAAGAGCTCCCGTCAGGAGGGAAAAGGTTGTCGAGCGCAGACGCATTGGAGAAAAGCAGTCAATGGCGGAATGCCCGAAAACTGGGTTTCGACCGGATCGCAGCGACGCGCGGCTGGAACATCAAGGGGTCTCTCGTTTCACCCGTTCGGGGCCGACTCGTTTCCGAGCGCCGAGGGGGTCGATGCAGGAAAGGCGGCCACGGGCGTGTCGAGGTCGGCGGCCTCTGCGTCGGAGAGGAGCCACCAGTCGGGCTCTTCCTTCAGCGCGCGAGACAGGCGTCGCTCGAACACAGCGCGCGGGATTTCGGTCACGCCGAAGCGTTCGAGGTGCTCGGTGGAGTACTGCGTGTCGAGCAGCGTAAATCCGCCCGCTCGGAGCTGGCGCACGAGGTGGACGAGGGCCACCTTCGAGGCGTTGCTGACTCGGTAGAACATCGACTCGCCGAAGAAGGCGCCTCGGAGCGCCGCGCCGTAGAGCCCGCCGGCCAGTTCGTCGTCCTGCCAGCACTCCACGCTGTGGGCGTAGCCGCGCTCATGCAGAGCGGTGTAGACCCGAATGATGCGCGGTGTAATCCACGTGCGGGGCCGATCCGCGCAGTGCTGAATGACAGCCTCGAACGCCCGATCGGCAGTCACTTCAAACTCCTGTCGTCGGACGCGTCGACGGAGGTTGTGCGGTACGTGGAAGTCGTCGAGTGGGAGGTGCGCCCGGGGATCCGGGGCGTGCCAGCGCACAGCATCCGTATTGTCGTCGCCCATCGGGAACACACCGTTGGCGTACGCACGGATCAGGAGGTCGGGCGTGAGTGTGAGGTCGTTGGGCATGCAGGTATGGAAGTGAGGAGGAGTGGAAGTGCGGATGTCTCTTGGGCATCCCAAGCCCGCCTGCCCTCGAAGCTTCTAATTCCCTGCCTGGATCGGTAAAACTATGACTGTGAGCAGGAGTTTGTGTCGTGGAGTTCCGCGATTTCTCACGAAGTGATGCTCTTCCTATGGACGCTCCGGAGGGTCAGGTCTACCGTGCGCTCGTCGACGATCGTGCCTTCGACATCGCCATCCAGGACGACCAGTTGATCGTAGATGGCGAGGCCAAGGACTACACCTTCGAGGTGCTGCGAGAGGGCTACGTGTCGCTCATCGTGGACGGCCGGAGCCTGCCTGTCTCCGTGGAGCCGACGGGGAACGATGCGCTGCGTGTGACGATCGACGGGCGGCGCACGGAGGTGCAGGTGAAAGACGAGCGCGACCTGCTGGTTGAGGAGTTCGGGCTTGGGGAAGACCAGGCGGCCGGGGGGGAGGTACGGGCGCCCATGCCCGGCCTCGTGCTGGACGTGCTCGTGGAGGAGGGCGATGAGGTGGTCGCCAACGAGGGACTCCTGGTACTGGAGGCGATGAAGATGGAAAACGAGTTGAAGGCCCCGTCCGGCGGCATCGTCCGTGCCATCCACGCCGCGAGTGGGAATGCCGTGGACAAGGAGGCGTTGCTGATCGAGATCGAGGGTCAGGAGTGAGGGGGGAACGAGTCCATTGGTAGAGGGGAGTAGGGAGCGAGGTTCTTCCGTGAGGTACGAGGTGCGAGACATGAGGGACGAGTTTGGAGGAGTGTGACAGGTTATGAGCAGCACTGGAACAGTTCTCGTGACAGGGGCGACAGGCTTCATCGGCTCCGTTCTCACCCGCCAGCTTGTCGACGCGGGCACCGACGTGCGCATCTTCCGCCGCGACACCTCCTCGCTCAATTTGCTGGGGAAGTACGCCGAGCGTGTGGAGCACGCGGTCGGCGACGTGACCCACGCCCGGAGCCTATACGACGCGATGCAGGGGGTCGACCGGGTGTACCACGCGGCAGCGAAGGTGAGCTTTGCGCCGGGTGAGCAGGACGCCCTCCGCCGCGTCAACGCCGACGGCACGGCAAACGTCGTCAACGCCGCGCTGGAGGCCGGGGTCGACCGCCTCGCCCACACTTCCAGCATGGCCGCGTTCGGGCGCCCTGCGGAGCCGGACAGTGTGATCGATGAGACGACGGAGTGGCAGGGCGCCCCGCACCGCTCCCCCTACGCCCGTTCTAAGCGCCGGGCCGAACTGGAGGTGCACCGGGGCATCGCTGAGGGGCTCGACGCCGTCATCGTCAACCCGTCGCTCGTGTTCGGGGTGGGCAGGCCCGGCACCAACACGCGCCGCATTGTGGACGCCGTGCGCAGCGGATGGCTGTTCATCGCGCCGCCGGGGGGGACGAACGTGGTGGACGTGCGTGACGTGGCGGCGGGCCTCCGGGCCGCGATGGAGAAGGGGGGGACGGGCCGGCGCTATTTTTTGGGGAGCGAGAATCGGTCCTGGAAGGCCTTCACCAGCACACTTGCGGAGGCATTTGACGTGCCGCCGCCGCGCTACACCGTGCCCCCGTTGCTTCTCACCGTCGGGGGCATCGTGGCCGAGGGATTCGCCACCCTCACCCGAACGCGTCCCTTCCTCACCCGCTCCACGGCTCGCACCGCCGCCCGCACCTACCGTTACGACAACAGCCGCGCCCGCCGCGAGCTCGACTGCACGTTTCGCCCGTTCAAAGAGACGGCCCGGCGCATTGCAGAGGCGCTGAGTGTGAGGGGTGACTCGTGAAACGTGATTTGTGGGATCCGGTGGCTCTCACGCATCACGCCAAGGACAATGCCCGCGCTTCCACACCCTCCACTTCCACGCTCCCACGCCCCTGCTCGCCCGTCGCAGGGCTGGCATTCCCGCACGGTGATGGCGTACTTTGGGACACGCGCCGCCCGCTCTCCCTCGCCATCGCACCCTGCTTCATGTCCGCCCTCGAACCCCACATCGTCGACCGCGACCGCACCACCGGCTGGATTGAGGTCATTTGCGGATCGATGTTCAGCGGCAAGACCGAGGAACTGATCCGTCGACTGCGCCGCGCCCGCATCGCGCGCCAGCACACCCGGGTCTTCAAGCCCACCCTCGATGAGCGCTACAGCGACGACGAGGTGGTGTCGCACAACGAGAACTCCGTCACCACCACGCCGGTCGACGCGCCCACCGAGATTCAGGAGCTGGTGAACGAGGCGGATGTCGTGGGCATCGACGAGGCGCAGTTCTTCGACGAGGCCCTCGTGCCGGTCTGCCAGGCCCTTGCCAACAACGGCCACCGCGTGATTGTGGTGGGGCTCGATACCGATTACCGCGCGGATCCGTTCGACCCCATGCCCCAGCTCATGGCCGTGGCCGAGCACGTGACCAAGCTGCATGCCGTGTGCGTCGTCTGCGGCGCGCCCGCCAACCACTCGCAGCGCATCGTGCCGGGCGAGGACCGCGTGCTGGTTGGGGCCACGGAGGCTTACGAGCCGCGGTGCCGCCAGTGCTTCGAGCCCGAGCCAGTCACCGTCACCCATCCGCGGCCCCACACAGACGCCCTGCGGCAGATTTCCGAAGACGGGGAGCAGGGGGCGGGCGACGATCCGATGTCGGAGGAGGCGACGACGCCGGATTCCCGGTAGAGCGCGGGGAGTGCAGATCGCACAGGGGACCCAATGCACGGAGCGACCGTTCACCGAGACACCTGCCAAGAAGTCCCCTTCCAGAACCTATCGCCGGGACGATGCGAGCTGCTTCCCACGCCCCCATTGACGAAGCGCTCGTTGAGCGAATGCGGGATCGCCTCGTTGGGGCCTGCAATCCGCAGTATCTCTATCTCTTCGGTTCGGTGGCACGGGGAGAGGAGGCGCAGGGCAGCGATGTCGACCTGCTCGTCGTCACCACTCCTCCCTCCGGTACGACCGTTTCGGAGACCGTAGCCAGGCTCCGGTCCCTGATTCGAGAGGACGGTATTCCCATCGACCTCATTGTACAGACGCCCGAGCAGTTTCGTCGTCAGCTTCGGCTGCCAGGGTTTATTGCCCGGACGACCCGGCAAGGCGGACGTCTTCTCTACAGCACAGAGCCGCCACCTCCCATGCCGGACCCCGAGTATCACGACGCCGCGCAGGAATGGCACGAGCAGGGAGACCACGATCGGCGGATGGCGCGCCTTCTTCTCTCGGCCGATCCCCCAGAGCTGGGCGGCGTTGCCTTTCACAATCAGCAGGCCGTCGAGAAGTACTTCAAAGCCCTCCTTGCCCTTCATGGAGAGGAGCCGCCGTACACTCATGATCTTGGGGAGCTTCTGTGTCGGATTGAGCAGTACGAGAAAGAATTCAGCACCTTTCGGTCCGCTGCGGAGGAACTGAGCCCCTTTGCCGTGGCTGTTCGGTATCCGAATCCGGAGAACATCCCGACCGAAGGGGAGGCCCGGGCGCTCGTGGAGCAGGTGGATACGATTCGGTCCGAGGTGCGGGATCGTCTGTTTTCTGAAGAGTGACGAGGGGCCAACACTGTGGGGACGGGCTCGTACACATCCATCCGAAGGAATGCGGACGAGATGCGTGCTACTCCCATGACCGAGTCCCGTACGTCTCCGACCAACCCTCGTCGCCGCCGCACGCCGCAGCGAACGCCGAAGCGCACCCCCCGGCGCACGCCGACCCGGCAGCCCAAGCAGCCGCCCAAGGTGCCGAGCCCCTCGCGTCGAGAGCCGAACACGCCGGACCCGAAGCGCCGGGAGCCGAACACGCCGGATCCGTCCTCTTCGTAGGCCGCTCCCCGTGGACTGGACCCGTTTCTCCACTGTTTCTGATTGTCTCTTCCCTTCGTAATGAATGACGGGTCCATTCCTGGGAGCTCGGCCCCTACGCATCACCAGCGGGTCGTGGCGGCCCTGCTCGACGGCATCCTTGCCTCCGGCCTCATGGCCTTCCTCAGTGGCATGCCCCTGCTCGGCGGGCTCGTGGGGGGCGCGTACTTGATGGCGCGGGATGGAATCGAGGTGGGACCCCTGCGCTTCCGCTCCGTCGGCAAGTACGTGATGGGGCTGGGCCTCGTGCGTCTCGACGAACGCCAGGTCACCCTCGAAACGTCGGTGCAGCGAAACTGGATGCTCGGGGTGAGCTCCGTGGCAGGCGTGTTCGTCGCCGTGCCCATTGTAGGCGGGGCCCTCGCCTCGCTCCTGTCGCTTGCGGGACTGGGCCTGATCCTATTCGAGACCTACAACGTCGTCGCCGATCCCGCGGGGCGGCGCTGGGGCGACCGGCTCGGACGCACGAAGGTCGTGGCAACGGGGGACGGGCTGCTGTAGGAGTGATGCGTGAGACGTAATGCGTGAGATCGGGGGAGATTTCCTCACGCTTCACGTTTCACCCGCCGTTTCAGTACGTCAATTTCAAGATGGTGGGCGCGGTGCGCCGGACCTTGGCGGGGTCTGAGCGTGCCATTCCGATCCTTGCCCTGCGTCAAAATCCAGAATGTGATGGCTTCTCCTGCCACCGATCAGTCCACTTCGACTCCGTCCAAAGACCAGTCAAGCGACGGATCGCCCTACTCGTCGCTGCCCCTGCTGGGGACACAAACCGAGCCGTCGAGCCGTCTCCGCGACGCGATCGACCGGTCCGAAAGCGGCGCCCCGGCTGCGGGGGACACGCTGCGAGACCTCTTCTCGACGGACGAGATTTTCCACCGTCTCGTCATCGCCGCCGAGGAGGAGTTCAATCAGTCCACACGGTTACTCTTTCTCAGCGGCCTGGCCGCCGGCCTCTCCATTAGCCTGTCGTTTATCGGCATGACGGCCCTCACGGCTCTCTGGCCTGGCGAGGCCGCGCGGCTGGTGGGCTGTTTGTTCTACCCGCTCGGTTTTCTCTTTGTCGTAATGGGGCGGTATCAGCTCTTTACTGAAAACTCGCTTACGCCCGTCACGCTCGTCCTCACCCGCCTCGCGAGTATCCCGCGGCTGCTCCACATCTGGGGCGTGGTCCTGGCCGCCAACGTGCTCGGGACCGCGATTTGCGCGTACGTGTTGGCCACCACGGGTGTCTTTTCGCCGGAGATGGCGGAGGTAGGCTACGGATTCGGGGAGCACTTCCTAGAGATGACGTGGACCGACCTGTTCTGGAAGGGCGTCTTTGCTGGATGGCTCGTGGCCGGGATGGTATGGCTCAACTTCGCTGCCCGTACCATGACGGCCCGCTTCCTGATTATCGTCACTCTGATGTACATGGTGTCGGCGGCTGAATTCGCCCACTGCATCGTGGGCTCCGCCGAAGTGCTCTACGTGGTTTTTGAAGGCGGCGCCTCCCTGTCGGCCTTCTTCCTCGATTTTCTCGTCCCCGCGGGCCTGGGCAACACGGTCGGCGGCGTGCTGCTGGTGGCCATCCTCAACTTCTCCCAGACCCGCGACCGGCGCTTCCCGCACCGCGACTGCGGTCAGCTGGAGCTGACCTGGGGCGAGTGGCTCTTTGGGCACGCGGCGGGGCGTCTCGAGACCGAGCCCGAAGGCAAGGAGGGCGACCGCCTCACGCCCCCGGTGCAATCCCGCGACCACGTGTACGGTCCGGAGGATGCGCCCTTCACGGTGGTGCAGTATGGGGATTACGAGTGCCCCACGAGCCGGCAGATTTACGAAACGGTGCGGCAGGTGATGGATGTGCTCGCCGCCGAGGAAGAGGGCGCGGAGCCACCATTCCGATATGTCTTTCGCCACCTGCCCCTCCGGCAGCGCCATCCCCACGCGGTCCACGCCGGGGTGGCCGCTGAGGCCGCTGCCCGGCAAGGGGCGTTCTGGGACATGCACGAGCAGCTCTTTGCACACCAGGATCAGCTTGAGGACGAAGACCTTCAGACGTACGCCGCGGCCATTGGTCTCGACCTCGACCAGTTCGAAGAGGACTTGCACGACGATGCGCTCCACGACCGGGTCATGGCCGACCGCAGCTCGGCCGTGGACAGCGGCGTGCGGCGGACCTCCAACCTCTTCATCGGGGGCGAGCGGTACCACGGCACGTTCGAGCCCGACGCCCTCCTGCGGGCCATCCGGCGACGGGCCGCCGCGGGGCGCACGTCCGACGCGCAGGACGCAGACCTCCACACTGCTGACGCCTAATGACGAGGACTCATTGCCGACGCGAGAACGGTTGACTCCCCGCCGATCCGCCCAGTATATTGACCGCAGGGAACAGAGAGTGCCCGACCCTTTCGCCGACGTGTCGGTACAACCACAGGGGACTGCACCACTGTTTCCGCTCGCGCTTTTCGCATCCCTCGCCCCGGGCCCGTCATGGACGACCAGCGATACCTCGTCACTGCGCGCAAGTACCGGCCGTCGCTCTTTAAGGAAGTCGTTGCGCAGGAGCACGTCACCGAGACGCTCAAAAACGCCATTCGGCTGGAGCGCCTCGCGCACGCCTATCTGTTTAGCGGCCCCCGGGGCGTGGGCAAGACCACGGCGGCCCGCATCCTGGCGAAGGCCATCAACTGCGAGACGCCGAAGGAGGAGCGAGAGGACGAGGCGGAGCCGTGCTGCGAATGCGACTCGTGCGAGTCGTTCGAGGCGGGGCGCAGCCTCAACGTCTTCGAGATGGACGCGGCGTCGAACAACAAGGTCGACGACATCCGCGAGCTGCGCGAGAAGGTGCGCATCCCGCCGC
>CAZBIB010000147.1:0-8518 GCA_964491575.1 uncultured Salinivenus sp. | reverse complement strand
CCAGGATCACCTTCAGGTGCGCGTCGCCGGACGCCTCGGCCAGAGCGCTAATCTCTCGGTGTACTCGCCCGTACTCGCCGGACAGGAAGGCATTCCGGTTCATCACCACGTCAATCTCGTCGGCCCCGGCGTCCCGAACCCGCTCGACCTCCTCGACGCGCTCGTCGAGCGCCGCCTGCCCACTGGGAAAGTAGCTGGCCACCGACGCGACCCGAATGTCCGTGCCTTCCACCTGCTCTCGCGCCACCGGCACCATGGGCGGGTAGACGCAGACAGCCCCCACGGAGGGGTAGTCGCGGTCCGGGTCCGGCGTGCGGGCCTTCTGGCACAGCGAGCGGACCTTGCCGGGCGTATCCGCCCCCTCCAGGGTCGTCAGGTCGAGCATTGCGATGAGCATCTTCAGGCCTTCCACCTTCGCCTCGGTTTTGATGCTGCGACTGGCCAGCCGCGAGGCGCGTTCTTTTGCGGCCACCTCGTCAACACTGGGAACCTGCGGGGGACGATACTCCGAGACGTGGGTCATCTGCATGGGCTCGGGGGCGGGCGCGCCTGACAACTGGATTCACGATCGAGAGTGCAACACCGGCGCGAGATTAACCCCGGTGGACGACGGTACTATCGAGTTCGACGGAATTTGATTCGCGAAGTCTTCCGTCCCAGCCCATTCTACGCATTCGTGCAGAAGAACGCAGAAATGGCGATCTAAAAATTACGACTGACGAAGCACTAGCCTTCACAGCCCTCTTCCCCCTTTCACCCACTCCCCCATTCTCTCCTACAGCTTCTCATCGCTCCACCACCTCGTCGAGGTTATACCGCTTGCGCTTGTCCCAGAGCGTTTTCTTGGAGATGCCGAGGTCCTCGGCGATGTCGGCGTAGCTGTCGTTGGTCCGGGTTTCTAGGGTGCGACGGATGTACGCTTTTTCCACCTCTTCGAGCGTGCGGCCCAGCCCATACCGGAATCCATCGCCGATGGGCTCGTGGCCGTCGAGCCGACTGGGCGGGGCCAGGGTCAGGTCGTCTGCCTCAATGCGCTCGCCGTCCAAGAAAATCATCGCTCGCTCAATCACGTTGCGGAGCTCCCGCACGTTGCCGGGCCACGTGTGATTGAGCAGCTTCTCCTTGGCCGCATCGGTGAACCCCTTTACGTCGCGCCCGAACTCTCGGTTGAACTCCGACACGATCTGCTTTCCAATCAGAATGACGTCGTCTCCCATCTGCCGGAGACGGGGCAGTTTTACGTTCACCACGTTGATGCGGAAGAAGAGGTCTTTGCGGAAGTTCCCCTCCTGCACGCTCTGCTCCAGATCGGCGTTGGTAGCACAAAGAATCCGCACATCGGCCGTCTTGTCTTTCACGCCCCCAAGGCGCCGAAACTCGCGGCTTTCGAGAAACGAGAGCAACTTCGCCTGCAGCGCCAGGCTCATCGAGTCAATCTCGTCAAGGAACAGCGTGCCCCCGTCGGCCACCTCGATCAGGCCTTCCTTCGAGTCGCGCGCGTCGGTGAAGGCGCCCTCTTCGTAGCCAAAGAGTTCCGCTTCGAGCAGGTTGTCCGGAAGGGAGGCACAATCGATGTCGGTGAACGACTCCTCAGCCCGGGGCGAGTTGTAGTGCAGGGTCTTCGCCGTCAAGTTTTTGCCCGTCCCCGTTTCGCCGGTAAACAGGACCGTCGTGTTGGAGGCGTTGCAGAGCGTCTCGATGGTGTCGCGGACCTTCACGATCGGATCACTCTCCCCCAGAATGCCCTCGATTGGGTACTGCTTTTGCTTCTCCGTCTTGATCTGCTTGAGCTCCTGCTGCGCCCCGTACAGCTCGATGGCTTTTTCCAGTAGAGCCCGCATTTCCTCCAGGTTCACGGGCTTTTCGAGGTAGTGAAACGCCCCTTGCCGCATGGCCTCCACGGCCGTCTGCACCGAGGAGTGGGCCGTCATGATGATGATGGGCACGTCGAGCTCCCGCTCCTGCAGGATTTCCATAAGCTCCACCCCATTCATCTCCGGCATAATCATGTCCGTCACCACGACGTCGGGCTCCTCGCTTCCCTCGTCTAGCGCATCAATCAGCGAGTGCGGGCTGACGAACGCTTCGACCTCGTAGCCGTCCCGCTCCAGCACATTGCTAAAGAGGTTGCCGATCTTCGGTTCGTCGTCGACAACAAAAATCCGCTTGCTCATAGGAATCCTGATCTCTTTTTAGAGAAGATGAACCGCCCCCCCCCAATCGTTACAATGCGTAACGCGTGACGGTGGGCCGAGACAACCCCTTGTTAGGTGGGCAGCAGTAATGTAAAAATGTTACCCCTTTCTGTCCAATGCCTCCCGGAATCCTTCTCCTCTTGGAGCAAAAATACCCATTCTCAGGAAAAATTCGATTTCTCCCTGGCCTGCCCTACCACGAAACAGGGGCCAACACCTTCCGCGCCCTGTAGTATTAGGACGGCGCCTGCTCCCCGGTCTTCCTTCTCCACCACTCGTCCTCAATGACCCGCCGCTTCCTCGGCCTACTGCTCCTCGTCCTCCTGTTCAGCGCGGGCTGCGGGCGCTCCTCGTCGGACGAGACGGCTCGGACCGTCACCGACGACCTCGGTCGAACCGTCACCCTCGCTCCCACTATGACCCGTGTCGTCTCCCTGGCCCCCAACCTCACAGAGATCGTGCACGCCGCCGGGGCCGGCTCCACGCTCGTGGCCATCACAAAGTCGGGCGACTACCCGCCGCCCGTCGACACGCTGCCGCACGTGAGCGCCCTGCCGGTCGACTTTGAGGCCGTGGCGGCGCAGGAACCGGATCTTGTGCTGGCCACCGATCAGATCAACGCCCCCAAGGATATCGAGACGTTCGAGGCCCTAGACATTCCCATCTACTTTTTCTCGTTCAACTCCCTCGACGACATTCTCAACAGCATCCGCACCACGGGCCGACTCCTGGGCACCGAGGCGGCCGCAACGGACAGCGCGGCGGCCCTGGAGCGGGAGATCGAGGCGCTGCAGGCCCGGACGGGATCCCTGCCCGCCGATCAGCGGCCCCGGGTGCTGGCCCTCGTCGGCGACGACACACTCTACAGCTTCGGCAAAGGGAGCTACGTGCATACGCTCGTGGAGCTGGCGGGAGGGCGAAGCATCACGGTCGACATTGAAAACCAGGCGCCCACCCTCAGCGACGAGTACGTCCTCACCGAGGAGCCGGACGTGATCGTGGGCCTCTGGGGCTCCGACTACGATTCCTCCCGCCTCCTCGACCTGCATCCCACGTGGGACGTGGTGCCGGCCCTCCGGAACGACCGGGTGTATAGCTTCTCTGCGCCTCTCTTCGCCCGGCCCGCGCCGCGCGTGCTGGAGGGGACACGCCGGCTGGCCCGCCGCCTGCATCCGGAGCGGTTTTCCTCGCCCACGTCTCCCGCTGCACACGACTCCTCTTCTCCCAAGTCCTCTCCCCCGGCTCCATGAGGCGACCGTGGCTCGTCGGTCTGGGCTTGACGATGCTTCTGGTCGTCACTGTGGGGGCGGCTGTAGCTGTGGGGAGCACGGCCACGGCCTGGGGCGATGTCTACCGGGTGTTCGCCCACCACCTGTTCGGGCTCGGCTCGGCTCCTGCTCCTACGCTCGACCGCATCGTGTGGCGGCTGCGCCTGCCGCGGGCCGTGCTGGCCTGCGTCGTGGGCGGCGGGCTCTCCATCATCGGGGTGGCGATGCAGACGCTCGTGCGCAACCCGCTCGCGGAGCCCTATATCCTGGGCATCTCCAGCGGAGCATCGGCGGGGGCGTCGCTGTTCTACCTCGGCTTTCTGCCGCCTCTGCTCAGCAAAACTGCGACAATGCCGGTGGCGGCCTTTGCCGGAGGGCTCGTCTCCATCACCATCGTCTACCTAGTGGCCCGTGACGGCAATCGCGTGTCGGTGGCCCGGCTGCTGCTGGCCGGCGTGGCCATGTCGGCCCTCATGGCATCGGTCACCTCGTTCGTCACTTTTTCGTCGCCGGAGCCTGACAAGCTGCGGGCGGTGCTCTTCTGGCTGCTCGGCTCGCTGAGCGGGGCGCGGTGGAGCATCCTCCCTTTCCCCGCGCTCGTTACCGCTCTCGGCCTCGGCGCGATGCTGGTGCTGGCTCGCCCACTTGACGCGATGCTGATGGGAGAGGAGCCGGCGCAAAGCCTCGGCATGCCGGTCGAGGCTTTGAAACGAGCGCTCATCGTGCTGGCCACGCTGGTGACCGGATCGCTGGTGGCCGTATCGGGGGCCATCGGGTTCGTGGGGCTCATTGTGCCGCACGCCGTGCGACTGATGGTGGGCGTGCCGCACCGGCGCCTAGTCCCCCTGAGCTTCGTCGCGGGCGCCATCTTCCTCTGCTGGGCCGACCTCGCCGCCCGCACCCTCCTTCCCGGCCAGGAGCTCCCCGTCGGCATCCTGACGGCCATCTGCGGCGTGCCCTTCTTCCTGTTCCTCCTTCGGCAACGGGCGTACCAGTTCGGATGAGTGAATCGTGATTCGTGAAGAGTGATACGTGATGGATGTGACCCCTACGGTCTCACGCCTCACGGATCACGCATCAATCAGCAAACCTTTCCCCTACCGGGCCGTACCTGCCGTAGTGGCTTTCAATTCAAACTGAAAACTGAAATGCCCGACACGTCCTCGCCCGCCTCGGACGGCCGTGCTTCCTCCGATGTCTCAGACCCCGACAGGGATACGCTGTCCCTGGACCGACCGGTGCCCACCACCCTCGACGAGATCCGCGTGCCGGTGGAGAACGACCTCGATGCCTTTCGCTCGTACTTCCGGGAGGCGATGCGCTCGGACCACATGCTGCTGGACAAGATCACCCAGTACGTGCTGTGGCAGAAGGGCAAGCGCATCCGGCCGCTGCTGGTGCTGCTGTCGGCGCAGGCCTGCGGCAGCACGACGACGGACATGACCCACCGGGCCGCCGCGCTGGTGGAGCTGCTGCACACAGCCACGCTCGTGCACGACGACGTGGTGGATGACGCGGAGGAACGCCGGGGGGTGTTCTCGATCAATGCCCTCTGGAAAAACAAAATCGCCGTCCTGCTCGGCGACTTCCTGCTGAGCCGCGGCCTCCTGCTCTCGCTCGACCACGACGACTATTCGGTCCTCCACACCCTGTCCGACGCGGTGCGGCGCATGAGCGAGGGCGAGCTTCTGCAAATCGAGAAGTCGCGCCTGCTCGACATCGATGAGGAAACGTATTTCCGCATCATCTCTGACAAAACGGCCTCCCTCATCTCCGCCTGCACCACAAGCGGGGCGGTCAGCGTTACCGACGACGAGGCTCTCATCGAGCGCATGGAGGAGTTCGGCGAAACCCTGGGCCTCGCCTTCCAGATCCGGGACGACCTCTTCGACTTCAGCGTCGAGGACGCGGGAAAGCCCATCGGGATCGACCTGCAGGAGAAGAAGATGACGCTGCCCCTCATCGTGTCGCTGCGCGAGGCGAGCCGCCACGAGAAGAAGCGCATCCTCAAGCTCGTCGACCAGGATGACAAGGACCGCGGCGACCTTCGGACCATCGCGACGTTCGTGGACGAGCACGGGGGCATCGAGTACGCCCGATCAAAGATGGAGTCGCTGGCGGCGGAAGCGCGCTCCCTGCTCCGGGCGCTCCCCCCCTCGGAGGCCCGGACGTCGCTGGTTGGTCTCACGCAGTTTGCGATTCAGCGCAGCCGGTAGGACAATTTCGAATGTCGATTTTCGAGGGTCGAATTTGTTAGGTTATAGAACAAGGCGACTCGCACATCGAAATTCGCAATTCGAAACTGCCTGCCATGCCATCCTTCCACCTTCTCGGCACCGGCGCCGCCATCAGCGATCCGCACCGCACCACCACCATGCTGGCCGTCACCGACGATGCCTCGCCCCCGAACGCTCTCCTCGTAGACTGTGGCGGCGACGTGCTCCAGCGCCTGCTCGCCTGCGACCAGTCCATCGATCACGTGGACGGCCTCATCATCACCCACGCGCACATGGACCACGTGAGCGGCTTCCCGCTCTTCATGGAAAAGATCTGGCTGGACGGCCGCGAGCGCTCCATCCCCGTCTGCGGCATTGAACCGGCCTTGGCGCAGGCGCAGCGCGTGTGGGACGCGTTCGAGCCGGTGCACGAGGGCTGGGAGGGCGTGCCCGACATCGATTGGCGCGCTGTGCGACACAAGCGAAACGCTCGGGTGTGGAGCGGGACGCCGTGGACCGTCACCGCCGCGCCCGTCGACCACGGCGACACACCCAGTGTCGGCCTCCGGTTCGAGCACAGCTCCACCGACCGTGTACTTGCCTACTCCTGCGACACGGCCCCCACGTCCAGCGTGGTGCACCTGGCTCAGAACGCCGACGTGCTCGTCCACGAGGCCAATGGCGTCGGCGACAACCATTCGACAGCAGCCGGGGCGGCGGAAGTCGCGTCGGAAGCCGGCGTGGACCGTCTTCTCCTCGTCCACCTCCCGCCCGGCGACAAGAGCGACGCCCTGCGCGAGGCCCGCTCGATCTTCCCGCACACGGACCTGGGCGAAGAACTGGGCACCTACTCATTTTCCACCTAATCGCCCTTTCGCCTATCGTCAGAGCACGTAGAGCACCACGGCAGCGTAGTGGCAGATGCTGCCGACGAGGACGAAAATGTGCCAGATCGCGTGGCTGTAGCGGAGGGAGTGCCAGCCGTAGAAGACGACGCCAATGGTATAGGCCAGTCCGCCCGCCACCACCAGGAGCAGGCCTCCGATTGGGAGCGCGGCGCTCATGGGATCCACAAAGAGGACCCCGAGCCAGCCCATGGCCAGGTAGAGTAAGGTGGCCGTCGGGTGGAAGCGGTGCGTGGATAGGAGCTTGAAGAGCAGTCCGGCCAGGGCAAGGCCCCACACCAGCGCCAGCACAGTCCAGCCCCATCCGCTTCGCATGAGAAGCCCAGCAAACGGCGTGTATGTACCCGCGATGAGAAGAAAGATGGCGATATGGTCGAGCATCCGCAGCGTCTGCTTCAGACGCGGGGTGCCGACGCTGTGGTAGAGCGTGGACGTGGCGTACAGAAAAACCATCGTCCCCCCAAAGACGGCCGCGGCGGCCAAGTCCCACCCCGTCCCCGCCAAGCCGGAAAGGATCAGCAGCCCCACCCAGCCGATGACGCTCAGCACCAGGCCAATGCCGTGCGTGATGGCGTTGGCCAGTTCCTCCTCGTAGGACTGCCGCTTGTGCGGCGCCATCGTCGGATCGTGGGCGGGCTCGGACGTGTCGCCCTCAAAGTTCCACGGGAGCATGGGATAAATCGCCTCTCGGCGACGGGTCTAGTAAGGTGTGCAAGCACTCCAGAGTTACGATACGGCGCAGCAGGGACCGTACTGTTACGACGAGATTAGGGCGTTGGCCGAATCCCCCTCCTCTCCGTTCTCCGTCTCCGCCAGTCGGGCTCGCCTCCACGCCCGGTAATCGCGCAAGTCCTGTTCCACGAGAGAGAGGCAGGCCGACACGACCGCCGCATCGTCGAGCAGTCCCAGGAGCGGGAGCGCGTCGGGCACCAGGTCGAATGGGTTGAGAACGTAAAGCAACGCAAAACCCGCGGCGCTGAGCGTCCACACCGGCACCGCGCGGTAGCGGCCACGCCGAGCGTCGCGCACGAGTTCAAGCAGAAGGCGGCCGTCTTCGAGCAGGCGTTGCAGTGGCCCGCTCCTTTGAAACCGCTCCTCGATGGCCTCCGCCCGATCGACGACGGTGTCGAGGTCGACCTCCGAGATGTCTTTCGCCTCCCGTTCCACGTACTCCTCGTCGATCTTGGCCACCCGTTCCATGAGCGATTCGTCCTCCGCGCCTCGGAGGCGGCGACGTAAGCTTTGCGCCCGCGCTCGAATCTGGTCGCGCATTCGGTCAAAATCGGGAAGACGGCGCTTCATCCGCGCCCGAAGGCTGGTTGAATTGGATTCCATCACAGTCTAAGCATCATGGAGGAATGGAGGGAGTGCCTACGGCTGCATGTCTTGAAAGCTCCTACCCTTGCAAAGCCGTCCCCGCAGGACGGCTCTCCTCCGCCACCTTGGCGACTCAGAGAGAATCTTTCACGTCTGAATAACGCCCGGATTGAACCGCTCTAGGGTCGGCTGGTGGTCCACCATGTTCAGCCCGCGGGTGAGCCAGTCGCGGGTGTCGACCGGATCAATGAGGGCATCCACCCAGAGCCGCGCCGCGGCATAGTAGGGCGTCGTCTGCTCCTTGTAGCGATCCTGAATCTCGGAGAGTAGCTCCTGCTCTTCCTCCTCGGACAACTCCTCGCCCTGCTTTTCGAGCTGCCGCACCCGGATCTGCTTGAGCACCTTTGAGGCCTGCTGCCCCCCCATCACCGCAATCTTGGCCGTCGGCCACGCCAGCACCAGGCGCGGGTCGTAGGCGCGTCCGCACATCGCGTAGTTGCCAGCGCCGTACGAGTTGCCCACCACAACGGTGAGCTTGGGCACCGTGGAGTTGGACACGGCGTTCACCATCTTCGCCCCGTCCTTGATGATGCCGCCCTGCTCGGCCCGCTTGCCCA
>CAZBIB010000146.1:0-8540 GCA_964491575.1 uncultured Salinivenus sp. | reverse complement strand
AGTGGAGCCTGCGCCAGGTGCTCTTCGGCTCCATCCCCGACGTGGTGGCCGACCGGGCCGACTGCTCGGTCCTCATGGTGCGCCGCTACGTACCCGACACCCTCTCGGTGCGGGCTGCGGAGGGGGTGAAACGGTTGAAGGAACGCGTCGGGTTTACGACGTCTCCAGAAGAGTAACGCGGCTCGCGGCACGATCCTTCTCTCTTCCAACCCATTTCCCCACACCATTTTCGCCGATGCATTCATGGTGTGTGTTCGAGAGGCCCTCATCCCGCATCGCCCCGCGAGCAGTGCGGCGCAATTTCGGCTCTTCCTCATTCTATTGCTCCGCCCGGGGACCCGTCCGAAGCTTTCCCCACCGCAAACCCGTGCCGCCCTCGAGGCTGGACGCTCCTACACACGAACGATACATTCCAGCCCTTGTAGTTTTCGTCTCTCGGCGGCCATTTTTGTGGAGGGTTGCTGACTGGAACCGATCCCTGAACCCAAAGACGACTCTGTACGCAGGTCCCTTCCGCCCCACGGCCCCGCAGAGCCTTTCCAATAACGAAGCGTCTACCGATGAAGGTCGTTGTCATTGGCGTCGGACAGGTCGGGCGCAGCGTCGCCCATGCGCTGGCCGGGAACCACGAGGTCATCGTGGTCGACAAGGATCCCGAGCGCCTCGAATCGATCCGGGCCGAAGCCGACGTGCTCACCCACGAGGGCAACGGCGCCAAGGTCGATGTCCTCAAGACGGCGGAGGTGCCGGAGGCGGACCTCGTGATTGGAAGCACGAGCGACGACCGGAGCAATATCTTGATCTGCAGCACGGCCCGGGCACTCAATTCCGGGGCATTCACGATCGCCCGCGTGGCCGAGACGGAGTACCTCGCCACGTGGTCTCAACTCCGGGAGGCCTTCAACGTCGACTTCATGGTGGGGGCCGATCACCTGACCGCCCGAAACATCGTGGAGGTGGCCGGCCTGCCCACGGCGCGGGACGTCGAGTATTTCGGGCAGGGCCGCGTCGTCATGGCCGAGTTTACCATCCCGGAGGAGAGCCCGGTCAACGACCAGACCGTTCAGGCCCTCAATCTTACGAAGGGGGTCAACCTGGTCGCCGTGTTCGACGACGAGCGCATGGAGATCGTGCGCGGCTCCACGCAGCTTCGGGCCGGCACCCGGCTGCTCGTCATCGGACAGCCGAGTCAGGTGGAGCAGTTTGGGAATCGGCTCGCCTCCCAAACTCAACTCCATCGGACCCGCCGCGTCATGATTCTGGGCGGCGGCGAGATTGGGTTCCAGACGGCCCGGATGTTGGAGCAACGAGGCCTGGAGCCGCGCCTCGTCGAGAAGGATCCCAAGCGCGCTCAGGTGCTGGCCCAGGAATTACCCAACACCCTGGTCCTGCAGGACGATGCGACCGACCCGTCGTTTCTGCGTCGGGAGGGCGTGGCGGACGCGGACCTCGTCGTGTCGGCCCTGACGCCTGACGAGCGCAACCTGCTCACCTCCGTCCTGAGCCGGGAGCTCGGGGCGTCGCAGGTGCTGTCCGTAGTTCACAATGGGAAGTACGAGTCGGTCTTCTCGTCCAGCGGCATCGACGTGACGGTCAATCCGCGCCGCGAGGTGATCGAGGAAATCCTGCGGCACACCCGCACGCGCTGGGTGGAAAAGATCACGTTCGTCGAGGACGACCGCGGGGAAGTCGTGGAGGTCGAACTTTCCGCCGACAGCCCCCTCGCCGGGCGTCCGCTGCGGCAGGCCGCCCAGGAGGTGCCCCACAACTTCGTGCTCGGGGCCGTCATTCGGAACGAGAAGGTCCTCGTTCCCCGAGGGAAAACGGTACTCCAGGGACGCGACCACCTCGTCCTGTTCGTCGACGCGAAGGTAGCAGATGAGGTATTGGAGGCAATATGATTTTGGGTCGTCGATTGCGGCGCGTATGCAGCGTGCTGGGGCCGGTCTTCAAGTGGTTCGCGGCGGTGTTTCTGGTGCCGGTGGCAGCAGCGCTGTACCACGGCACCTCACTGTGGCCTTTCCTCGTGCCCCTGGCGGTGTCGTTCGGGATCGGCGTTACGGGAGAGTGGGTCGGCTCGGACAGTGAACTGACCGTCGAGGACGGGTTTTTGCTGGTGACGCTCACCTGGATCGGGGTGTCGCTCCTGGGAAGCATTCCCTACCACATGAGCGGCACCGGGAGCTTTGCCGCTCCCGTCAACGCAATCTTTGAGAGCTTCAGCGGCTTTTCGGCCACCGGCTCCACGATTCTGCTGGACATTTCGATCGAGAAGCACGGGACGGCGCTCATGCTGTGGCGACAGCTCACGCAGTGGATTGCCGGCATGGGCATCCTCGCGCTTGCGGTGGCCATCCTGCCGCGCCTGTCGGCCGGAGGAGCGCAGTTTCTCGACGCGGAGGTGCCCGGCCCTCGCCTGGAGCGACTGACTCCCCACATTGCGAAAACGGCCCAGCGCCTCTGGCTTCTGTACGTCGGCTGCTCGGCAGTGCTCCTGAGTCTGCTCCTGGGCGTGCACTACGGTGGCCTCGCCCCCAACATGACGCCGTACAACGCCCTCGCACACGTCTTTACGACGATCCCGTCTGGCGGCTTCTCGCCGGAGGCTCGCAGCATCGAAGCCTTCGCGCCCGTCGTGCAGTGGCTCATCGTGCCGTTCATGTTCGTGGCTGCGATGAACTTTACCCTGCTCTGGCAAACCCTCTTTTCCGACCCCGCGGCCCCCACCCGCAACACCGAGTTCAAGGTGTATCTGTCGATCTTTGCGACCGGGAGCCTCCTGGTCAGCCTCATGCTCTGGAACAACGGGCAATTCGCGACCCTCGAGGAGACCCTCCGGCAGGGCACGTTCCAGACGGCCACCCTGCTCACGACGACCGGGTACGCAAGCACCGACTTTGCCGTCTGGAGCGAGGAGGTCCTCGTCGTCCTGCTCGTCCTCATGTTCGCGAGCGGGTGCGTCGGCAGCACGTCCGGGGGCCTCAAGCTCATGCGCTGGATTGTGGGCGTGAAGGTCATTGGGCGCGAGCTCTTTCAGATGATCCATCCCTCGTCCGTCCGACCGATGTGGCTGGGGCGGCGCACGGTGAAGGAGCCAGTGGTGCGGGGCATTCTTGTGATGATCCTCACGTACCTTCTTCTGGTGATTGGGGGCACTGCGTTCGTCGCTGTGGATGCCCATCGCGCCGGGTTGGACCTTGCGCTCAACGAGGCCCTGACCGGCACGCTGGCGGTCCTGGGCAACATCGGCCCGGGATTCGGCATGCTGGGGCCCATGGGCAGTTTTGAGGGACTGCCCATCCCGACGAAGCTGGTCATGTGCCTGCTGATGGTGGCGGGGCGACTGGAAGTGATGACGTTTCTCGTGGTGCTGACGCTCAGCTACTGGAAGGAATAGTTCCCTCTGCGCACTGCCGGACCCCGCTTTCGTGTCCCGGGGGATTCCTTTTGCCCGCATAGATTGTGTCCGATGGGCTCGCTCGGTTTGACCGGTGGCGTCGGTCATGGGCCAGGCAGAAAAAGAAATCCTCCAAAGAGAAGTACCCGTGCGCTGAATCGCTTCCATGAAACCGACACCGGGGGCACACGTGTCGACGATTCGGACAGCCTTTCTCGACTGTTCCTCGCATCGGAGCCGAGTGGCCGTGACGTTTCTTTTCGGTGTCGCCCTTATTCTGGTGCTGGGCGTGGGGGCACAGTGGTTGGCGTGGCATTACCAGCTGCCGTCGATTCTGATTCTCCTCGTCGCCGGGTTTTTGGCCGGACCCGTCTTCGGCGTCATCGATCCGGCGGTGCTGCAGGGTGAGTGGGTGTATCCGTTTGTGTCGATCGCCATCGGCGTCATTCTCTTTGAGGGCGGGCTCAACCTCCGCCTCTCAGAGCTGCGAGAGGTCGGCAGACCGGCCCGGAACTTGGTGACCGTTGGGGTTCTCGTGACGTGGCTGGTGGGCGCCGGCGCGGTGTACCTGATCGAAGACTTTGGGGTCGAACTGTCGCTGCTCACCGGAGCCATTCTGGTAGTGACGGGGCCGACCGTCATCATGCCTCTGCTTCGGGAAATTCGCCCAAAGGGACGGATCGGGGCGGTGGCCAAGTGGGAGGGCATTACGATTGATCCCGTAGGGGCCATCCTTGCGACTTTTGTGCTGGAGGTGATTCTTCTGCTCAATGAGCCGGGTAGTGCCTCTGCCGGGGCCGTGGATGCTACGCTCCATGTCCTGGAGGGTCTCGGGCTCGCTGCGGCGGCGAGCATTACCATTGGAGGAGCCGCGGCGGCCCTGATCGTCTTTACGCTCCATCGCCGGCTCGTGCCCGGATATCTTCACAATCCACTCACGCTGACGCTTCTCGTCGTGGCCTTCGTGGGCTCCGAGGCGCTGCAGCACGAGGCGGGGCTCATCACGGCCACCCTCATGGGCGTGGCTCTGGCGAACCAGTCCTACGTGCCAGTCCAGCGCATTGCCGAGTTTAAGGAAAACCTGCAGGTGCTCCTGCTGGGGGTCCTCTTCATCGTATTGAGCGCGCGACTCGACCTGGCCACCTTCGAGTACGTAGGGGGGCGAACAGTGGGACTTATCGCGGTGCTAATTCTGTTCGTGCGACCGTTGGCCGTGCTCATCTCCTGCGTGGGCACGGACCTATCGTGGCGGGAGCAAACGTTTTTGGCGTGGTTGGCGCCGCGCGGCATCGTCGCCGCCGCAGTGGCTTCGCTCTTTGGATTCGAGTTGCAGGAGATCTTCCCACAGGCCGCCGACGCCTTGGTCCCCGTCGTCTTCATGGTCATCGTGGGGACGGTGGCCGTCTACGGGCTCACCATTCCGTACGTGGCGCATGCCCTCGGCCTGGCGGACCCGAACCCGGAGGGCGTGCTGTTCGTGGGGGCCGACACGTGGGTGCAGCGCATCGCAGAGACCCTGCAGGGTCTGGGAATCACTGTGCAGCTCATTGACTCGAACCCCGACCACGTGGAGCGGGCCCGGGAACGCGGTCTCCACGCCGAGCGGGCCGACGTGTTGTCCGAAGAAGTGCTCGAGGAGTTGGATCTGAGCGGCATCGGGCGGCTCGTCATCGCGATCCCCAACGACGAGGTAGCGTCCCTCGCCGCACTTCACCTGTCCGAGGTCTTCGACGTGAACGACATTTTCCAGCTCCCGGCCCGGTCGGGCCGCCGACACGCGGAGAGCGAGGTGCCCGAGCACCTGCGGGGGAACGTGCTCTTCGGGGACGGCACCAGCTGCGAGTACATTCGAGACTGCTTTGAGCACAACCATGATGTGTTCGTCGTTGAGGCGGATGCGAAGATGTCCCACGAGGAGATCCGCGAGCGATTTGGTCCGGAGGCGTTTCCAATGTTTATCGTCCGCGGGGAACGCCTTACCATCTTCTCGGATGAGCAGTCGACCCAGCCGCGCGCCGGGGATCGGATTATCCTGCTCGCCCATCGAGAACGGGCGGGGCAAGAAGAGACCCTGTCGGTGGAGGAGGTCACCGATCCCCCCTCCGTCGCAAACGTCGGGTAGCAGGGTACCGGCCCCCACCAGGGAGAAGTACAGAGCTGTATCAGGACGGAGGGAATGACTCGAGGCCACATCCGTACGTCCCTCGGGGCGAGGACGCTCACACTTGCCGACCCTCGGATCTTTCTTCCTGAGGTGCTACATCTTGTATGAGCGAACTTGCGAAGGACCTGGGTCTTCTGGAGGCCCTCACCATCGGCGTCGGCACCATGATTGGAGCCGGCATCTTTGTGCTGCCGGGCCCCGCCACCGAAGTCGCCGGTCCCATCGTGGCCCTCTCGTTCGTCATAGGAGGGATCATCTCTATCTTCACCGCCATGTCTGCCAGCGAGTTGGGGACGGCGATGCCCAAGGCCGGCGGCAGCTACTACTACGTCAACCACGCGCTCGGCCCGCTTTTCGGAAGCATCGCGGGGCTCGGCAACTGGATGGGACTGGCGTTCGCTTCGGCCTTTTACGCCCTCGGCTTCGGCAGCTACGTCGTCGGCTTTCTCCCCTTCCCCGAACTGCACCTCGCAGGCCTCACGCTCACCGACGGCCAGATGTGCGCCCTGCTGGCCGGCGTGTTCTTCGTTGGGGTCAATTACGTGGGGGCCAAGGAGACGGGCAAGCTGCAGAACGTCATTGTGATTACCCTTCTCGGAATCCTCGCCGTGTTCATGGCGGCCTGCGCGTGGACGGCCGACGCCGCAACGCTGGTCCCCCTGGCGCCGAAAGGGTGGGAGACGGTGCTGCCGGCCACAGCGCTCGTCTTCGTGTCCTTCCTCGGCTTCGCCAAAATCACGACGGTTGCCGAGGAGATAAAGAATCCTGGCCGCAACCTGCCGCTGGCCATCATTGGGAGCGTGCTCATCGTCACGGTTCTCTACGCGGTCATTATGTTGCTCGTAAACGCCGTGCTGCCGTGGCAGGAGATCGCGAACGTCGAGGGCATTGCCGTCGTCGAGGTGGCGAGAGTTGTTCTCGGGCCCGTGGGGATGGTCGCCCTCACGGTGGGCGGCTTGCTGGCCACCGCCTCCAGCGCCAACGCGTCGATCCTCGCCTCCTCGCGGATCAACTTCGCGATGGGCCGCGACAAGCTAGTGTCCGACTGGCTCAATGCCATCCACGAGCGCTACGCCACACCCCACCGCTCGATTGCCCTCACCGGCGGGCTCATCCTGCTGTTCATCGTCGTCGGCGACGTGAAGACGCTGGCCAAGGCGGGGAGCGTGCTCCACCTCATCGTCTACGGCCTGCTCAACCTGGCGCTCATCGTGATGCGCGAGGCGGACGTGCCGGAATATCAGCCGGACTACACCGTTCCCCTCTATCCGGTCGTTCCCATCCTCGGCGCCATTGCCTCGTTCGGACTCATTGCGTTCATGAACGGCATCGAGATTCTTCTGAGCCTGCTCTTCGTGGCTGTCGCCGTGGCGTGGTTTTACGTCTACGTGCGGGGGCAGACGGAAAAGCAGGGCGTGTTTGGAAGCCGGGTGATTCGACAGTCCGAGGAGTGGCCCGAGCCGGCCGTGGTGGCGGCCGAAGCCGTCCAGCCCGATGCGTCGCGTTACCGCGTGATGGTGCCCCTCGCAAATCCCGAGCATGAGAAGAACCTGATCACCCTGGCCAGCAGCTTCGCTAAACAGCACGAGAACGGCGTCGTGGTGGCCGTTCACATCGTAGAGGTGCCCTACCAGGTGCCGCTGGAGGCGGGAATGCGCCACATGGATGAGCTCGATACGGAGTCGAGAGAGCTCCTGGCAGCGGCCCGCGACGATGCGGAAACGCTCGGGGTCGACGTGGAAACGCACACGATTATCGCCCGCGACGCTTATTCCGAAATCTTCGACGCGGCCCAAACCCAAAAGGCTGACGTGGTCGTTCTCGGCTGGGGGTCCGGCGCGCACGGCTCGCCGGGACGGGTGGAGAGCTTTGCCGGAGACCTGCTGGACACGCTGGCGTGCGACTTTGTCGTGTTTCGGGACCGGGGCTTCGATCCGTCTCGCATCCTCGTACCCACGCGCGGAGGGCCGGGCTCGGTGGTGAGCGCGGACGTGGCCCGGGTACTCCGCGACGAGTTTGGGGCCGACGTTACCCTCCAAAACGTGACTTCCGACCCGAACGACCGGACCGCCCATGAGGAGAAACTGGCCGAGTGGGCCGCTACCCATGGCCTCGGCGACGCAACGCAGTTCGTTGACGTCTCCAACAGTGTGAACGAGGCCATCGCCGCCCGGGCCCAGGACCACACGCTCCTCATCCTGGGGGCGAGCGAAGAGGGGCTCCTATCGCGGCTTACCGGCGACATCGGGGCCCTCGACGTCGTTGAGCAGGTGGACATCTCCGTCATCCTGGCAGAAAGGGCCCACGAGCGTTCGTTTACGGAGCGCCTCTTCGGGTCGCGGCAAGAGTCCTTCCAGAAGACCGCGCCCATTGAGATTTCGTCCTCGTAGCTCTCGTCTACAGGCGCACCGTCAAGTTTTGGCGAGCCGAGGAACTTGCGGGGCAGATGGAATTCACAACCTATCCTTCCCTTCTCCAATCAACGCTCGGGAGCTATGGCTTCGAGCTCGTCGCTCAAAAAGGACCTGACGCTCTATGACGTCTACGCGATCAGCACGGGAGCGATGTTCAGCTCCGGGTTCTTCCTACTCCCGGGCATCGCGGCGGCCGAGACCGGTCCCTCCGTGATTCTCGCGTACCTCGTGGCGGGGGTGCTCATCCTGCCGTCCATGTACAGCATGGCGGAGCTGTCCACGGCCATGCCCAAGGCAGGGGGCACCTACTACTTTCTGGATCGCAGTCTGGGCCCGCTGGCGGGTACGGTGGGCGGGCTCGGGACGTGGCTCGCCCTTGTCTTCAAGAGCGCGTTCGCCCTCATCGGGATGGGCGCCTATCTGGCCATCTACGCCGACGTGCCCATCAAGCCACTGGCGGCCGCGCTGACCCTCGCCTTCGGCACGATCAACATTGTGGGGGCCAAGGAAAGCAGCCTCCTCCAGCGCGTGCTGGTGACGGTGCTGGTGGGGGTGCTCGGGTTTT
>CAZBIB010000145.1:0-8562 GCA_964491575.1 uncultured Salinivenus sp. | reverse complement strand
GAAATACCAGCTGCGAGAACAATCGTACACGTACGGCTTCACCCTGCGGCCGTACCAGCCCGACATGGGCTCGCTCGAAGAGGTTGCCCGCACGCCAACGTCCAGAATTGGGGAATAGTGGTCAATTGAGTCGAGGGCTTCGACGGCGAGCTGGAACTTCACCAGAGCGAATCAGGTCTTGAAGCGTCTCGCGCTACTTGTTGTCAGTGAGGCGAACGTGATACTTCTTGTTCACGACGCCTTTCATAGCGCGGGAGGCACAGTCCACTAGGACTACCAGAAGATGACGTACAGGGCAGCGGTAATCCCCATAATCCCGAACGCCGCCACCGTAAACACCGGGTCCCGCTCCTGCTCCACATCGCGGATCTGAATCGCATTGGGGTGGTCCCTCCCCCGGTTCTCTACCAATGAGATCCCCATGATCAGCGCCATCGAAATGAAAAACACAATCAGCATCCGATTTAGGAACGCAACATT
The DNA here is from genome assembly GCA_964491575.1 of uncultured Salinivenus sp. Lineage (GTDB taxonomy): Bacteria > Bacteroidota > Rhodothermia > Rhodothermales > Salinibacteraceae > Salinibacter. The sequence goes on along the minus strand of CAZBIB010000145.1, from coordinate 8,082 downwards.
CGGCGTCCAAAACTTAAACGCCGCCGAGAGCGGAATGCTCAGCACCGCCGACACCAGCGCCGCGTTCGGCGTGGCCTTCTTCCAAAACAGCCCCATGATGAAAATCGCTAACACTCCCGGACTCACAAATCCGGTGTACTCCTGAATGTACTGAAAGACCTGATCGAGCGTCGCGAGCTGCGGGGCCAAAAGCGTCGCAATCACAATGCACACCAGCGCCACCACTCGCCCGATCCGTACCAGGCGCCGCTCGGAGACCTCCTCCCGGCTCGTGTAGTTGCGGTACAGGTCCATCGTGAATATCGTCGACGCGCTGTTCATCATCGAGGCGAGCGAGGAGACGATCGCCGCCACCAGCGCCGCGAAGGCCACCCCTCGGAAGCCCGACGGCACAAACTGTCCCAGGAGCCACGGGTAGGCTTCGTCGCCTCTCGTCACAGCCTCCGGCCCCAGAGCGTAGGCCACGATTCCCGGCACCACCACGATCAGCGGAAGCAACAGCTTCAAGTACCCGGCAAAGGCCAAGCCTCGCTTCGCCTCCTTCAGGCTCTTGGCCGCCAGGGCCCGCTGAATGATGTACTGGTTGCAGCCCCAGTAAAACAGGTTCGCCACCCACAGGCCTCCAAACAGCACGCTCAAGCCCGGCAACAGCTGGTAAGCGTCCATGAGCTGTCCCTGATCGTTTCGGTACATCAGCTCCCCCTCAAACAAAATCATGTTGAAGCGATTCGACGCGTCGCTCATCAGCTGGGCAAACCCGCCGACGGGACCGGCCCCGCTCCCCCCGTAGGCATCAAGCGCCACCCAGGTGGTAAGAAGCCCGCCCCCGATCAAGACCACCACCTGCACCACGTCGGTCCAGGCCACTGCCTTGAGTCCCCCGTACAGGCTGTAGACCGTCGCAAAGAGGGCCAAGCCCGCAATCGAGCCCCACAGCGGAAGCCCCATGATCACGTTCATCGACAGACCCCCCATGTAGAGCACCGATGTCAGGTTCACAAACACGTACACCAGCAGCCAAAAAATGGCCAGGAGCATCCGCACCCGCCCGTCGTAGCGCTCCTCCAAAAACTGGGGCATCGTGTAAATCTCCTTCTCCAGGTAAATCGGCAAAAAGAACCAAGCGATCACCAGCAAGGTCACCGCCGCCATCCACTCGTAGGACGCAATTGCTAGGCCCACCCGAAAGCCCGAGCCGCTCATGCCGATAAACTGCTCGGCGGAGATGTTGGCCGCAATCAGCGAGGAGCCGATCGCCCAAAACGGAAGTGACTTGCTCGCCAAAAAATAGTCGGCACTGTCTTTTTCCTCCCCCTCCTCCTCGCGGGACACCCAGAGCCCAAGCCCTATGATGATAAACAGATACGCGCCGAAAATAATGTAGTCCAACGTCGTAAACGCAACGGCAGAATCCGCTTCCATGAGTCAGGGATACAGCCAATCAGACAGTGGAAAGGAGTAGTAAGCAGCTCTCCGCAGTGCAGCAGAGAACTGGTTTCTGCAAATCCTCCAGAGAGGATAGTATGCGAAAGAAAGAGACGCAACCAGTCTCCGTCCGCCGCTCCCTGCCCTTTCATTGCGGGGTGGCCGACACGACTTTCGTCCACAGATTGAGGGTAGGCCGGTCTGGAGACGAAGTGTTCTGTTGACCCTGCCGTCGACCGCGACGTCCACGCGGAGACCGTCCTCGCCGCCCCTGCCCCGTGACCGACGGAATTCCTTCGGAGCGGCCCTGAAGACTGGATTCGTCTCCCGACTCCGGCGTCTCCAATCCGATGGCAATTGTGCGACTCAGTGGCGTGCGGAGCCCATGCTTCCAGCTGTCCGTCGAGGAGCCGCCGGCAGACTGGTTGAGGGGAATGGCGACCTCGTAGATCAGGGATCCGGTGTTGAGCGTCGCATGGGCCTGCAGGGCCGATGAGAGACGGCTGGGCACTCGGTGTCGGATCGTGTCGTTCCGGATGACGGCGAGGTCCGACGGAAACAGCTGCTCAAGCGTAGCGGAACGCCCAGAGCCCCCTGGGGCAGAGGCATCGGCTTTCTTCTGGGCTGCCCGCTGCGCCCGAAGAGCAATCGGATACTGCACCCCATAGGTGTGCTGTTGTTTGCCCGTCGGGTCTACCCACACGATGAGTCCCTTCTCTGCCACCGAGCGGATGAGGGTCTGGTCCGAAATCACGACGGCCAGGTACAGGAGGCTGTCGGTGGGGGCCACGCTCATCGACACGGGCCGGTCCCCGAGACGGGTGAGGCCGCCGCCCCACTCCGAGAGCGTCCCGTCGACGGACGGGGACTGTGACAGGGACTGCGTCCGCAGCGTGGGCGGGCTGCTGCATGCCCCGACGAGAAGGAGGCCGACGAATACTGTCAGAGCGCGGCTAAAAAGAGAGGAGCGCATACGCAAGCTCAGTCACCGTGCCAATGCGAGAACCGCCGCCGTTCCCTGAACCAGAACTCCGGGTCGTTGCCCATTCGGTCGCAAAAGGTAGCGAACCGGAACGCAAATTTCCAGCGTCACCCCGAACTTCTAGCCTTCGCAGGCGTCGCAGTGCATGGCCTGCGCTTCCTCCACTTGCTCTCCCACCGTTCATGGTTGCTCTGGTCCAACGCGTGTCCGACGCCGCCGTTGACATCGACGGCGAAACGGTCGGCGCCATCAACGACGGCCTGCTCATCCTGCTCGGCGTCCACGAGGACGACACACGGGCCGAAAGTGAATGGTGTGCCGCGAAGTGCGCCAACCTGCGCGTCTTTCCCGACGCTGACGGCAAGATGGACGAGTCGCTGCTCGATACCGGGGGCGAAGCCCTCGTGGTGCCGCAATTCACACTCTACGGCGACACGAGCAAAGGCAACCGTCCCTCCTTTACCGAGGCTGCTCCGCCCGACCAGGCCGACCGCCTCTACGAGCACTTCGTTGACGAACTGGAGCAGCACCTGGGCCGCACGGTGCCGACGGGGGAGTTCGGAGCGCTGATGGACGTGCGCCTCACGAACGACGGGCCCGTGACGCTGTGGGTGGAGCGCCGGGCAGATCTTTAGGGGTGGAAGGATGGATGTCTGGACGACAAACTTCCATCCGTCCACATCTACCGCCGTGCCAGGGAGTTCTGTATCTGCAGGCGGGGAAGAAGATCTGACTCTTCCATGAGATCCCGGTCGATTTCGATGCCTTCCTCCCCTGCCGACCTGCTCGTACACAACGCGCAGATCTATACTGTCGATGACCGATGCCCAACCGCCACGGCGTTCGCCATCCGCGACGGTCGATTTTTAGCCGTTGGAAACACGGCAGAGATCCTTGACGCTTACCCGAACGCTCCCCGGATCGATGCGGCAGGTCGCACCCTCGTCCCTGGCTTCATCGACGCGCATGCCCACCTTCAGGAATTGGGACTGTCGCTGCGCCGCGCCGACCTCACGGACACTCCCTCCCCGTCCGCCGTTGTGGAGCGGCTGAAGACCTTCGCGGCCGACCACGACCTACCGGCGGACGGCTGGCTGCGCGGCCACGGCTGGGACCAGACCGACTGGACGCCTCCCCGCTTCCCCGCCCGGGCGGTCCTCGACACGGCGTTTCCCAACCGGCCCGTGTGGCTGACCCGAACGGACGTGCACGCCGGCTGGGCCAACACGGCTGCCTTGGAAGCCACGGTCGGGCTCGACCGACTCCACGAAATGAGCGATCCGGACGGCGGACGCATTCGTCGCGACGCCGACGGTCGTCCCACCGGCGTCCTGGTCGATGAGGCGATGGGCCTCGTCGATGATCATATTCCTCCACCGAGCGAGGCGGAGCAGAAACGCGCCCTCTCCGCAGCCCTTCGTCACACGGCGCAGCACGGCATCACCGGCCTGCACGACGCGGGCGTGACCCTCGATACAATCCGCCGCTACCGTGACTTCATTGACGACGATGCGTTTCCGCTCCGCGTCTACGCCATGATCGACGGACGGGGAGACGCGTTCGATCATTTCTGCGAGCGCGGACCGCTCCACGATCCGTCGGGACGCCTGAACGTCGAGTCGGTCAAGTTCTTCGCCGACGGAGCCCTCGGCAGCCGGGGCGCTGCCCTGCTCGACGATTACGCCGATGACCCGGGCAATCGTGGCTTGCTCCTCCACGACGAGGCCTCCTTCCGGCAGGATGTGCAGGCGGCCGTCGAGTGCGGCTTTCAGGTGAACACGCACGCCATCGGCGACCGGGCAAACCGAATGGTGCTGGATGCCTACGAAGAGGCGATGCAAAAGTGCTCACAGCCTGTCCGCCGCCCTCGCATCGAGCATGCCCAGGTGGTCGCTCCGGAGGATCGTCCGCGGTTCGGCGCTCTCGGCGTCATTGCCTCCGTGCAACCGGCATTCGCCCCCAGCGACCGAGCGTGGGCTCCGGCCCGCCTGGGATCCAATCGCATCGATCGAGCGTATGCGTGGCGGAGTCTTCAGGAGGCCGGTGCCCCCCTCGCGTTCGGGTCCGACGCCCCCGTCGAGCCCATTGACCCAATCCGGGGACTCCACGCCGCCGTCACTCGCCAAGACACCGGCGGACAGCCGCAGGAGGGATGGCGCCCCTCAGAATGCCTCTCCCGAACGACGGCCCTCCGCGCCTATACCCAGGGAGCCGCGTACGCTGCGTTTCAGGGGGACACGGTGGGATCCATATCCGCAGGCAAGCGGGCTGACTTTGTTGTACTTTCCCAAGACCTCCTAACGATTCCGGCTCCGCGTTTCCTCGACACGGAGGTCGTTGCGACGTATATTGACGGGGCGCCGGTCTACACGCGACACGACTGGCCGTCGGCCTGAAGCACTGCACTCCGTTGAAACCAACGGTTCCCCTTCCGATTCGAACGGACGGAGCCGGTTTCTCCGACGGATCCCGCGTCCTCGGTCTGCGGAGGCCGCGGAGGGGTCGCCGTCGAGGTTGATCTTTTCTCTCGCTCACTGACTGCGCTTTGATCCACCATGCCTGACTCCTCTACGCTTACTCGCCACGAACGCGAAAGGGGCGTCCGAATGACGGACGTGTCCCAAAAGTCGGATTCCGCTCGCACTGCCGTCGCCGCCGGACGGGTTCATCTGGGGACGGAGGCGTTCCGGCGCGTCCGGGAGCACGACATCGAGAAGGGAGACGTCCTCACCACTGCCCAGATCGCCGGAATTATGGGGGCCAAGCAAACGGACAAGCTCATCCCCCTCTGCCACGACGTCACCATCAACGGTGTGGAGGTCGACTTCACGTTCAACGAGGAGGAGCAGGCCATCGACATTCGGGCCTTCGCCAAATCGTTCGGGGTGACGGGGGTCGAGATGGAGGCGCTCACAGCGGTCTCGATCGCCGCGCTCACGATCTACGACATGTGCAAGTCGGTGACCAAAAACATTCGCATCGGAAACGTGCACCTGCGGGCCAAAACAGGTGGGCAGAGCGGCAACTGGAAGAGTGAGTCGGAAAACGCCTCCTCCTGATCGACGCCAACCGGCGGTTCTCACTTCTCCTCGTCTCTTTCGTCACGTTGTATGGCTCCCGCTGACGCCCCCGACGCGTCCCTCGACCGAGTGGCGCGGTTCACATCATTTGCCACCGTCGGGGCCCTCGGCCTCACGCAGGACCTGACGCACGCCGTCTTGGAGAGCATCGGCGACATGGAGGGCAGCGACCCTGAACTGGTGGCCGAAGAAACGCTCTGCCTCGTGTCGACGGCCACCGCGCGCGCGGCCGAGGTGGGACTGGAGAACGAGCCCGAGCATGCCCCCACCATCGTGGAGACACTTCTCGACCTGCCGTTCACGTACCGGAACTACCTGATCGGGAAGGCGATGGTGGCCGACGAGCGCCCGGAGCTATCGGAGATGGCCGAGGAAGTACAAAACCGCCTGCAGAACAAGCGCGAGTTCTACGCGACCCACCTGCCGGAGGGACAGTTTCCGGGCCCGCACGCGCTGCAGGACAAGATGGAGCTGTGGATGGGCCGTGCAAGTCCGCCCAAGCTGCCGGAGACGCCCCAGGAACGTCTCGAATCGCTGGGCCTCGTGGAGCCGACCGTCGCCCACCTCAAGCTCGTGCTCGCCTACGGGCGCCACGGGGAACCGCCCGTTCCTACGAAGAAAGATGGGACAGCGGAATCGTCGGAGTAACCTCCGCTCAAATGCGCACGCGGCGACGGGTCGCTTACTTCTTCGCGGACGCGGGGCTATTCGCGGACGCGGGACTGTGACGACCGCTGCGACGAAGTCTCTTCGGCGTCGGATTCCGAGAGTTCTTCGTCCGGAAGATCCAGCGTCCCCTCCGTCGCGGCATCCAGTTCTGCATCGAGCGCCTCAATGTCCTCTTCCATCTCATCGTCAAGGTAATCAGACGGGGCGGCAAACACATCCTCGATCTCGCGGATGGAGCTCTGCGTCTCTTCGACCTCTTGCAGGAGCGTGTCGAGCTGCGTCGTCACTTCCTCAGGATTTTGCAGCGTCCATGATTGCTCGTGGATGTACCGCACCACGTCCTCGATGGTACTGAGCTGGGCTCCAATGATCTCCAGGTTTTCGTGGGCCTTGCGCAAGCGGGCCAGCCGCCGTTCCAGCACCTTGAGCCGCCGCTGCTTCACGGCCCGCACGCGATCGGGATCGTCGGCCATGTCCTTTTTCAGGGCATCGATGGAGTCCAGAAGGCGGGATTCGGTGGCGCTGTCCATGAAGTCCCGGTAGCGCTCCCGCTGGTGTAGGAGGTCGAGGTACGAGTTGAGCAGTCCGTCGATCTTGTCGACGTGACTGCTGAGAATGCCCTGCGAGGCGTAGCTGAGCTTCTGGTAGTTCGTCCGGATCTGGTCCTTGAGCTTCCGGAGCTTGGCGTAGCGCCGCTGGCTTTGATTGCGAAGCCGGCTGAAGATTTCGCGCTGCGACGGGGCCTGATGGCGCTCTGCCCGCTTTTCGGCCCGCACGTACCGCTGGAAGCGCTCGTTGCGCGGCATGATGCCTAAATACAGCAACTCCGTGCCGCCCCCGAGAAGGAGAATAAGTCCGGGGAGCCACGCCGGAAAAAGCCCCACCATCCCGAGTCCCGCTGCCACGACCGCGAGCGTGATCAGAAACACCAGGTTCCAGGTGTTGAAAAGGGCTTCCTTCGTGTAATTGATGTCCTCGTCCATAGCGGTGCGGTGGTGTGCGGAAAGAGCCCAAGGCGGCGGGCGGGAAACAGCTACGAGGCGTCATCGGTGCGGAGATCGCCCATGCGGCCGATGGTTTTGTCCGGCCCCTCCTGCTCCGGCTCGTCGTCGGCATCCGCGTCGGACGTCTCGTCGGCGGTGATCGACGGGCGGGGGCGGGACGAGGCTTCCTCTTCCGCCTTCATGCGCCGCACGAGCACCTCGGCCCGCTCCTCCCGAAGCGCCTCCTCGGCCTCGTGCAGGTCCTCGTCTTCAATCTGCTCGTCGTCGAGAGTCAGTTCAAAGCGCGCCTCGCTCCGGGCCACGTTGCGACGGAGGGAATCGACGAGAGACTCGGTCTCGTCCAGGAGTCGCACTGCACCCTGCTTCATGCGCTGCACGACGCTCTGCACCTCGTTTCGCTGCTTCAGCGCCTTGAGCGTCCGCTGCAGCCGTTTCTTGGCGCGCAGGTGCTTTTTCTCAGCCTCCTTGATGCGCTGGAATTCTTCGTCAGTCATGGCAGTGTCGAATATCGAATTCGAGTGTCGAGTTAGAGAGTGCGAATTCGCCATTCGACATTCGCAACTCGAAATTGGCTATTCAGATTTGCTGCGCTGCTTGCCAATGGTCTTCGAGGGCTCCTCCACTTCCTCTTCCTCCTCGGGCACGTCGATGGTCTCTTCCTCGACAGTCTCCGGTTCGTCGATCATGCCCATCTCGGTCTTGAACTCGTCGACGACCTGCTGCGCCCGGAGGTCCTCGGCGTCCTCCTCGATCTGGAGGGCCTCCGTATCGACCGAATCGAGAGCCATCTCCATGCGGGCCTCGTTCTTGGCCGACTCCTCGTCGAGCCGCCGCACCATCTCTTCGTGCGTCTGATCCATCCCCGAGACCTCAAACTGCTCCATCGTGTCGGCAATCTCGGCCTGCCACTGCGCCCGCTCGT
>CAZBIB010000144.1:0-8608 GCA_964491575.1 uncultured Salinivenus sp. | reverse complement strand
GTGGTGACGGGCTTCGTAGCGGACTTCTTCGGGTGGGGCGTGGCGTTTCTTGGCCTCGCGGGGCTTCTGGTGGGCATGCTGGGGATGCTCCTCCGAATCCTGTCGCGAAACCGGACGGCGCGGCGAGTGCGCGCTGCCTCCTGACTTTCCCGAACAGAGCTTCTGCACGTTCCAATGCCGACGTCGCCGGAGGCCATTCTCTACGTGCTCGACCTGTTCGGCACGGCGGTATTCGCCGTGTCGGGAGCGCTGGCAGCGGGCCGGCGGCGCATGGACCTGTTCGGCGCACTTGTGATCGCCGCGGTTACTGCCATCGGAGGCGGAACGGTGCGCGACCTGATCCTGGATCGCCATCCGGTCTTCTGGATTCGGGACCTGCGCTATCTTGCGGTGATTGCCGGGGTCGGTGGGGCCACGTTCCTCTACACTTCGGTCTTCCGCCCGCCCCGACAGTCGCTGGAGGTGGCCGATGCATTCGGGCTCGCGGTATTTTCGGTTGTGGGAGCGCGGGTGGCGCTTGACGTGGGCGCGCCCCCGGCGATCGTCGTGATCATGAGCGCCACCACGGCGACGGTGGGGGGCATGCTCCGGGACGTGCTCTGCGGCGAGACGCCCCTCATCCTGCGGGAAGAAATCTACGCGACGGCGGCGCTGGCCGGGGGCGCGCTCTACCTGGGCCTGCGAGCCCTCGCCCTACCGGAACCGGCTGTGGCGGCCGTCACGATCGTCCAGGTGGCGGCGATGCGCCTGGCGGCACTGTGGTGGGAACTGCATCTGCCGTCCTTCCGGGTGGAAAAGGCGGGGTAGGCACGAGCCCCTCCTTTAAGGTGGTGGGAGAACCCAGGCTGATTTCTGTTCTACAAATCCCATCTGAAACGGATCGGGGCATAAGCGAGCCGGATTTGCCGGAGGGCTCCATCTACGTTCTACCCCCGAGCCCTCCGAATTTTGGCGGCGCGCTTATGCCGGGAGATCCTTCCATCTGTTTTTCCTGGACCTGGCCCGATGAGACTCTTCATGAGTCGGAAGAGACGTTCCTCTCCCGTAAGTCTTCGACTACCAGTACCAGCATCCAGCCAGCGACAATAAGCAGCCCCCCTATCTCCCGCCCTCTCTCGACGGCTGCGCTGTTCATCTCCCAGGCTCCGAAGAGCTGCCCGACGTCAATGGATCCGATCTGTGAAGCGAGCGCGGCAGCCCACGACACTGCCACTACACCGACCACCGCTGGAGGGATCCCCCCCCGGCCCGCAGCTCTGTAGGCGCAGCAAAACGCCGCCCCTAGATAAAGTCCTCCCCAGTACAATCCATCTGGATCGTTGTATTGTACAACACCGGCAAAGACAAAAACCGCAGCCCAAATCGCGTTGGAAATGCGCATAGGAGTCTGCTCAGTGCTCCATAATCTCGTTTTCCTCATCCGTCCATGTCGCCCGCCGGTAGCAGTGGCGTTTCGCCCTCGGTACCTGCGCCGCATTCCCTCCCCCTTGCTCGCAGGTCAGGTCCTCTTCGAAGACTGGCTCGCGGGATCCCCAAAACTAAAAATTCCCGAGTCGTCGATCACCGTCTCAATCGGTTAACCGTACCCGGTCGTACTGCAGGCCTGGAAGGGCCTCAATCTCGACCGTTTTTGGGGGCGACGGAGAGACCTCAGGACGACTAGATTCCGGAGACCAGGCGAGCAGCAGTCCCAGAACGAAGAGTCCCAACGCCATCCAGGAAAGCGAAACAGACGACGTGCTCATGCGGAATGGCGGGAAGAAGGAAGGCGCTGACAGAATTTAGGACACGGCGTCATCATGAAAATACCTCGGCGAATCCCTCTTCACTCTATCGAAAAGGAACCCCCACACTACACGCCCAAAGTGAATGGAGCTGATCTGCGGCGGTAACGGTGGCGAACCAACGCGATCAATGCCGTAAACCGGTCTCATAACTGAACGGGAGCCCCTTGCTCGGCAGAGCTATAGATGGCCTCGATCACTTCGACGGCCTTTCGGGCTTCAAGGCCGTCCAGCCCGAAGTCGCTGTCTCCGTCCACCCAGTCGAGGAAGGCGCGGAGGTTGCGCTTGTGGGGTTCGTGGTCGATGGCCATGGGATCGGATTCCCCTCCATCCCCCGACGACTCGCCTAGCCTCTTCCGGAGCGACCGGTCCTCCGGCTGCTCGTTCCGAAACTGCCACTGAGCGAGCCGGTCCCCGAGCACCTCAGCCGTCCCGTCGCGCCCGGCCACGCGAAGTCGCCGCTCGCTGCCGGGATACGCCGAGGTAGTCCCAAGCACGTGTCCGAGGGTGCCGTCGTGGAATTTGAGGACTGCGACCGCCGTGTCCTCCACCTCCACTTGAGTAGGATCGTGGCCGCGCACGTCCGTGTGGGCATAGACCTCCGCCACGGGATTCTGTCCCGAATCCAGGTGCATCGCGGCCCCGGCAATCCAGGTGATCGCATCGACCGCGTGGATCGACTGGTTCATCAGGGCGCCCCCACCGTCCAGGTTGCGGGTGCCCTTCCACGTCCCCTCGTAGTACGAGTCCTCCCGCCACCAGGGCACGCTCGCGGTGGCCAAGGCGAGGGTCCCAAACCGCCCCTGTGCGGCGGCCTCGCGGAGGGCCTGCACGGCGTCGCCGTAGCGCCGCTGAAAGATGCCTCCTAACTTGACGTCGTGGGCCCGGGCCGCCTCGATCATGCGGTCGACCCGGGTGGTCGTAATTTCGAGGGGCTTCTCGCAGAGCACATGCGCGCCGCGCTCCATGGCGGCCACAGCAGGCGAAAGGTGGGCCCCGCTCGGGGTGGCGATCGTCACGACGTCGGGGCCCTCCTCGTCGAGGAGAGAAACCGGGTCCGGGTACCAGGTGCAGTCGTGTTTCTCGGCAAAAGCGCGTCCCTTCGCCTCGGTGCGACGGGCAGCCGCCACAAGGCTTGCGCCGTCGAGGTCACCGATGGCCCGGGCGTGAAGGTCCGCGACCGCGCCTGCACCAAGAATGCCGAATCGATATTGGTCTGTCACGAGTCCCTCATGGTCGGAGTGAGAAGAACAGGAGACATGACTCGCTGGTCGCCCCCCTTCCCTCGACCCGTGAGCGAGCAATCGTCGCTCCGCTAATCGAGGCGGCGGATGCGGAGGTTTTGGAAGCGGTAGACTTTCCCGTCCTCGCCGTGGTGCTGAAGGCCGATGACGCCCGTCTGGTCGACCGTGTCGCGGACGGCAGTGGTCTGCTCTCCATTCACCCAGATCTTGAGGCTGTCGCCCTCCGCCCGGATTCGATACTCGTTCCAGCCGGTCGGATCGAACGCGTCCCCATGCTCCTCCCGGAAGTTGACGCCCGCCACCGAATCCTCCTCGGGCGGATGAAGCCAGCCGCGGCGGCCCTCGTCGTAGAGCCCGCCCGACCAGGCCCGGTCCGACGGGTCTACCTCCGCCTGATAGCCGTAGACCCGGTTCGTGTCGACATTGGCGCGAAACATAAAGCCCGAGTTCGACTCCCGGTCGGGCAGCCGGACCGAGCCCTCGAACACGAAGTCGCGGTAGGTGGTGTCGGTGACGAGAAAGAACTTGTCGTTGGCCACGAGCCGGATTTCGCCGTTCTCGACGCGGGCCGTGCCCCAGTCGTACGGATTGCGCCAGCCCTCCAGGGTCTCGCCGTCGAAGAGGCGGGTCCACTCCTCCGTGGTCGTGTCCTGAGAGGTCGTGTCCTGAGAGGACAAGTCAGAGTTCCCGCAGCCGACGAGGAGCCCGGCCGCAAGAAGGAGAGAGAAAAGCAGTCGAACGCGGTGCATGGCAGGCGGAAAATAAGTCAAAAGTCATCGTCGGTAGCAGACCTTTCCTCAAATCTCCGGCTCCCAACCCGGCTCGTAGTCGCGGTCCCAATGCTGCATCGCGGCGTCGTTGCCTGCGATGCGACCGGTGTCGGGATCGACGCGGAGCGAATCGCCGGTGCGCTGAGCGATGTTGCCGAGGTGACACAGCAGGATGCTCTTGCGTCCCTCATCGATGGGCGAGCGGGGCTCCTCCTCCCCCCGAATGGCAGCAAGGAAGTTAGCGATGTGACGCTCCGTGTTGGAGCCACCGCCCACCGTACCCGTGCCGCTTACCTGCTGATCGGCCTGCACCTCGTTGGCGTACTCGATGAGGTTGTTGTCGTTATCGTAGACGACGTACCCACCCCGGTCAACAATCACGGTTCCCTCTGTCCCGTGGATCGAGGCGCCGCGGCCCCCACCCGGCATCCCGTCGTCGCCCTTCACCGGGTTGGCGTTGCAACTGCGCCCCTCCCACGCGATCGTCTTCTCCTCCGGAAAATCGTAGCTGGCTACCTGCGTGTCGAAGGCCTGCCAGTCGTCGTCGTAATGGTAGCGCCCGCCGCTGGAGGAGACGCGCTCGGGATAGTCCACATCGAGCGCCCACCGGCAGACATCGATCTCGTGGGTCCCGTTGTTGCAAATCTCACCGGTGCCCCAGTGCCAGCGCCAGTGCCAGTTGTAGTGGACTAGGTTCTCCATATACTCCTGGCGCGGGGCCGGCCCCTGCCATAGCTCATAGTTGAGCCAGTCGGGCGCCTGGGCGGGAGTCTTCAGGTCCAGGGGGCCGCGGTCGTTGGCGTACCAGGCCCGTCCGTAGTACGGCTCGCCAATGATGCCCTCCCGGATCTTCTGAATGGCCCGCATCGAGCGGGGCGAGGAGCGCTGCTGATTGCCCATCTGCACGACGAGGTCCGAGTGCTTCTGCTGCGCTTTCAACAGCATCTCGCCCTCGTGGGGATTATGGCTGCACGGCTTTTCGACGTATACGTGCTTTCCCGCGTCCATAGCCATGAGCGTGGCGGGGGCGTGCCAGTGATCGGGGGCCGCGATGGCAATGGCGTCGAGGTCGTCGTTCTCCAGCATGCGCCGCACGTCCGTAACTCCCTCCGGCTCGCGCTCCTGTAACGGCTCGCCCCCATCCGGCTCGGTAATCGACGCAATAGCCCGATCGATGGCCCGCGAATCGACATCGCACACGTAGCCAACCTCGGCCCCTTTCGTTCCTGCAAATGTCTCCGCAAGGTAGTGCCCCCGGCTGTTGACGCCCATCACGCCCATCACGACGCGGTCGTTGGGCGCCTCCGCCCCAAACGCAGGCGACAAAGATCCGGCTACGCTCAGCCCCACGCCGGCCGCAGCCGTTCGCTTTAGAAAGTCTCGACGATGTACGCCTTCGGCATTGCTCATCAAAATGGTGAGATTGATCAGTGGTTGAAGTCAATGTGGAACCGTTACGGATACAGCGCCCCTCCTACACCTCGCCTGCTACTCGCCGGCGGGCAGTTCTCGAATCTTGATGTTGCGAAACCAGAAGTCGTTGCCGTGATCCTGGAGCACAACGTGCCCGGCCCGCCGCGCCCGAAAGTCCTCAGTGTCGGCGTACTTGCTCGCCGCAAACAAGGAGTCGAAGCGGGCGCTGTCCAGGTCGTACTCCAGCACCTTCTCGCCGTTGAGCCAGTGCTCTCCCTGCATGCCCCGAAACACGATCCGGGCCTGATTCCATTCGCCGACGGGCCTTAAGGCCTTCTTGTCGTTGGGGGCGATAAGGTCGTAAAGTGCCCCAGCTCGGTGGCTCGGCTCTTCCGAATCCGGATGCCGCTCGTCGTCGAGAAGCTGGTACTCGAATCCGAGGGCGGCGTACTGCGGCTCGTGGGCCGTCGAGAGCGAGTCGGAGACGTTGTACTTGATGCCGCTGTTGCCGCCCTTGCTCGCCTTCCACTCCAGCTTGAACTCAAAGTTGCGGTAGGTCTCGGTCGTCATGATGTCGCCGCCCTCCAGCGGCTGTCCGTCCGGCGCCTTCGGCACCTCGCCGCTCTCGATCTTCCGAATGGCCCCATCCTCAATCGTCCAGTGGCCCTCCGGAATCGAATCCCGACCCATCCCCGTCCAGCCGTCAAAGCTCTCACCGTCGAACAGAAGAGTCCAGCCCGCCTCTCTCTCGGCCTGGGTCAATGTGTTTGGGGCTGCCGATTGGGGATTCTCCTCTGAACTGCTCGACGTGCAGGCCAGGGGGAGAAGGAGAACCGCAATCCCCACCACGGCGAGGCGGAACTGGAGTGGGCGGAGCAGCAGGGGGAGTGGTCTACACATGGGAAGAAAGAAAACTGTTGAATGGAATCGGAAAGGAGAACTGCTATCGAGAGACCTGTTCGGCGTCGGCTGTGACGAGCGCCTCAGCGACGGCGTGTACTCTTCACCAACATTTATAATATAACACTAAATGCCCAACTGCGGACAAGCAATGCCACCGTGCTTCCTGGTGCTGCTTGCCGCGTCTTTCCTGTGGGCAGCGTGCAGCGAAGACGTGAACTCGTAGGACTCGTCGTCCCTCGACCACTTCTCCCCGGAGGTTACCACTGTCGGACACTCTTTCAGGGGTGCACAGTAATGTTCTTGAAGCACACCTTGCTCTCGGGGTCGGGCTTGGAGCGCGAATGTCCCGCCTGGGAACGCTCCGTTCTCTCCTCTTCTACTCAAGCGGCGGATCCCGTGCTCACCCGTCCACACAGAGGATCCAGCAGACGCCCGCGAGCACCAGCAGAAAAACGGCTCTCAGTTTGACCACCATTCTGGAGTAGTCCCGTCTGCAGCCTTACGACGCGCCTCAAGGGCCTCGCGGGTATCCATTGCCGCGCCCGAATCCCCCTCCTCCCGGCGCCACTGCTCCAACGCCCGGCGCAATCGATTCTGCACGTCTTCGTAGGCAGGGTTGCCTGCGAGATTGTTAAGTTGATAGGGATCCTCGGTCGTGTGGTACAGCTCCACGGCCGGGCGATGGAGGTAGCGCTGGACCAGCGCATTCGCCTCTGGCCGGTCCGCCGCGGCAAACATCCACGAACTCCAGTAGCCCGTGTGCTCGTCGAACCCAAAGACATGCTTTTCCATGTAGAAGGCCTCGGGACGAAGATTCCGAATGTAGCGGTACTCCCCGTCGGTGACCGACCGGATCGGATAAGGGGGCCCCTCCGGTACATTGTTGTGCATCGAAAAGGCGTAGTCGCGGTGCTCGTCCGCATCTCCTTCCAGGACCTCCAGAAAGCTGGTTCCGTCGAAATTGTAGTCGGTCGGATCGTCCCCGACCGCGTCGACCAGCGTCGGAAGCACGTCGGCATAATGCACCAGCGCATCGGTGCGCGTCCCCACAGGCACGTGCCCAGGCCAGCGCGCCACCAGGGCCGTCCGCACCCCCTGCTCCCAGTTCGTCCACTTCGCCCCCGGCCACTGCGCGCCCTGCTCGGAGGTAAACAGAACCAGCGTGTTGTCCTGCTTCCCTACCGCCCGCAAAGCATCGAGCGTCTCGCCTACGTGCTGGTCTAACACCTTTACCTCGGCCAGGAAGCGGGCCATAGATTCACGCGTCTCCGGCGTGTCCACTAGGTGAGGCGGCAGCTCAATCTCCTCCCGGTCGAACTGCTCCGGGTTGCCGACGGTCCAGGGCATGTGCGGCGAGGTGAGGCCCACCACCAGCGCGAAGGGCTGCTCGTCACTGCGATCCATGAACTTGCGCATGCCGGCGGGATCGAAGTCGGCAGTCTTGGCCACCGAACTGCGCTCCACGCCTGGCACCTTCTCGAAAGGAAAGGCTTTACGTGGAAATACATGCACCTTCCCAGCAATACCGACACGGTAGTTCAGGGCACGCAGGTGATGGACAATACTCTTCGTTCCCGGACGGACCGGCGAGTGGTTCCAGGCGGCACCGTTGGTGGTGGGGTACTGGCCCGTGTACAGCTCCGATCGCGTGGGCACGCACATGGCCATGCTCTGGTAGGCCCGGTTGAAGGTGAGACCCTGCTGGGCAAGCCGGTCGATGTTCGGCGTCGTGAGGTTGGTGCCCCCAAAGAGCGGCAGGTAGTTGTAGGTCAGGTCATCCGCGATCACGATCAGGATGTTCGGGCGCCGAGGCTCCTCCTGGGCCTGCACGGACAAAGGAACGAGCGCTCCCACCCAGAGCAGCGCACCGATGAAGATCCACCGTGCGCAATACGAAAACGACAAGTACTGAGCGCTCGGCACCCAGCCGAAGAATCTGCGGTTCATGTTCGACGTCGAAACGGTGAGGGAAGACCAAGATGAAAGAAGCAGGGAGGCTGTAAGGACGCCCAGTGTGGGGTCACTGAAGGCGCGCCATCCTCTCGAACAGCATGAGCCCGCTCAGCTGCACGGACAGGTCCACCGGTCCCTCCGGAGGCATCTGCCAGTCCGGCCCCACCCGGAGCGAGGGACGCTGGAGTCCTCCGTTGTAGAGGGCTCGGGCATTCTGCCGCAGAAACGAGCGGTACTGTTGGCGCTGCTTCGCTTCCAGCCCGTCGCTCCCCGAAAACCGGGTGAGGTAGCGCACCAGAATGCCCTTGAACAGCCCCCCGTCGCCATCCCCCTCCGCCTTGAGGATGCCATCCGGCGATATCTCCTTGCTGTCGAGCACGTAGTTCGCCGTGCGGACCGCGTCGTCGAGGTATTGCTCTTTCCCAGTCATCCGATACATCTCGTGAGCCGCGCCGATGTAGGTGCCCTGGTTGTACGTAAAGATCCAGTTGCGGTCAATCTCGCCGTTCCCCTGCCGGTTGACGCCGTCCCACACGAGCCC
>CAZBIB010000143.1:0-8655 GCA_964491575.1 uncultured Salinivenus sp. | reverse complement strand
CCTCAGTTTCTTCGGACGACGGGAAGAAGAATCCCGACATGCCGCGGGAACTCTGCCCGTGACGCGTTACTTTCTACAGTAGAGAGGCGCCTTCCCTTTCCCCTGTGTGTGGGAAACGTCCGCTCACGATCCGCAAGCGGTCGGGACGGACGTCACATCACCCCACGCGTTTTTGGCAATCTGACTATTCTCTCGTGTAAATCATGTCTTTCATGCACTCTTCGATTAAACGGATCACGGGTTCTACACTCCTTGTCCTACTACTTCTTGGCATTTCGGGAACCCCGGCCCAGGCTCAGCTTGGCGTGGCCGCTGGACTAAACTTTAATTCCCTGGACGACATCGAGACAACCACGGATGCCGATCAGAATGCAACGGTCGAGAACGCGACCGGGTACCACGTTGGGCTCGTCTACGACCTCGGCGTCGGTCCCGTCAAATTGCGGCCGGGGCTGCTCTACCGAAACGTTGGAAGCTACGACGTTTCGGGTCTCCCGGACACTGACGAGGTCGACGTGACGGCTTTTGAAGTGCCCGTAGACGTTCGGGTGACTCTCCTCCCATCCCCCCTCGTGAGTCCGTACCTGCTCGGCGGGCCGAAGTTATTTTTGCCCCGAAGTGAGAACAACGCCTTTGACGACGGACTCGAAGGGGTCTCGTTCGTTTTCGATGTCGGGGTCGGTGCGAACGTGTCGATCCCCGGCGCCGGACTGACGCTGCAGCCCGAGTTGCGGTACGAGTTCGGCGCCACAGATTACGTGGACGACAGCTTCGAGATTGGAGGCACTACGTTCAACCCGAGCGAGCGGAAGCTCAGTGCCTTCGCGCTTCGTCTTAACGTTCTCTTGTAGACGGATCGAATCTCTTCAACTCCTCTCCCGGTCCGCTGTCCGCACCGTCGGGCAGCAGGCTGTCGCATAGGGGAGGTGCCGCGCGGTGGGACAGTCCTGCGTTACTTTCTACGGTAGGAAGGCGCCTTTCCCTGGGTGGGAACCGTTCGTTCCCGACCCACAAGCGGTCGGAACGGGCACTCCATCAGTCGTACATCCTCTCATCAACTTGATCATATCTCCCATGCCAACCATGTCTTTCATGCACTCTTCGATCAAGCGAATCGCGAGTTCTGCCCTCTTTCTCCTTCTGATTCTCGGCATTTCGGGAATCCCGGCCCACGCCCAGTTCGGAGTGGCGGCGGGTCTCAACTTCGAGTCGGACGAGGACATCCAGCTCAACGGCGATGAGGCCGCCTTCGACAATGCGACGGGCTACCACGTCGGTATCGTCTACGATGCTGGAACTGGTCCGCTCAAGGTTCGGCCCGGGGTGTTCTACCGAGAGGTCGGGGAGTACGAATTTCCGGACGACCAAGTCGAGATCGAGCGGTTTGAGGTTCCCGTGGACGTGAAACTCAGGCTCCCCGTTCCAGTCGTCAAGCCGTACCTGCTCGGGGGACCCATGGTGGTCTTTCCGCGAGTGGAGGACCCCTTTGGGGACGACTTCAGGGACGTAGCGTACTCGGTAAACGTCGGAATTGGGGCCACCATTGCGCTTGGACAGGAAGCCACCCTGCAGCCCGAATTGCGATACGAGTACGGGATCAACGATTACATTGAAGACGACAGCAGCCTCTTCGAGGGTGCAGACGACGAGCCTCGATTCCAGGGCGTTGCGCTTCGCCTCCACGTCACGTTTTAGAAGGAGCAACGACTTGCGGTTTCCCCTCGCCCGCCGTCCCGATCTGGGCGGCGGGCGATTGTATTGGGGTCGGAGGGCTCCTCCTCGGGTACGGAAAAGATCGGGCTAGACCGGCGCAGTTGCCGAGCCGTCGGCTATGAGGTTTTTTCGTAGAACCGGAAGCGCCGATCGTCGACTGTGTACCGGCGACGGTCAGGCGGCACGAAGTGGGAGCTCTCCGCCCAATAGGGTGCCAGCCGCCCCTTCATCGACCGCTCGCTGTAGAAGTGCCGCGTCTTGATCGAAAACGGACGGTACGCTGGCGCGGCGTGGCGCACGTAGTGAGCTACCCACAGGGCCTGTTGCCACTGCGGAAGGGGCGTCTCCGGCCCCAACTGCCTCAGAAACGAGCGCTTCGAGGAGCCGGGATTAAAGGCGCTGAACTGGTAGGGATCGAGCACGACTCCGCGGTAGGTCGATTTGCCTCGGTAGCGGGTCTCTACGCGGTTGCGTACCACCCAGGCGACCAGTTCTTGTTCGTGGGGCAGTTTCGTTTCCGAGTAGATGGCGCGGGCGAGCCAGAGGGTCGGCTCCCCCACCTCGACCGGTGGAGCGATAGACGCGGTCGATTGAGTTGGTTGAGACGATTGAGACGAGACCGGGGCATACGCGGCGCTCAACTGTTCAAACGAAGCGCCCTGGAAGTGTGACGGGGCCGCGGTCTGAGCGCAGGCAGAGCGCCCGGCAGGGGCCGACGGAGTGCCCTGAGGATCGAGGGTTGCCGGCATATGGGCGGCCGTAAGGACGAGCGCGCCGAAGGACGCGCAGAGAAGAAACGTCCGCTTGCTCATATACTAGTGTATGCTATTCGAAAGCCTCCGAAATGATAAGCGAGGCAAGAAGAAAGGAAGTGCCTCTTAGAGAAATGCTCGACGACAAAAATCATCATCATGAGATTTCTACCGTAACAGGGTAAATAACTACGGCGCCCCGACCCGAGTTTCCGGTAATAGATCTACGTAAGATACTGAAACGTGAGGATTTGAAGGTATAATTGCATTATTCACGTTCGATTAGTGGTCAATTGGCAGGCGATTTTCTTCTGCTTAATCATTCTTCAGTACAGGCTTAATGTAGGGGTTTTGGTGTCCAGGCAATTTGTCGAATTCGCTTCATCATACCGTGGCCGAGCTCCAAATCCTTTCAGATGCGAATATTCCTCGGGTTGAGGAGGCATTCAGGCAGTTTGGGACCGTTCGCAAAAAGCCGGGGCGGGACATTGGCCCTGCGGATGTGGCGGGGGCAGACGTGCTCCTAGTGCGGAGTGTCACGCCCGTCGGCCCCGATTTGCTGGAGGAAACGACCCTTCACTTTGTCGGATCGGCCACGATCGGGACGGACCACGTGGACCTGGCGTATCTTCGTGCTCGGGGCATTCCGTTTGCTCACGCCCCGGGCTCGAACGCCGATTCGGTGGCCGACTACGTGGTGGTGGCGCTGCTGACGCTGGCGCGTCGGCGAGGGGTGTCGCTGCGAGACCGGACGGTCGGCATCGTGGGGTGTGGCAACATCGGGGGGCGCCTCGCGCACCGGCTCCCGGCACTGGGCATGAGGGTACTCCAGAACGATCCGCCTCTGGCCCGGGCCGCGGAGGAAGAAGGGCGATCCCACGAGTTCGTGTCTCTCGACACGGTGCTCGTCGAGGCCGACATCGTGACGCTCCACGTGCCCCTCACGAACGACGGCCCCGATCCGACCTACCACCTCGCCGACGCGGCATTCCTCAATCGTCTCAACGACGGAGCCTGGCTGCTGAATACATCGCGGGGGCCGGTCGTGGATGGAGACGCATTACTGACAGCGCGGACACAGGGGCCCGTCGCGGCGGTGGGGCTCGACGTGTGGGAGAACGAGCCGACGCCCGATCCAGCGCTTATGGAGGCCGTGGACGTGGCGACGCCGCACATTGCCGGATACGCGTACGACGGAAAAGTGCGAGGCACGGCGATGCTCTACGAGGCGCTGTGCGAGCATCTCGGTGTGGAGCCGAGGTGGGAGGGGGCGGGGACCCTTCAGGCCGAGTCGAAGGACGCGCTCCAGTGCACGCCCCCCGATCCACGGTTGCCGACGACGGAGTGGCTCTGCACTCTTGCGCGGCAGGGATACAATCTCCAGGCCGACGATGCGGCGCTCCGAGCGATCCTAGACCGTCCGCCGAAGGCGCGGGCAGAGGCCTTCGCGCACCTGCGTAGAGACTACCGGCAGCGGCGAGAGTTGCAGCAGTACAGGGTCCCGCGAACGGCCGTTCCGTCAAAGCACGTGCGGGCCGTCGAAACGGGGCTGACGATCCAACTCGACGGATGAAGAGACGAAATTACGAACGGTAGCCGTAGGAGCGAAGGATGTTTTTGCGGTCGCGCCAGTTCTCCTGCACCTTCACGTGCAGATTCAGGTAGACGGGGCGGCCTACGAACGCCTCGATGTCCTCCCGGGCCGTCATGCCCACCTTCTTGAGGGCCTTGCCGCCTTCGCCGATGAGGATGCCCTTGTGCGACTCCTCCATGACCACGATCTCCGCGTCGATGTAGTCTTTCTGGTCCTCGGTCCGCTCCTCGTAGGCCACAATGTTGACCTGCACGGAGTAGGGGATTTCCTGGTGGTAGTGCTTGTACACCTTCTCCCGAATGATCTCAGCCACGAAGAAGCGCTCCGGGTGCTCACTGATCATGTCCTTTGGGTAGAAGGGTGGGCCTTCCGGAAGGGCGTCGAGGACGAGGTGGAGGAGCTTTTGCAGGTTGAAGTCCTGCTTGGCCGAGGTAGGCACCACCTCGTCGAAGGCGCGGAGCTCCTCGTAGGATTCGACGAGCGGCAGCACCTCCTCCTGTGGAATAAGGTCCATCTTTGTGAGGACCAGGAACGCGGGCGTGTCGCCAATCTCCTCGAGGCTCTGGGTGTCCGGTTCCTCCTGCGTGGCTTCGTGGAGGAAAAGGAGCAGGTCGGCGTCTCGAATGGCGCCCTGCACCTGTCCCATCATGCTTTCGTGCAGTGCGTAGCGCGGCTCGATGATGCCCGGCGTGTCGAGGAAGATGGCCTGGTGCTCGGGGCCCGAGTGGATCCCGATGACGCGGTGGCGGGTGGTCTGCGGCTTCTTCGTGACGATCGACAGCTTCTCGCCGAGCAGCGCGTTCATCAGTGTGCTCTTGCCCACGTTGGGCTTGCCTACGATGGCCACGTAGCCACTGGTGTGGTCGTCGGAAATGTCCTCGAACAAGGGCTCGGAGTGCTCCATGGAGTCGCCGAAGTGGAGGGAGGGAGGCGTGAGATGGACAAAATCCTACGGCTGCGTGTCCTTCACAGTTGCACACATGTCGCGGACCGCCTGGTCCATCCCGACGAGGATGGCACGGGCCATCACGGCGAACCCAATGGACACCTCGGCGACGTGGGGAACTGTTTCTCGGAAGAGCGGGAAATTGCGATAATCAAGTCCGTGACCGGCGTGCACGCGGAGCCCAGTCTCATGAGCGACTTTTGCGCCGGTGGCCAGTCGCTCGGCCTCCTCGCGGCGAGCCGTTTCCGTCTCGGCTTCGGCAAAGTCGCCGGTGTGCAACTCCACGCAGTTGGCCCCCACCTCGGCGGCCGCCTCAATCTGCGCCGGAACCGGATCTACGAAGAGGCTCACCTGGTCCACCCCCGCGTCGTAGAGGCGATCAGTGACAGTTTCCAGACGCGGGCGGTTCGCGGTCACGTCGAGCCCACCCTCCGTGGTCACTTCCTCGCGCCGCTCTGGCACCAGGGTGGCAAGGTCCGGCGCCACGTCGCAGCAGATGGAGACGACCTCCTCTTCGGTCGAGAGCTCGAAGTCGAGCTTGCCCTGCACGGTCTCGGCCAGAAGCCGCACGTCGCGCTCCGTGATGTGGCGGCGGTCCTCCCGGAGGTGAAAGACGATGCCGTCCGCCCCGGCCTGCTCGCAGCGAGCGGCGGCGTGCACCGGATCCGGGAACGTCTCCTCGCGGGCGTTGCGGAGGGTGCCGACGTGGTCGACGTTGATCAGGAGATTGATCACGAAGGGGCGCTCGATTTGTCTGGGAAGGCACAGAGCAATCGAGTCCAACACGGGCCCCCCTGCTTTGTTTTGAGGGGAGCGGCATCGTGAGAAATGCGGTCTTTCGCAAAAGTGAACGGAGTTTTCGTTCTGAACCGGGGACGAGGCGATCTCCGAACACAGAGCAAGGAATTGCATTTCGCAAAAGCGGCTCCTATCTTCGAATGGCTCTGCGTGGGTCCGCCCGTCTGGACCGGCACACCGAGCAGATACACCGCTCATCTTTTTGGCATCACGAACGAACGGCGCACATGGCAACGAGTAGCGGAACGATTCAGAAGGGCATTCAGATCGTCCTGGTGGTCGTCATTCTTGGTCTCGCGTATTTTCTGTATCAGTCGGTGACCGAGCCGTACGAGCGCATCGAGCGACAGCAGCGCATTACCAAAGAGACTCGTGCTCGGATGGCAAACATCCGGACGGCCCTCATCGACTACGAGCAGGACAGTGCATCCTACCCGGATTCACTGAACCTCCTTCTGCAGCACATCCGCGAGGATACCCTCTTGTCGACGCGACAGGACAGCGTCTTTGGCAGTCCCATTAATCTCGATTCTCTCTTCTATTCGCCCCGGTCGGGAAATCGATTTCTGTACACGGTGAGCGACACGGGCCGCGTCGAGACGTATCTCCTCGAAGACCCGGACACCGACGACCAGATTGGAACCCTGACCGGAGACCCGACGCAGGCCAATGCGGCCAGCTGGGAATAGGCACGCCCGCTTCGTTCTCACGACAGCCGCTGGGCCGCAGGGAATCGGACGCAATGATGGACGACAATTATGACGCAGTCGACCTCGGCCGCGATTCACATTCAGGGGCCGACGATCCGATACGCCGAAATCGGACGGGAGAACGAGGATTTGACCCTCCGTCGCCTCGGCCGTGAGACCTTTGAGTTCGACGTAAAGAGTGTTCTCTGGGGGGAAGAGGAAGACGCCGATGCCCTCAACCAGGTCGAGGTCGGGGTTCGGGACGCCCTGGAAGACACCGAGGCATCATCGGTTGAGCTAGTCGTCCATCCGCTGGATGTCTATAGCTTCTTCATGCCGATCCCGATCGGGCTTTCCGAGCAGGTTCGGGAACGGCGCGTCGCGTATCAGGCGGCGCTGGTAACGGGCACTCGTTCCTCCGAGGCACTTCACACCACCTCCCAATCGGTGCGGACTGTTGAGGAGGAAGGCGAGACCATCGAGTGGATCCACGTGCTCGCTCTGCCACAGGCCGTCGAGGAACGCATGGAGACCCTCACTGCCTCGTTTCCCGGGCAGGACCCTGTCCGAATGATTAGTCCAAAGGCCGCGGCCCGGGTGATGCGAAGACATGCCGGGAGCGAGCACGCCCCGTCTGCAGAACGCGAGGGTGCATATCGGTTGGCGGTCGGGCAGTACCCCACGCACACCGAATATACCATTACTCACGACGGGGAATGGCACCACGCTCACGCCGTGCAGGAGGCACGGACACCGGAGAACCGGATGTACTACGCCGTCGGATTTCTCAACCGGATTGAGGTTTCGCCGAGCGAGATTGGGGCGCTCTTTATCTATGGATCCGACGCTGACCCCGATGCCGACGGCTCGTTTGAGGCCGTCTTTGACCGTCGCCCCGCTCTTCTCGATCCGTTCGGGGGGCTTCGTCTCGCAGAGGATACGTCTTGGGAAGAGGCCCCGGCCACATATGTGCCCTGCATCGGAGGGGCGATGGCTGCTCAGTCCGCCTGAGCGCTTTGTTCGAGGGAATCTCGGGCGGATCTATTCGTCGACAGCCCGTTACCATCCGTGGGGCGTCTGCGGGGGAGCGCATGTCGGATTCTGCTCACTTTCGCTTCCGGTCTACCATGAAACTCATTGCTGGTCGGTTCGGCGGCCACGGTCTCAAGACGCCCTCGGGCCATGAGACACGCCCGTCGACGGCCCGAACGCGGGAGGCGCTGTTTGGACTCATCGATGCCCGTATTTATCTCGACGGCGCTGAAGTGCTCGACCTCTTTGCCGGGACCGGTGCGCTCGGGTTGGAGGCCATCAGTCGAGGGGCCGCCCTCGTAACGTTCGTGGAGCAGAAGCGGGAGGTGCTCAACTACGCGCGGGAGAACGCCGAAAAACTGGGGGTGGAGGACAAGTGCATTTTCATTCAGGGCGACGCGGTGGAGTATCTGCGGTCCTACGGCGGGCCGGAGCTCGATCTCATCATGGCCGATCCGCCCTACAAGCTGGAGGCCATGCAGGAAATGCCCGACCTGGCCATCCCGCACCTCGACACCGACGGCGTCTTTACGCTCGAGCACAGCTCCCACGACTGGTTCGACGAACATCCGCACCTGATGACGAGCCGCTCCTACGGACGTACCATCGTGAGTCTGTTCCGGCCGCCGCTGCCGCCCGAGGACGACGAGACGGCGGAAGACTCCCTCTCGACCCCGGAGGAAGCGTGACCCGTCCGCCCGTCCTCTGGCGCTGACCGTCCGATTCCCATGGACAAGGATTTTGCTCTCTACCCCGGCACGTTCGATCCCTTCACGTTCGGCCACCGGGACGTCCTGGAGCGGGCCCTTCGCGTCTTCGACCGCGTGGAAGTGACCGTGGGCGTGAACGTGGAGAAAGAAACCCTCTTTTCGACCGAGGAGCGCACAAATCTCGTGCGCCGGTGTACCCAGGATCTGGACGGGGTGCGGGCGCACGCGTACGAGGGGCTCATCGTGGATCGGGCACGCGACGCGGGGGCCGTGGCGCTGGTGCGGGGCCTCCGGCAGGTGAGCGACTTCGACGCGGAGTTTCGGATGGCGTTTGCAAACCGAAAGCTGGCGCCGGAGCTCGAAACAGTGTTCTTTATGACCTCCGAGGAGTACGCCCTCATCAGTTCGTCGATGGTGCGGG
>CAZBIB010000142.1:0-8798 GCA_964491575.1 uncultured Salinivenus sp. | reverse complement strand
TCGTTCGACGTGAACCCGACGTCGCGGCAGATCCTGGAGAACCTGATGAACACGGGCCACCTCCAGATGCTGACTCGCGCCGGCGCTCGCATCCACCAGGCCGGCTGCAACGGCTGCATCGGCATGGGACAGGCGCCGGCCACTGGCCAGATCTCGCTCCGCACGGTCCCCCGCAACTTCCCGGGCCGCTCCGGGACGAAGGAGGACGCCGTGTACCTCGTAAGCCCGGAGACGGCGGCCGCCTCGGCGCTGACCGGCGAGATTACCGACCCGCGCGACCTGGAAGACCGCTTCGGGATGGAGTATCCGAACGCCCAGGAACCGGACGACATCCGCATCAACACCGACCAGCTCGTTCCGCCGCCGACCCTGACGGAAGAGGACGCCCCTGCAGACTTTGAGGGCGAGCCCAAGATTGGCAAAGTCGATGCCTCAACGGACGAAGGTCCCATCCAGCTCGAGAAGGGGCCGAACGTCGTTTCGCTGCCTGAATTTGAGGAGTTGCAGCAGTCGTTCGATCTCCCGGTGCTGCTGAAGGTGGGCGACGACATCTCGACCGATGAGATTATGCCGGCCGGCTCGCGCATCCTGCCGTACCGCTCCAATATTCCGAAGATTTCGGAGTTCGTCTTTGAGCAGGTCGACGAGAGCTTCTTCGATCGCGCAATGGAGCATCAGGAGTCAGGCTTTGCCGTGGTCGGCGGCACGAATTACGGACAGGGATCGAGCCGCGAGCACGCCGCCATTGCGCCTCGGTGGCTTGGCACGCGAGTCAAGATCGCCAAGAGCTACGCTCGCATTCACCGGCAAAACCTGGCGAACTTCGGCATTCTGCCCCTGATGTTTAAGAACGACGAGGACTACGACAGCATCGATCAGGGCGACGTGCTTCAGCTGCGAAACCTGCGCGATCAGGTGCAGGCGGGCACCGACGTGGAGGTCTACAACGCTGACAAGGACGAAACCTACGTCGTGGAGCACGACCTGTCCGACCGGGAGCTCCAGATGGTGCTCGAAGGCAGCCAGATTAGCGTGGTGAAGCAGGAGTTTGCTGAGGTCGAGGCGTAGCCGACACTTTGGCCCAATTCGGATCGAGCGGGGAAGCCCTTTCCCGGCTTCCCCGTTTCGTGTTTGGGCCGCTCTGCTCTCGTCGATCTTGTTGTTGAAGGGTTTCCCCGCGAATGCCTGGCGAGTACTCTCCTCCGGAATTGCCCCGACCGTTCTACGACGAGTGGTCGCGGCGCCGCCGTCCGGCGGCCCGGGCGCTCTGGCACTGGCATTCGGCACTGGTGGAGCCCTCAGTCCCGCTGGAGGCCTCAGTCGATCCCTTTTTCGATGAGGAGCGGGCCCGGACCGAGGCGGGCGAGTCCCTCCGCGTGATGCCCGAGGAGACGTGGGGGGCCGCCTACGAGGTCTGCGAGCAGTACGATCTCAATCGTGAGTGGCTTGCGGCACAGGTGGACGCTGCCCGCCTCCTGTGTGGGATTACGCGCTTTGAAGGTGTCGACCGGCTGGAGACCTTCGTTCGGCTCTGGGCAGTGCCCCACGCACGCCTCCTGGCGCACCTTGCGGACCTGACGAATTCGGTCCAGATGAGCTGGGTCGACGAGCTCGCTCGCGGCTTCTTCCATCTGAGGCATCTCGTGACCCTGCCCGCCGACCTGAAGAGGGAACGACTGTTCGTGCCACTGGACGAACTGCGCCAGTACGACGTGTCGGTCGATCAGCTTCGGACGGGGCCGGCCACCGAAGCGGTGCAGCGGCTCCTCTGGAAGCAGAGCGTCCGCGTGCGGGATGCCCTGCAGCGCGGCCGCTCCCTCACCGACGACCTTGGGTTTCGGCAGCGCTACGCCCTCTGGTGGTACTGGCACGGGGCGCTGGCCCTCATCGAAGAGCTGGATCGGCGCGATTTCGACCTCTGGTCGGAGCCGATCGGTCTGTCGCGGTTCCGCCGTCTGGAGGTGTATCTGCATATGGTTTTTGGCCGGACGTAGCGTCGGTTGGGGGCCGTCCGGCCTCTCGCAATATTGGATTTGATACGCTCCTGTGATACCATGACGACCTACAAAGAAGCGGGCGTTGACGTGGAGGCGGGAGACGAGACCGTCGATCGCATCCGCTCGACCGTCCGGGACACCTTCACGCCCGGCGTTCTCGCAGACATTGGCGCGTTCGGCTCCTTTTTCGAGCCCGATCTCGACGGCGTGGAGCAGCCTGTGCTGGTGTCGTCCATCGATGGGGTGGGAACGAAGCTCAAGGTAGCCTCACGCATGGAGCGTTACGACACGGTGGGGCAGGACCTCGTAAATCACTGCGTGAACGACATTGCCGTCTGCGGCGCCGATCCGCTGTATTTTCTTGACTACTACGGCGTCGGGACGCTGGAGCCGAGCACTGCAGAAGCGGTCGTGGAGGGGTTTGCGACGGCCTGCAAGGAAAATGAGTGCGCACTTGTGGGAGGGGAAATCGCCGAGATGCCGGATGTTTACGGCGACGACGACTTTGACCTCGTTGGGAGCATCGTCGGTCTCGTGGACAAGACAAACATCGTGGAGGGCGATGACGTGACGCCGGGCGACGTGCTCCTCGGTCTCCCCTCGACCGGCATTCATACCAATGGATGCACGTTGGCCCGGACTGTGCTCTTCGATGAGTACACGGTGAGCGATTGTCCGCCCGAACTGGGAGGGGAGTCGATCGGGGAGGCGTTGCTTCGTGTCCACCGGTCGTATCTTCGCCCAATTCGCGCGCTCGTGGAGGCCGATCTCGCGCACGGGTTCGCCCACGTTACCGGAGGCGGTTTGCCCGGCAATCTCCGCCGCGTGATGCCGGACGGTTGCGAGGCTATCGTAGAGTACGACGCGTGGGGCCGGCCGGCGCTCTTTTCCCTCATTCAAGAGGAGGGAGGCGTGCCGGAGGCCGACATGCGGCAGACCTTCAACCTAGGTGTGGGGCTCGTGGCCGTTGTCCGGGAGGCGGATGTTCGCCAGGCCACCGAGCGTCTGGAGGCTCTTGGGGAGACGCCGTTCCGGATTGGCCGGGTCGAATCCACTACTTGAGTAGCATGTCAGAGCCAATCCGGACGGTCATAGACCGGAACATTTGGCGGGAACATACAGGTACGAAGGAGCCCGTCGATTCGAGGGCGCAACGAATAGATGAACCTCGGGGCGCGAGGAAATTCTCCCGCTGTGCGCCTTGCCACCGACGTTGAACCGCCGTTGAGGTGCCGCCATGTGGTCGCTGACCCTCATCCTCCTCGTCAGTTATTTCCTCGGATCCATCCCGGGAGCCCTCTGGTCGAGCAAGGTCCTGCACGGGGTCGACATCCGCAATTATGGAAGCCATAACTGCGGAGCCACTAACGCCTTCCGGGTGGTTGGATGGCAGGCCGGCGCCCTGGCGACGATCGTGGATTTTGGAAAGGGATTTTTGGCCGCGGGTGTCGTGCCGTCGATCATTCGCATCGATCCGATTCCCAATTTGGGGCTCTTCGGGTGGGAGACGACCACGGTGCTCGGCCTGCTTGCGGGGATTACGGCGGTCGTGGGGCACATGTATCCAATCTTTGCGCGGTTTGAAGGAGGGAAAGGGGTCAATACAGCGGCGGGAATGCTCTTTGCCCTCACGCCCCTCACGATGGCGATCACGCTTGCGGTTTTTGCCGTCGTGCTCTTTTCCTGGCGGTATGTGTCGCTCGCCTCGATCACCGCGGCCATCGTGTTTCCGAGCCTCGTCGCTCTTCGGCGGTTCGGGTTTGGGGCCGATCTCGACCCGAGCCTTCTGGTCTTTGGGAGCCTCCTGGCCCTGGCCATCATCGTGGCGCATCGCGGCAACATCCAGCGCCTCCTGAACGGGACCGAAAGTCGGATCAGCTCCTTCGAGCCGGCGCAGGGCATGTTAGGGCGGGGCGAGATCTGACCGCAGTCTGCAGCCGGAATTTCAGGAGACGTTTGCGACGTACGATCCGTTTCTCCAACAGGGGTTTTTCTTATGGCTGCGCCCATTACACTCTTCGGAGCCGGAAGCTGGGGGACTGCTCTCGCAGTTCATCTCGCCGCAGAGGGGCGAGACGTAACCCTCTGGGCGCGGCGGGACGAGGCAGTCCAACAGATGCGGCGGACCCGCCACAACCCGACTTATCTGTCAGACGTCGAGATTCCGCCTTCCGTCCAGATTACATCGGACATTGAGACGGCCGCTCGGGCCTCGTCGCTGTGGGCGGTCGTCGTCCCCTCGCAGAACCTGCGAAGCGTGGTGACCCGGCTTGTTCCGTTCGTCCGCAGAGAGTTGACCGTCGTCTCCTTGGCCAAAGGCATTGAGAATGAGACCCTTCAAACCATGTCGCAGGTGCTCGCCGAAGAGCTCTCGGAGCTCTCGGAGCAGCAAATCGGCGTTCTCTACGGCCCCAGTCACGCGGAAGAGGTGGCCGAGGGGCGCCCAACCACCGTCGTAGCAGCGGCCTCCATCGAGCCGCGGGCCGAGCGGATTCAGGACGCCTTTATGACGGAGCGGCTTCGCGTCTATGTCAACACGGACGTGCTTGGGGTCGAGATTGGGGGCTCGGCGAAGAATGTGCTTGCCATCGCTGCAGGCATCGGCGATGGGGTGGGCTACGGCGACAACGCCAAGGCAGCGCTCGTGACGCGCGGCCTCGCAGAAATCCGCCGGCTGGGGGTAGCCATGGGCGCCAGGCCCCAAACCTTCGCGGGGCTGGCCGGCATCGGTGACTTGATCGTAACCTGCATGAGCACCCACAGCCGCAATCGGTACTTCGGGGAGCAGATTGGAAAAGGAAAAAGCCTCGACCAAATCCAGGCCGACATGGACATGGTGGCCGAGGGCGTCCGCACCACGCAGTCCATCCGGGACCTCGCTCATCGTCACGGGGTTGAAATGCCCATCACAGAGGCGGTCCATGCCGTTTTATTCGAGGAGGAGCGGCCTGAGGAGATGGTGGACGAACTCATGACTCGCTCGCCGAAGCGCGAACACTGGCTCCCACGGAGGCTGCAGAATTAGCCCGGCCCGTTGGGACGTACGACAGTTCTAAGTAGAGCAGTCGAAAAACGTTAGTCATGCATCCGAAAAACCCAGGCAGGTCATCCCGCACCCCGATGCGGGATCTCCCTGGAGAAAGCCTTGCTGTATTCGGGGAGATCCTGAGTCAAGCTCAGGATGACGTTTTTCAATTTGGGGTTTTTCGGATGCGGCCATCCTTGAAGTACATTTGTGGTCCTACTTAGGTGACACTTGCCCTCGCCCTTCTTGCTAACGGTGCACCGAGGCCCCGAACTGTGGTCGGGGTGAAGCCCCTTCGTTTGCTGCAAACGTCCTCACGCATCAGTATGACCCGTCGAGAACTGGAGCAGCTCGTAGACCTGGGGGAGGGGATCAACGTCGAGTTTAAGCGCCGCGTGCCCCAGCCGGAGCGCATCGCGAAGGAGATCGTGGCCTTGACCAACACGCATGGCGGACGAATTGTGCTGGGGGTGGACGACGACGGGACCATCCTGGGAATCGATCACGCCTCGGAGGAAGAGTTTCTCCTTCGACAGGCCGTCGAGGCCCACTGCCGGCCTACGGTCGAGTATGAGACCGAACGGATCGTCGTGGAGCCCCGGCGCGACGTGCTGGTCGTTACGATTCCCGAAAGCACCACGAAGCCTCACGTCGTGGTTGCGAATGAGGAGGATGCCAACGAGGACGGAACGGCCTACGTGCGGGTCGAGGCGAAAAGCATAGAGGCCGGTCCCGAGACGGTGGAAGAACTCCGAAAGCAGAAAGATCGGTCGGGCGTAACCTTCGAATTTGGGAAGACCGAATCGCTTCTCATGCGGTACCTGGACGATTACGGTCGCATCTCAGTCTCTCAGCTGGCACAGCTTGCCGACATCTCGCCTGAGCGTGCCTCTCAAACCCTGCTTCGACTTACAAAGGCGGACCTCCTGCATCTTCATCCCGACGAGGACGGGGACTACTTTACGCTTGACTATTAACCTGCGCTTGTACCGTGTGCCTTGTGGAATCGATCTGCAGAAGAGAGTTTTTATTTCCGTTATTGCAAGTAAAAGCCCACCAGCGGCTTTTCCTTTGAGGGGAGCCCTTTCACGACTCCTCTTGGCCATGGCGTTCTACAAGATTAGTCCCTATGCTTCTCGGTCGACCCCGGTATTCACCTGTAGGCCGTCATTTTTTGATTGATCACTCCCGGGCGTCCCGTATTCGTCAGAGCATCGTGAAACGCCGACGGGGATGTGTTGTATCTCCAGCGACGTGTGAGTAAACTATGTGTGCGCCGACAACATCCGTTATTGAACGACGCTGATGCCTGTCACTGAGACGATCCCACTCCACGAGACCGCCCGCAAGCGGTACCTCAACTACGCCCTCTCCGTCATCACCAGCCGGGCCCTTCCGGACATCCGCGATGGGCTCAAACCGGTGCAGCGTCGCATCCTGTATGCGATGTTCGACAGTCTGAATCTGTACCCGAATAAGCGGCACCGCAAGAGCGCCACCGTCGTGGGCGAGACGATGGGGAAATACCACCCGCACGGCGACAAGGCCATCTACGACGCCATGGTGCGCATGGCGCAGTCCTTCTCGCTGCGGGCGCCGCTCGTCGATGGACACGGCAACTTCGGCTCCATTGATGGCGACAATGCTGCCGCGATGCGCTACACGGAGGCCAAGCTCCAGCCCCTCGCCATGGAGATGCTGGAGGGCCTCCGCGAGGACACGGTCGACTACCGGGACAACTTCGACGGCACCCTGGAGGAGCCGGTCGTGCTACCGTCGCGCGTGCCCAACCTGCTCGTGAACGGCGCGAGCGGCATCGCGGTGGGCATGGCTACCAACATTCCGCCGCACAACCTGGGCGAGGTAGTCGATGCTGCCCTTCACATGATCGAGGAGCCCGACGTGGATACGGAGACGCTCGTCCAGGAGCACATCCAGGGACCGGACTTTCCCACTGGGGGCCGACTTCTGAACACCAGGGAGGAGCTAGCGGAGATGTACGAAACCGGTCGCGGGACGATTGAGATGCGGGGCGCCTATCGGAAGAAGGGGAAGACCCGCGCCATCATCGAGTCGGTGCCCTACGGTGTGGACAAGAGCAAGATCGTGGAGGAAATCGCCGACCACATCGCTGAGGAGAACGTCCCGCAGCTCTCCAACGTGCGCGACGAGTCGACCGACGAGGTGCGCATCGTGCTGGAGCTGAAGCGCGGCTCCGACACCGAGGCCGCTCTCGCGTATCTCTACAAGCACACGAAGCTCCAGAAGCGATTCCACGTCAACCTCACCTGCCTCGTCCCCACGGAGGACACGGACGTGAAAGCGCCGCGGCAGGTGGACCTGCGCACCATCCTCCGTCACTTCCTCGACTTCCGACTGGAGGTGGTCACGCGTCGGCTGCAGAACGAGCTGGAGGAGCTGGAGGCGCGAATCCACATCCTCGAAGGCTTCGAGACGATCTTCGACGCTCTCGACGAAGCGATCAAGATCATCCGTGCCTCGAAGAACAAGTCCGACGCCGCTCAGCGGTTGATGCACCGGTTCCAGCTCGACGAGGACCAGACGGATGCCATTCTGGAGACGCGGCTCTACAAGCTGTCTCAGATGGAAATTGAGGCGATTCGGGAGGAACTGGAGGAGAAGCGGGCCCGCGCCGAGGAGATCCGCCGCCTGCTCGATGACGAGGAGGCCCGGTGGGGACTGGTCGAAGACGAGCTCCGGGACGTGCGGGACGATTATGCCGACGAGCGCCGGAGCACGATTGTGGGGCCGGACGGGGACATGGAGTACACCGAAGAGGACTACATTGTCGACGAGGACGCCCACGTCATCGTCACGCGCGACGGCTGGGTGAAGCGGCAGGGCACTTACTCGGACCTCGACGCCATCCGCACGCGGGACGGGGACGAAGTGGGATGGGTGCTGCCCGGCTCCACGCGCGCCACGGTGGGCTTCTTCACGAACTACGGCACCTGCTACACCACCCGCATTGCTGAAATCCCGAGCACCACCGGTTACGGCGACCCGGTGCAGAAGCTCTTCTCCTTTGACGACGGGGAGTACGTGGTCGGCGTCGTGAGCTTTGACGAGCGGGCCCTGCCCGACGCGTTCCCTGAGGAGCCCGACGAACAAGGCGAGCTCTTCGATCCCGACAGCCCTCCGGGCCCCGACGCGCCGGACCATCCCTACGTCGTGGCCATCTCGAAAAGCGGCCAGGCCACCCGCTTCACCCTCGACGGCTACATCGAGCCCTCAATCAGCACTGGGCGGAAGTACATGCGCCTCGCCGATGACGATGAGGTAGTCCGCGTTCATCTCGCCCGTGGCAACGAAAACGTCTGTCTCGCCTCCCATAACGGACGTGCGCTGGTCTTTCCCGTGCATCAGGTATCGGTCTACAAAGGCCCGGCAAAAGGCGTGCGCGCCATCCGGTTGGAAGATAACGATCGCGTGCTCGACTTCACCCTCAGCACCCGCGCACGAGAAGGGCTCGCGGTGGAGACGAACAACGGGCGGGAGGAGATCGTGCGCACCACGAAGTTCGACGTGACCAACCGGGGGGCGAAAGGGACGCTCGTGATTAAGCGCGGATACTTCGCGGAGGTCTTTCCCGAGTCGGTGGAGGTTACCTTCAATGAGACATCGTAGTTCGTTCCGTCCTAATTCTTCGTTGTTGACTTCCCACACGCCCAGACTCCTATACTCAGAAGATGCCTACGACGTACACCGGCGAAGACATTGACGTCCTCGAAGGCCTCGAACCGGTCCGCAAGCGC
>CAZBIB010000141.1:0-8823 GCA_964491575.1 uncultured Salinivenus sp. | reverse complement strand
CGTACGTTTACTACAAGCTGCAGCGCAAGGTCGACGCGCTCAACGAGTCCGACGAGAAGAAAGTCATCAAGACGTGGAGTCGAGACTCCATTATTACGCCGGACTTCGTCGGCCACACGTTTGCCGTTCACAACGGACATCAGTTTATCCCGGTGTACGTGACCGAGAATATGGTGGGTCATAAGCTCGGGGAGTTTGCCCCAACGCGCACGTTCACAGAGCACTCGCAGGCGAAGGTCGACCAGCGCATCCGCAAGCCCGGCCAGTAGCGCCCGTTTGACGGCTACGCCGGATGCTTTCGATCCGCGGGGAGCACCGCTCCGCGCGATCCTGATTCATACTGCAAATTGCACGACGAGACATGCAAGCACGAGCCGTCCGCCGATACATTCGGAGCTCTCCCCTCAAGATGCGTCGCGTCATCAACGTCGTCCGGGGTCGTAGCGTGCCCGAGGCGGTCGCGATTCTGGACTACATGCCGCAGAAGGTGACCGGCGTCATCGAGAAGACCATTCGCTCGGCGATCTACAACCTGATGGACCAGTACGACGAGCGGTTCGACGAGGGGGCACTCAAGCTAAAGGAAATTCGGGCCGACGAAGGGCCGACGTTTCAGCGCCACCAGGCTCGGGCGCGCGGCCGGGCGGCGCCCATCCGCAAGCGCACGACGCACCTGAAGGTAGTCGTGGCGGTGGAAGAAGAGGAAGAGCCCGAGCCGGCGGCGTAACGAGACGCTACTCTCCGACATCCAACGTTGCTCTCTGAACTAACACTACGAGGTATACACCCGTGGGCCAGAAAACGCACCCCATTGGCTTTCGCCTCGGCGCCATCCGGGGTTGGGACTCCAACTGGTACTCCGAGACCAACTTCCAGGACAAGCTCGTCGAGGACGAGGAGATCCGCCGCTACCTGCACACGCGCCTGAAGCGGGCCGGCCTGAGCCGGGCCGTCATCGAGCGCACCCCCGAGCGAGTCATCCTCACGCTTCACACCAGCCGCCCGGGCGTTGTGATTGGGCGCGGGGGCTCCGAGGTGGAGAAGCTGCGCGAAGAGCTGGAGACCCTCACGGGCAAGGACATCCAGATCAACATCAGCGAGATCAAGCGTCCGGAGCTCGACGCCACGCTCGTGGCCAAAAACATCGTTCAGCAGCTGGAAGGGCGCATTTCGTTTCGGCGCGCCATGAAGCAGGCCATGCAGGCCGCCATGCGCATGGGCGCCGAAGGCGTTCGCATTCGGGCCGCCGGTCGCCTGGGTGGGGCCGAGATGGGGCGCACCGAGGAGTACATGGAAGGACGCGTGCCCCTGCACACCATTCGCGCCGACATTGACTTTGCCCAGGAAACAGCCCGCACCATCTACGGCACCATTGGGGTCAAGGTCTGGATCCACCGCGGCGAGATCCTCGGCAAGCCGGACCTGAGTCCGAACGTGCAGGCCCAGCAGCGCAAGATGAAGGAATCGCCCAGTCAGCGCCGCCAGCGCCGCGAGGGTGGATCCTAGTGCAGCCCGACGCCGAATCCGATGAACCGACGTGCATTTGTAGCTACGACTTATGCTTGAGCCGAAAGAGACAAAGCATCGGAAGGTCCAGCGCAACCAAGGCCTGAAGCGCAACAAGTACGCCGTCAAAGGCACGCGCCTGAGCTTCGGCGACTTCGGCCTGAAGGCCCTCGAAGAGGGCGAGTTGACCAGCCGTCAGCTCGAGGCGGCCCGTGTGGCCATCAACCGCTACCTGAAGCGAGAAGGAAAGGTGTGGATCCGGGTCTTTCCCGACAAGCCCAAGACCAAGACCCCGGCCGAAACGCGCATGGGAAAAGGGAAGGGCGAGCCCGAACACTTCGTCGCCCCGGTGCAACCCGGAAATGTAATTTTCGAGGTCGGCGGTGGCGCCGAGGAAGAAGGGGCCCGAGAAGCACTGCGCCTGGGTAAGCACAAGCTGCCAATCAAAACCAAGTTTGTGGTTCGCCCGGGCTTCCGCGCTGAAGAGCGATAACTTTGCCTGCGCGCCTTCGGGGACCGTTGAATTCAATCCGCTTAGACTGATGGATGCCGATCAGATTCGAGACTTGAACATCGAGGAGATTGAGACGCGCATCGACGAGGAAGAGGAGGAGCTGGGAGAATTGCAGTTCCAGCACGCCATTCGGGGACGACTGGAGAACCCGATGCTTCTTCGTACCAAGCGCCGCCTCATCGCCCGACTCAAAACCATCCGAAACGAGAAGCAGCAGGCTGCTGAAGAGACGGCGGCATAGGTCGATTCGCTGGTACGTGACGCCCGATTCAGAAAAGCTAATTCCCGACAGGGTCTTATGGAGCAGACTGAAGAGCACACCGAAGAACACGCTGAAGACATCGAGGACGTTGAGGGGCAAGGCGGGCAGGCCGTCGAGCGCAACGACCGCAAGGAGCGCATTGGGGTCGTCGAGTCCGCAAAGATGGACAAGAGCATCACGGTCTCCGTCCGTCGCCGCATGAAGCACCCGATGTACGGGAAGTACATGGAGCGGTCCTCGACGTTTATGGCGCACGATGAGGAGGACGAGGCTCGGGCTGGAGATACCGTCCGGATCATGGAGACGCGTCCCATCAGCAAGAACAAACGATGGCGCCTCGTCGAAATCATCGAGCGCGCCAAGTAAGACGCGCACTGTTGGAGGAGGGCCGCGTTGGGCCCGATTTGGCGCCTTT
Source organism: uncultured Salinivenus sp. (assembly GCA_964491575.1). Taxonomy (GTDB): domain Bacteria; phylum Bacteroidota; class Rhodothermia; order Rhodothermales; family Salinibacteraceae; genus Salinibacter. The sequence continues at coordinate 6,126 of CAZBIB010000141.1, read as the reverse complement.
CGCTCGGACTTCTCTTCCATACGCGGCATTCGAACTTTGTACCCTGAACCTGGAAAACTCATGATTCAGCAAGAAACGCGACTCAACGTGGCCGACAATAGCGGCGCCAAAGAGGTGCAGTGCATCGGCGTACTCGGCAGTAGCGGACGCCGCTACGCCGGCATCGGAGACCAGATTGTGGTGACCGTAAAGTCGGCCATCCCGAGCGGAGAGATCAACAAAGGCGACGTGAGCCGGGCGGTCGTCGTGCGGACCTCGAAAGAGACGCGCCGTGACGATGGCACCTACATCCGCTTCGACGAGAACGCCGCGGTCCTCATCAATCCGCAAGAGGAGCCGGTGGGGACGCGCGTCTTCGGGCCCGTGGCGCGGGAGGTGCGGGAGAAGCAGTTCATGCGCATCGTGTCGCTGGCCCCCGAAGTGCTGTAGTCATGTTCGAATGCCGAATGTCGAGATCCGAATGGCTTCGGCGTTTGCCCTGCATCCGACACTCGAACTCCGAAACTCGCCATTGTCATGAGCAAGCTGCACGTGAAGAAGGGCGACATGGTCATGCTGAACAAGACCATCACGTCCGCCAAGTCTGCCGGTGAAGACCGCGAGGCGGGCTACGTCGGGAAGGTCCTGAAGGTCTTCCCCGACGAGGACCGGGTCATCGTGGAGGGCGTCAACATCCGCGTCTTCCACGAGAAGCCGAGTCCGACGAACCGCGAGGGCGGGCGCATTGAGCGCGAGGCGCCGATCCACGTATCGAACGTCAACCCGATCGACAGCGAGGGCAACGCCACGCGGATTGGGCGAAAAAAGGTGGAGGACCCGGAGACTGGGAAATCGCGCTGGGTCCGATACGCGAAGACCACTGGGGAGGAGCTCGATGAATAGACCTGCGTTCCTCACAGGCGTGAATCATCCGTGCAGGTGGAACCCCATTCCTAAATCATCGATTATCAACGTCTGCGGTGCCCTGGCTTCTTTGTAACAGGGTCCAGCACCGCTGGCGCTTTTGCTCGAACCACCGAGTTTGACCTTCTGAGCCATGGCCGACGCTCCCCGACTTCAAGAACGGTATCAAGACGAGGTCCGGCCCTCGCTGACGGACCAATTTGGGTATGAGAACCCGATGGAGATTCCGCGTCTGAAAAAAATCTGCATCAACCGAGGGGTTGGTGAGGTTTCTGAGAACCAGAAGGTCCTTGACGATGCCGTCGAGGAACTCCGAAAAATCACCGGGCAACATCCTTCCATTCAGCGCGCGAAGAAGAGCATTGCGAGCTTCGACATTCGGGAGGGAATGCCCGTAGGGGTGAAGGTCACCATCCGAGAGGCCCGGATGTACGAGTTCCTCGACCGGCTCATCACACTGGCACTCCCCAACATCCGCGACTTTGAGGGGGTACCGGACCGAAGCTTCGACGGCCACGGCAACTACACCCTCGGCATCGACGAGCAGATTATCTTTCCGGAGATCGACGTCGACAACGTCGACCGGATTGACGGCATGGACATCACGTTCGTGACCGATGCCGAGACCGATGAGGAGGCCTACGCCCTGCTCAAGGGACTCGGCATGCCGTTCGTCCGCCGCGGGGAGGAAGAAGCTGAAGCTGCCGAAGCGTAGCTGCAAGCGCCCCACAGGGGCTGCGCTGCGTGCGCGTTTGACCAGGATTGATTCCAAACACCGACGTCATGGCCAAAAAAAGCTGGATCGCCCGCGAGGAGAAGCGGGAGGAGCTGTACGAGAAATACAAGGAAGAGCGACAGCGACTGAAGGAGGAAGGAAAGTGGGTGGAGCTCCAGAAGCTCCCCCGTGACTCGAGTCCTGTTCGCCAAAACAACCGGTGCAGACTGTGCGGTCGACAGCGCGGATACCTTCGAAAGTTTGGAGTGTGCCGGATTTGCTTCCGCGAACTCGCCCTCGAGGGCAAGATTCCCGGCATTCGCAAAGCGAGCTGGTGAATGTATTTTAGATTTTGGGTTGCTAGGGAGCTAAAGCCAGTAATCTAAAATCGGAAATCTAAAATCCAAAATCCATATGAGTGGTATTTCCGACCCCGTATCGAACTACATGGCCCGCCTCCGCAATGCGCAGCAGGCGGAACAGACGTACGTAGACATTCCGGCCTCGAAGTTGAAGCGGGCCATGACGCAGATTCTGCTTGAGAAGGGGTATATCAAGAACTTCGTCAACATTGACGATGGGAAGCAGGGCCTGCTCCGCGTGTACCTGAAGTACGACGAGTACGACCAGCCGGCCATCCGGATGATGGAGCGGGTGTCGCGGCCCGGCCGCCGCGAGTACGCGGACTCGGACAACCTTCCGGAGGTGAAAAACGGCCTCGGAATTGTCATTCTCTCGACCTCGCGGGGTGTGATGAGTGACAAGGAAGCGCGGCGATTTGGCGTCGGCGGCGAGGTGCTGGCCAAGGTGTTTTAAGACGCTCCTCGCTGGCGGGCGCTTTTGCATGCCTACTCCCGTTGCACGAGACGAACAATCGAACCCATGGCACGAATAGGAAGCAATCCGATCCCTTTCGGGGAGGAGGTCTCCGTATCGGTCAACGACGAGAACGTCATCACCGTGGAGGGGCCGAAGGGCACCCTCACGGAGCAGATTGATCCGGAGATGATCGTAGAGATCAATGACGACCACCTCGTGGTCCGGCGACCGACCGATCAGAAGCGGCACCGGTCGCTGCACGGCCTCAGCCGGTCGCTCATCGTGAACATGGTGGAAGGGGTCACGGAGGGCTACCAGAAGGAGCTGAAAATCATTGGGGTTGGGTATCGGGCACAAATGTCCAACGGTGCCCTTGAGCTTGCCCTCGGATACTCCCACCCGATTTTCTTCCTGCCCCCGAGCGACGTGTCGGTCTCCGTCGACTCGCAGCGAGGGCAGGACGACATCATTACAGTGGAGGGGGTCGACAAGGAACTCGTGGGACAGGTAGCAGCCAAAATTCGCAGTCTTCGTCCTCCGGAGCCCTACAAGGGCAAGGGCGTGCGCTACGTGGACGAGCACGTACCCCTCAAGGCCGGCAAGACGGCGGCCCGATAGGGCGAGTTTGGTCTCTTGAGAGGCCTCGTTTCGATCGACAGATTACGAAGGGACAGCGGTTATGCCCAAAGGAAAGAAGGAAAAAGTTGAGCGCCGACAGCGGATTCACGACAGCATCCGAGAGTCGATGTTTGGGACGTCGGTGCGTCCGCGGCTGTCGGTGTATCGGTCCAACCGGTACATTTACGCGCAGCTGATCGACGACATGGAGGGTCACACCCTCACCTCCGCGTCGAGCCTCGCGGACGAGGTAGACGGAGACAGCCCGACGGAGGAGAGCCGGGCCGTTGGCGAGCTCCTTGCGGAGCGGGCCCAGGAGGAGGGCATCGAGAAGGCAGTGTTTGATCGGGGCGGATACAAGTATCGGGGGCGCGTTCAGGCCTTGGCCGAGGGAGCCCGAGAGGGCGGACTCCAGTTTTAGTCCCTGCCCGTTGATCTCCCGAGCATCGACGTACGTTATCCACACACGGAGCATTACGCACAGACATGGCGGACCGAAAAGAACGAAAGCGCGTCAACGCCGAAAAGCGACAGGAGAACTGGGTTGATCGGCTCGTGTCGGTCAATCGCGTTTCGAAGGTCGTCAAGGGCGGTCGCCGGTTCTCTTTCAACACCGTCGTGGTCGTCGGCAACGAGGACGGCCTCGTCGGCGCGGGGCTCGGCAAAGCCAATGAAGTGTCGAGTGCCATCTCAAAGGGAGCCGATGACGCGAAGAAAAATGTGATTCGCGTGCCCCTGCGCGACGGGACCATTCCGCACAAGGTGGTGGGCAAGCAGGACGCTGGGAAAGTCCTCCTGAAACCGGCCGCGCCCGGAACCGGGGTGATTGCGGGCGGTGGAGTCCGCGCCGTGCTCGAATGTGCTGGATACCGGAACGTGCTGACGAAATCCCTCGGCACCTCCAATCCGCACAACCAGGTGAAGGCCACCATCAACGCGCTCGCGGAGACGGAAGACGCCCTGGAGGTGGCCCGCCGTCGGGGCATTCCTCTGGAGAAGGTGTTTAACGGATAGCCACCAGGACTGCGATCACAAGACGCATCGAGAGAATGAGCAAGCTCAAGATCCGTCAGGTTCGCAGTACGAACGAGAGCAAAAAAGACCAGCGGGCTACTGTGCGGGCGCTCGGTCTGCATCGCATTCGGGATACGGTTGTCCACGACGATACGCCTCAGATTCGGGGCATGATCAACAAGGTCGATCATTTGGTGGAGGTCGAAGAAGTCGACGAATAGGAGCCTCCGAGAAGATGAGGAGAGGACGATCCGACATACACGATTGAGACGAGACGAATGACAGAGCTATGGACTTAAGCAACCTTAAACCGGCAGAGGGCGCCACCCATTCGAAGCAGCGCCTCGGTCGTGGCGAGGGCTCCGGTCGCGGTGCGCACAGCTCCACGCGCGGAACGAAGGGGCAGCGCTGCCGCTCGGGGGCGGGAACTCGACCGATTTGGTTCGAGGGGGGGCAAACACCTCTCTTCCAGCGTGTGCCAAAGCACGGGTTCAACCAGGCCCCCTTTCGCAAGGACTATCACGTTGCCAACGTGAAGCGCCTCCAGCGCCTCGTGGATGAGGGGCGTCTCGACACGGAGGAGCCCGTCACGCCGGACGTACTTGCGGAGCTCGGTGCCGTGCGCAGTGCCGACCGGGTCAAAATCCTGGGGGATGGTACGCTGTCCGACGCGCTTGAGGTGACGGCCCACGCCTTCAGCGGCTCGGCCCGGGAGAAGATTGAAGAGGCGGGCGGATCGGTGACCGTTATTGACGAATAAGCAACCAACTCGGGTGACTCGTCCGTTCCCTGCGGCTCACGCACAAAGAGGCTAATTCATGGCTGGTTTTGCCGAAAGCATTCGCAACATCTGGAGCGTTCAGGAGCTCCGCGAACGCATCCTGTACACGCTCGGGCTCCTCATCATCTATCGGCTGGGCACGCACGTGACGCTGCCGGGCGTGGACGCGGCCGCACTTACCCAGATTCGGGCGCAGGAGACCGGGGGCGGGCTGTTCGGCTTCCTCAACATGTTCGTCGGCGGGGCCTTCAAGCAGGCCGGCATTTTTGCTCTGGGCATCATGCCCTACATTACGGCTTCCATCATCATTCAGCTGATGGGGGCCGTCGTGCCCTACTTCCAGAAGCTGCAGCGGGAGGGGGAGGAGGGACGCCGTCGCATCACGCAGCTCACGCGCTACGGAACGATCGGCATTACGGCACTCCAGTCCATTGGGTACGCCATCAACCTGCTGGCCGGGGCCACAGGGCAAGCGGTCGTCATTAACTCGACCCTGTTTACGATCACCACTGTGATTGTCCTGACCGCCGGCACGGGGTTCGTGATGTGGCTTGGGGAACGCATTAGCGAAGACGGCATCGGGAACGGCATCTCGCTGATCATCATGATCGGCATCATTGCCTTCCTGCCCCAGGCGCTGTTCAACGAGATCAGCCTGATCGGGGATAACATCTTCATCCTGCTCGTCGAGATTGGAATCTGGGTGCTCGTGACGGGGGCGGTGGTGCTTGTGTCGCAGGGGATGCGGCGCATTCCCGTGCAGTACGCAAAGCGGGTGACGGGGCGAAAGGTGCAAGGGGGCACCACCCAGTATCTACCACTTCGGGTGAACGCGGCGGGCGTGATGCCGATTATCTTCGCGCAGTCGATTATGTTCATTCCGTCGACGATTGCGTCGTTCTTCCCGAATAATGCGACAATGCAGCAGATTGGGGCCTGGTTCTCGGACATTAGTAGCATGAGCTACTCGGCCCTCTTCTTCGTGGTCGTCGTCTTCTTTACCTACTTCTATACCGCGATTACGGTGAATCCGCAGGAGATGGCGGACACGATGAAGCGGCAGGGCGGCTTTATTCCGGGAATCCGGCCCGGCAAGCAAACCAGCGAGTTCATTGACACCATCCTGACGCGCATTACCCTGCCGGGATCGCTCTTCCTGGGTCTCGTGGCGATCTTTCCGGCCTTTGCCATGCGGGCGGGCGTGTCGCAGGGGTTTGCCATGTTCTACGGGGGGACGAGTCTGCTCATTCTGGTGCAGGTGACGCTCGACACCCTC
>CAZBIB010000140.1:0-8912 GCA_964491575.1 uncultured Salinivenus sp. | reverse complement strand
GAAGTTCACATAGAAGAAAGAGGGATTCCAACTGGTAACATTCTCCCGAATGAGAGCAGGGCACCGGATCCAGAAATATAATCTCTCGGTTCCGCAAAGCACAAATCGACGAGGGCTGTGAGAGGGCGGCTTTGCCTCTGCACTTCGTTTCACTTCAACCCCCATTTCCCCATGAGAACGCAAGAAATGCTTCGAACGAGTCCCGGATCGACAGCTATCGATGAAGACCTCCTTGCGGAGTGTATCGAGGCGTGCTACGAGTGTGCTCAGGCGTGTACGGCCTGCGCCGACGCCTGCCTCGCAGAGGACATGGTAGCGGACCTACGCCACTGCATCCGCACGAATCTCGACTGCGCCGACGTCTGCGACGCCACCGGGCGCATCCTCTCGCGCCAGACGAAACCCAACTTGGATCTTGTCCGCTCCCAGGTGGGAGCAATGACGCAAGCCGTGAACGCATGCGGCAGCGAGTGCGAGAAGCACGCCGACATGCACGAGCATTGCCGAATTTGCGCGGAGGCGTGTCAGCGGTGTCAGGAGGCCTGTGAGGGCGTACTCAACGCCTTGGAAGGTGTCTCGGCGGAGGAAGATCTCACAGCAGCGTAATCCACACTTCGATCATAGGGGCGGGGAGCATCGTCGCTGGGGGAGATCCCTCTCGGAGCTGGTGATGACGTGCCGTTTGAGGTCCACTCCCAGGATGTCAGATCCAGTATCTGAGGGCGGTACTCCCCGATTCAGAACTCATCAATGAGAGATCAACCATGTCCACCGAACGTCCGCCTCAAGTTCCAGGTCAGCACCAGGAAAAGCAGCCCGGTATCGAGCAAGAGATGGAGCCCGAACCGGAAACGATTTACCCCGACTATCGCGGCAGTGGCAAGCTCGAGGGGAAGACGGCCCTCGTGACTGGAGGGGACAGTGGCATCGGGCGCGCAGCCGCGGTCATGTTCGCCCGAGAGGGCGCTGACGTGGCGGTACTGTATCTCGATGAGCACGAAGACGCGGAGGAGACGAAAGAATGGATTGAGCAAGAAGGACAGCGGTGCGTGTTGATTGACGGTGACGTGGGTGACAAGGCATTCTGCGAGCAGGCGGTCGACCAGACGGTGCAGGAACTGGGGGAGCTCAACGTGGTGGTCAACAATGCTGCGGTGCAGTTCTACCGCGAGGAGATTGAAACCATTACCGAAGAGCAACTGGATCGCACCTTCCGTACAAATATTTATTCGATGTTCTTCATCGTGCAGGCTGCGCGCCCGCACCTCGGCGAGGGGGACTCGATCATCAACACGACCTCCATTACGGCCTTTCGCGGCAAAGCAACGCTGCTGGATTATTCGTCGACGAAAGGGGCCATCCTGGCCTACACGCGCTCGCTGGCCGAGAACCTTGTTGACGATGGGATTCGCGTCAACGCGGTGGCGCCCGGTCCCATCTGGACGCCTCTCATTCCCGCCTCTTTCCCGGAGGAGTATGTCGATGACTTCGGCAAGAGCACTCCGATGGGCCGCCCGGGACAGCCCGAAGAGGTGGGGCCGAGCTACGTGTTTTTGGCCTCCGAGGATGCCTCCTACATGACCGGCCAAACGCTCCATCCAAACGGAGGACAGGTAGTGGGCGCGTAACTGTCTTTCGAATTCCGTTTTTCTTCCATCAGACTGTACGACACCATGAAGACATCAAGCTGGGTCATCATTGCGGGCGTGGGACTGATTTTCGTCCCGATTCCGCCCTTTGCCACCATTTCTGGAATCGTGGCGATTGGCGTCGGGAGCATAATGAAGCTGCTCGGAGCATAGAGCGGCTCCGAGGGTTTCCGGGCACGCTCGCCCCCATCACGCCGAAAACGAGGTCGCTCTTCTGTAGCCTTTCTGCACAGAGGTTCAAGGCCTCGGAGGCCTCCGATCCGCCGTCCTCACCGGGTGCTCCCGCTGCCTGAACCCGATTGAGGTCCCTGAAAGGCGCAGTAAGACCTCCAAGGCCTTTTCCTGAGCCCGTGCGGAAGGCAGCGTACGAGGTTTCGTGTGCATCATCGACTCCATCAGTGGGCGTAGGGACTCGGAGTCTTGGGGACTTCTTTGCGCCGTCCTCCATCGTTTTTTGCAAATGACACTCCTTCTGCTCTGTCTCGCGTTCATGATGGTAGCGGCAGACGTCTCGGAAGCGGCGTCTGGAGTCTCCCGCCGTGGGTGGAGTGCACAGGAGCGCGAGGCCGTCCGCGACACAGTGCCTCAGTTCCGATACGATTTTGGTGCAGCGGCGGGGTACGATCGAATCAGGGAATCGGGCCAATCCACCGAAAGGTACGCCTCGCTGGCGCTTCTTCCGGAAGTGTACTACAGAAAGTTTGGGGTGGGGCTGCTCGCCAGAGTCCGCATGAACTCGAGCACCGGGATTCGGGAGGAAGACTTCGACAGTGTACGAGACTATCTCGCGCTGATTCGGTTTCTGGAGTACGGCACCGAGGAGGATCCCGAGGGCTATGGCCGGTTCGGAAGCATAGAGGACGTGAGTTTGGGAGAGGGCTTATTTGTGGATCGATACTCGACATCTAATCGCATCGACGACCCGATGCGAGGTCTCACGGGCGCTGTGGCGACGCCGCACTTTTACCTGGAAGGCGTATACAGCGATGTGGCTGGAGCGGGCATCTTCGGCCTCCACGCGGGATACTATCCCTTCGAGACCAAGCCCACGAGTGTATTCTCGCGACTTGCCTTTGGAGCAGGCATCGCCGGTGATTTGAGTGATGTGGGCGATCTTGTGAACCCCGACCGTCCAGGGGCCCCCTTTCTTATCTCTCGGCCCCCCGACAGTGTAGACACCGACGTTCCTGTGGGGGCGGAGGACGGTCCCCTCTTTATGATGGGCGTAAATGCGAGTGTTCGGTGGCTTGAGACGGACGCCGTGACCGTCGCTACATTCGCGGAAGCCGGCAAGATTATTGAGTACGGCCTGGGAGCGACGCTTGGAGCACAAGGTCGAACCGAAGTTGGACGGGTCGACCTCCAGGTGCAGTACGCTCAGCGGTTTTTGGGCAAGGAGTTCTTACCGGACTATTTCAATTCGTCATTTGAAGCCCAGCGCCTTCGATCCGTCTCGCTCCCGGTAAGTGACGACCCGGGCGTAAGGGCGGTAAATACACGACGCAACGAGCTCGCGGGGCGAACTTCCGGTGCACGAGGACATCAGCTCAAGGTAGATGCAGAGATGGAGGACGTCTTCGAGACGACCGTCGGCTATGAAACGATTTGGGGAGAGCCGGACACCGGGCAGTTTCACCTGGATCTTGAGGTGCACACGCCCTCCATTCCCGTTTCCGTTCGGGTGGGCTACGATCGGTTCAACCTGGACACCCTGTCGAATCTACTCGCCGTCTCCCGGGACAACTCGTTATACCGTTTTGGGCTGGCGTACGAAATCATCGAGCCACTTCGCTTGGGCGTCGAGCTGAGTCAGACCTTCAACCCGGTGTATCGAGAGGGGCGACTCGTGGGACAGGAGAAACAGAATCGGGTGGAGCCTTACATTCGGTTGGCCCTTCGTTTCTAGAGGAATTGTCCTTGCCCGACCGAGCACGCGACGTCTTTCGGATCAAGGCCTCCGAGGACGAGTCGAGAAGCGTCAGCGGGAGAAAGCCTCCTCGAACCCTGCCACGTCTATCAATGCGGATGGGAGATCGGCATCGAAGTCCTCAATCACAGTGAAGGTGCCATCGGTTTCCAATATGACGGCGCCAACTTGCTCAACCGTTCCGATGCCGTGCGCCCGCAGTGCAGCTCGCACCTCCGAGTCCGTGACCCGCTCCTGGCGCATGGCGTGGTGCCGAAACTCTCCCTTGTATAGCAGGAGGGTTGGCTCAGACTTGAGAAAATGGCGGACCGTGTCCGAGCGCACTGAGAACCAGGTCGCGACGTATTGCAGTCCCATGAGAAGCCCGAGCGCTAAGATGCCCTCGAAGAGGGCCGTTTGCTCTGACACCACAGCGGTCGCCAGCGTAGAGCCCAACGCGATGGTGACGATAAAATCAAAGGCATTCCACTTCGACAGGGTTCGCTTGCCAGTGAGGCGAAGCAAGAGGATAACCGCGACGTAGATGAGGACGCCCGTGAGAGCAATTCTGCCAAGGGAAGCCCAGTTGTCAAAAACCATCGTAGCGCGGAAGGACTTCTGGCTGGTTCAGGAGGGGAAAGGAGATGCGGGAATGAGGTCAGCTACTATCCAGTCTATCCCAGTGTCTCCGACCTTCGCTTACCGGTTCCGTGCTCGCTGATATCCGTAGCGGACCGCTTCTCGAAGCTCACTGAATCGGCGGTTTTGAAACCGGTTGTCGAACTCCGCTCGGAGATCCTCCTCGGCCTTCTCAAATGGTTGATCACGAAATTGATCGTCGGCCCCTGCACGAAACCCAAAGAGATAGGCAGGTTCATAGAAGGTCGTGTATGGAGTGTCCGCCGAGACATACGTCGCCTCGTAATGGTTGCGGAAGTCTTCGGCGTAGGCGTCGGCCCCGGGTTGCGCCGGCTCCTTTTCGGTGCTCTCGTACTGGTCAAGGTAGACGATTTTCTCATCCGAATCGAGGTGCACGTCGCTGGCCGGCACTTCGGTGCCGTCGTCCAGCACCACGGTCTCGACGTATTCGGTCTCCGTGTCGATGATCAGGTCCGCGACGCGCCCAACCCGGCGCTCCTTCGCATCTCGTACGTCCCAGTCTATAATATTCTTATCATTATTTCGGATCCTCCATTCGTCGGACTTGGTGAGCGATACGTAGCTCATTCTGACCTTGTAGATTGTGGAGAAGACGTGTGGCGTGGGATTTCCAGGTAAATCTGGCGTTGGGTAATCGCGCGAGCCTCGGACTGTGCAATCCCCCGTTCCGGGAGGTTAAGGCGGTTCAGCCGTTTCACTTGTCCCTGGATGGAAATCGTCTGTCCTTCTTGAACGACCGGTTGGTTCGTCGCTTGGGCGCTCATTCCCGAATCTGATCGGACGACCACAACCAGAATCTGCTCGCTCATCGCGGTGTCCTGGGGAACGGTCTGATCGGTTCTCATGGTATCGGAAAAGTCGCCTCGCCCCGACGTCACTAACAGCGTACTGTCGTTGTACACTCGGGTCACCCGCACGCTGTCGAGTTCGACGCGGCGATCATACAGGGCCGTCGTATTGGTTCGGCGGGTTAACGCGCGAAAACTCGAAATGGACGGTCTCTGAGCGCGCGCCTCTTCCTCGCCGTAGGTCGTGTCATCGCCGTAGGTTGTTGGGGCCTCGGTTTGGACTGTGTCGTCGGTCAGGGTCGTGTCTCCGGCGACACCCTCGGTCTCCCACACGTTGAGATCGTCATTCAGAAAAAAGATGAGAAGGACCGCAAGAACGATGAGAAAGACAATCAGTCCCCATAGCCATCCCGATCCGCGTGATCGGCGCTCTGCTCTGATCCGTACCATGATTGGGGAGGGGGGAATCTGAAAAGTGGGGCGACAGACCTGTGTTGGATTCGCGAACCGGCGGAGCAACGTCCTGAGGGGCGAGGCGACGGGTCTTGCCGGAAGCGAGAGGCTCATTTCACATTTCACAAGGAAGACCTCCGAGGGAAAATCCTCGGAGGTCTTCTTGGGACAGGTGTGTATGTCCTGCCTTGGTTGATCTTGGAGCGGGAGGCCGCCGGAAGAGGACCGAGCGGGCGGACCGCTCTGCATCCGCATGTTGTGAGCGGTAGAATTAGGAGCGTTGCTGCGCCGCCCGGTTAATTCCGCTGGAGAGCCATCCTCCCGTCGCGATGCTGTTCAGTTCTTTGTCGGCTGACTTCTCTTCGCTGAGGGTCTCACCAAGCAGAGACTCCACGTCGTTCAGGCCGAGTTCGTCGGCATAGGTGGCAGCTGCCCCATATCCAGCGATCTCATAGTGTTCCACGCGTTGGGCAGCGGCGATGAGGGCGGCGTCTTTAATGACGTCCTCACCGGATGCTTCTATAATCTCTTCTGCTTCGCTGATGAGTCCCTCCATGGCCTCGCAGTGCTGCCCATCGGCTCGTTTCCCCATTTTGTCGAAGATGTTTTCGAGTCGATCGACGTGTTCGCGCGTCTCCTGAAGATGCTCCTCAAATGCGTTTTTCAGGTCGGAGTGCGAGGCCGCCTCCACCATCTTCGGAAGCGCCTTTGTCAGTTGCTGCTCCGCGCTGTATAGGTCCTGCAATTCGTGTAAGAGCAAATCATCGAGGGATCTCAGTGCATCGGTAATTGCCATAATCAGTCTAGGATTTGGTTAATGAGAAGAAATGAGTGGTCCCGAAGCTCTCCGGGACTGGCGGAAGTTGTCCTTCGCGCCGTAGAAATCTCCCTCCCGGATCTCACAAGGTCGGAAACGAAGGGGGCGGTAGAAAGTCATAATGATTCACACGTGTACCGATGTTGTGACTACGGAAGCCGAGGTTTTTGGCAAGAACAGCGTCGAGGCGCATGCTTTCGTTCGTCGCGCATGGACTTTCTGCTGGAGGTGTGGGGCACGGATAGATCTGTTCGTTCGTCGAGTCACCGATGACACTGTAGCATGATTGAAGAATTCGAGTTTCTCCTTGGGTTTCTTCCAGAGGCAGCCATCAAGCTGGGAGTGGCCTGCCTCTGCGGACTCCTGGTGGGAATGGAGCGGGAGTTGAAAGGAAAGCCTGCGGGCCTGCGCACGATTACCCTCATCACTGTAGGGGCCACCCTTTTCATGATTGTTAGTGACCTGGTGGCGCTCACGACTGAAGGCCCAGAGGCGATCACCCGCGTCGATCCATCGCGAATTGCCTCTCAGGTCGTGTCAGGCATTGGCTTTCTCGGGGCGGGAGCGATCATTCAGTCTCGCGGATCGATCCACGGGCTTACCACGGCAGCGACCATCTGGGTCGCAGCGGGAATTGGGCTCTGTGTAGGGGTTGGCTTTCCAGTCCTGGGCTTCGGCATCACGCTTTTGGTCCTCCTCGTGCTGGTGGCTCTTCACCCAGTGCGTAGCTGGTTGAGCCGGCGAGGCGAGAGGTCTACCATCGACCTTGAGATGCCAAACGATGGGCTCATCTTCGAACGGGTCAAGAACATCCTCGGAAGCCACGATCTCCCCGAGGACAATCTTTCGTTGGTAGAGCACGAGGGCGACCGCATCTTGCTCCGGGTTTGGCACAAGAAGGAGGGGGCGGGCAGCCAGCGTCTACTGGAGGAACTTGCGGCGGTGAATGGCATCAGGGGGGCACCCGTCGAGGTGGAAGGGGAATCGGGACGCTCGACCCCGAGGCATTGAAGGAGCTGTGGGGATGATCTCAGGAAGATGGATGCTGTGGACACTCTCGTGTAGACCAATGCAGACCAACTGCATTAGTCTGCATTAGTTGGGGTCTCCCTGGACCGATTTCTTTCCGAATGCGGAGGGTTCCTTTCCTGTCTTTACTTCCATCCGTCCATGGAGTGGAATTAGATTATGCCAAACATAATGCTCCCCAGGATGGCCGCAATGACGACGGGACACACGTACTTCAGGAAGGTCGTCCAGATCGCCACCGTGGTGCCCGTAAAGAACTCGCCCGAGCCCTGCTGCAATTCCTCGACGGCCTGACCTGTGCCCCAGATCCAGCCGACGAAAATGCTGATGAGGAGGGCCCCCAGGGCCAGCGAGATATTGCCCCAGATAAAGTCCATGATGGAGAAGAAGCCAGTCACTCCGAAGAGGCTCACTTCTTTGGTCAAGAAGGCCGAGCCTCCCTGCGCGAGGGCAGAGGGGAGGCCCATCAGAAATGTAAAGCCCCCGATCAGCCACACCGACTTCGTGCGCGACCACGTGGTCTCGTCGACGAAGTAGGACACCACGACCTCCAACAGCGACACCATCGACGTAAGGGCGGCGATGGAGAGGAGGATGAAGAAGACAACGCTAATGAAGCTGCCCAGGGGCATCTCCGCGAAGACTTCGGGGAGCACGACAAAAATCAGCGCGGGGCCGCCGCTTTCAGGCTTCATCCCCATCGCGAAGAGGGCCGGAAAGATCATGAGGCCGGCCATTAGGGCGATCACTGTGTCGAAGAGGGCGACGTAGCCGCCGGAGACAAGCAGGTTCTCGCGTTTCGGCAGGTACGATCCGTACGTGATCATGGCCCCCATGCCGAGGCTGAGACTAAAGAAGGCCTGTCCGAGGGCGGCGAGGACGACCGTACCGTCAATCTTCGAGAAGTCGGGATTCAGGTAGAAATTCAGTCCCTCCCCGGCGCCCGGCAGTGTCACGGCTCGGAAGATGACGACCAGCATCAGCACCAGCAGAAGTGGCATCAGCACCTTGGCCCAGCGCTCGATGCCCTGCTCCACGCCTCCGTATACGACGAGGATCGTGATGAGCATGAACGTTCCGGCCAGCGGAATGACCGTCATGGCGTCGGCCACGAAGGAAGAAAAGTACGACGCCGACTCGGTGCCCGGGGCGACGAATCCCTTGAAGATGTATCCCAGGGCCCACCCGGCCACCACGCCGTAGTAGCTGAGAATGAAGACCCCAGTGAGCACGCAGAGCCCTCCCACGAGCACCCAGGGTGTGCCCTTCTTGATGGCCGCGATGGCTCCGACGGGATTCTTCTGACTGTGGCGTCCGAGGGCCAGCTCGGCGAACAGGTATGGCAGACAGATGAGGGCAATGCAAAGGAGGTACACCACGACGAAAGCTCCGCCGCCATTGTCGGCCGTCACGTAAGGAAAGCGCCAGATATTCCCCAGGCCGATGGCCGAGCCCGCAGCGGCCAGAATGAATCCGAGTCGGGAGCCCCACTGCTCTCGATCTGCAGATGTGGTTGCCATGTCGGTGCTGTCGGTACGTCGAAAGAAACGGCGGAAGGCGTGGTCGGCCCACGAGTCCACTCATCAGACACGCGGCACACTTGACAAGCG
>CAZBIB010000139.1:5516-8999 GCA_964491575.1 uncultured Salinivenus sp. | reverse complement strand
GCAAGAAAAGATGTGTTTACATTTGCAGGCTTTGAAGTAAGCGATTCCAATTCCCCGAAACCGCTTTTGGTCACATTCCCTTTACACGACGCTCAAGGCCGATTTTGCAAGAAAAGCACTTCCAGAGCCGAAAAAATAATCCCCACTATTTCTAATGAAAGCGCTTCGTTTTCGCCGGGATGCGATTCTGAAATGATCGACATACGCGGGGCGTGCCGATCGGTGTAGCGCTTCGGTGAGTTCTGGGAGGTGGGTTTGTGGGGACAGTCGGGCCGCGAATCTATCGCCGTTCGGGTTCGTGGAGAGGGGCGGTTTCTCTTTCGAGTTGAGCGCATCTAAATTGGTGCGGCTTTCCCTTACGAGCCCCCACGACCGCGACATTCTGGACTTGGCGGTGCCGGCCCTCGCCGGGCTCGCCGCCGGGCCGCTCGTCTCGCTGGTCGACACGGCGTTTGTGGGACAGTTGGGCCGCGTCCCGCTCGGGGCCCTGGGCGTGAACACGTCCATCTTCTCGATGACGTTCGTCATCTTCAACTTCCTCGCCTACGGCACCACGCCGCGCGTGGGGCGGGCTGTGGGGAACGACGACCGGGAGGAGGCGGGACGGGTGGTGATGCGGGCGCTCACGCTGGCGGTGGGGGCCGGCATTGTGGCCCTCATTGCCCTTCAGGCTCTGGCCCGGCCCATCTTGGCCCTCATGGGGGCGAGCGGGGAGCTGATGGCACCGGCGCTGGCCTACCTGCGCATCCGGGCCCTGGCCGGGCCGGCGGTGCTCCTCATCACGGCTAGTCACGGGGCGTTTCGCGGCTACCAGGACACCCGCACTCCGATGGTGGTGACCCTCGGCTTCAACGTCGTCAACGGGGGGCTTGACCCAATCCTCATCTTCGTCCTCGACTGGGGCCTTGTGGGCGCAGCGGCCGCGACGGCCATCGGGCAGTGGGTGGGGGCGCTCACGTTTCTGTTCCTGCTCCTGAAGTCGCGGCGGGAGGAACTCGGCATCGAACTGCGGCGCCCGGCCCTGCGGACCCTCGTTCCGTTTCTAAAGGTAGGACGGGATCTGTTTCTGCGGACCGCCTCGCTGGTGGGCACCATGACGCTGGCGACGGCCATGGCCGCCCGCGTGGGGGTGACAGCCGTGGCCGCGCATCAGGTGGCGGCACAGCTCTGGACCTTCCTCGCCCTGCTGGTGGACGCCCTGGCCGTGGCGGCGCAGGCGCTCGTGTCGAAGCACCTCGGTGCCGACGATCCCGAGATGGCCCGCCGCGTGTCCAACCGATTGGTGCAGTGGGGATTAGTCGTCGGCGTGGGGCTCGGCCTCGGGTTCTGGGCGCTCCGTCCAGTGCTGCCCGGCTTCTTCACGAACGACCCCGACACAATCCAGGCGCTGCTCGACGTGTATCTGTTTGTGGTCGTGCTCCAGCCGCTGAACGGGCTCGTCTTTGTGTGGGACGGCATCTACATGGGCGCCGAAAAGTTCCCGTATCTCGCCAAGGCAATGATCGGGACGGCCGTAGTGGCGGCTGTTGTGTTGCTCCTGGTGAATCCGATGGGCTGGGGACTGACCGGGGTGTGGTGGGGCCTCACGACGCTCATGGTGGGACGACTTTTGACGCTGGCGGGGCCGTACGCGCAGGGAACGCTCTTTGGACGACCTCCTGCCTGATCCTCGTTCTTCCGGGCTGGGCGTGCGAGACGAGTCGGGCGTTCAGAAGAGCGAGGCCAGCGGCAGGGTGTATAGGAGGCTAACGGTGATAACGTCGTGCCGAAGGGGGGAACTGGTGAGGGGGAATACGTCCTCGATCCTGTGGAGAGGCGTGCTCGCGGAGTGCTCCGATCTGGAAAACACGGCGCAAAATCCTGGGTTGTACCGCAGTTCGAGGGCCAGTCGGCTTGCGGCGCCGACCGGGTACCCCAGTCCCACCCCGACGAGGGCTCCAACGTCCCACCGCCGGAGCTGTCCGGTCTTCATGAGTGCCACCCGTTCCCCAAAGTCGATTTCCGCAGTGCGGAGGTTGCGCCGAAGGGTGCCGCCCAGAGCCACGTCAACCGAAACTCCGGCGACGGCGTGGAGGGACAGGGGCGTAGGGATCGCGATGTCGCGTCGACCGAGCAATTCCCCCTGCACGTACGACAGCCGGTACCGCTCTACGAGGTAGCTCTCGGACCGGGGCTGGGAAAAATGGCCTCCTTTCTGAACGTAGAGAAGCTCCGGTTGGAGCGCGAAGTGGTCGGTCACGGGGACGATGACGTGCATCCCGGCGTGAGCTCCGATCCGCGGGTTTGCGTTGGTCTCCAGGTTTGTGTCGGTAAAGGGAATGGCATTGTCGTTGAGAAAGCCGAACGAGGGTCCGGCGCGGATTCCCACCCGAACGTCCTGGGCCGCCGTTCGAGGGGGCGCAGCCACCAGGACGAAGAGGCACGCCGCAACAATGCACTGCAGGACTGGGGTGTAAGCGACGGGGGAACGGGTCCCGTCCGGCGTGGGAGGGGGATCATCGAAGGAAGCGATCATCCAGTACATCTGAGGATTGGAGGAGAACCCGGACGCGCTTTTATACGGTGCTATGGGAGCGGTCGGTGCGGAAAAACGATCAGAAGGGATCTCCCCAGTCCACGTCATCGGCGTCCCACGTATCCTCCGACCGATCGTCGTCCGTCTGTTCGTCCTTGGGGGGAGACGCAGCGTCGGGAGAAGCGTCGACGCGGTATTCGGTGGCGGTCTCGATGTGGTCGAGCACGGCGTCGCGGACCTCCGACACGTGCTTCTTTGCCTCTTTCAGTGCGGCGAGAGGCCACTCGTTGCGGCCCTCCGTCTCGTCGTCGCGGCCCATCGCGGCGTTCACGCGGCGGTGGAGCAGGCGGAGGACGACCTCGATGTTGCTCTCTTCCTCGCCCGTGCCCACGGCGTCCACTAGGTCGTCGCCTTCCGGAATGTCGAGGCGATGGAGAATAGTGCCCGCGGCGCGGCGGACGGCGTGGTTCAGGATTGTGCGGTAGGCATGACGCTCGCGAGCCGGGCGGTTGGGCGGGGGAGGCAGATCTTCGTCGCCCAGTGGCTGATTGCGCTCTGCGATCTCCTGCTTGATGTCGTCGGCGTCGGGCACGTCGAGGCCCTGCTCCGCGAGCGCGTCGAGGGCCCGCTCCACGTCGTTGAGGTGCTCCTGCGCCTCGTCGGCGTCCGCCCCCTCCACCGGCAGGTACGCGTCCACGTCGAAGCCCTCGATCTCCTCGCTCGTCACTTCCGCCGGGTCGCTGTCACTGCGGTTCTGCGGCTGGTCTGTTTCCGTGTCTCCAGTTCCGTCTTCGTCGTGCGTCTGGGCCCAAGTATCCAAATCGGCGAGCACCTGGGCTTCCTCCGTCTCGTGCTTGAAGTACTGCCAGTGTCCTTCCTGATTGAGACCGGCGTGGGCGACGACGTGCGCAAGGTTGTCGGTGTCGTTGCCGTCGGGGAGCGCGCGGAGGGCCCGCCCCACAAACTGG
>CAZBIB010000139.1:5274-5506 GCA_964491575.1 uncultured Salinivenus sp. | reverse complement strand
GGAGGCGGTCTTCGCGCTCCTCGGTCGTCATGCCGCGGCTCGCCACGAACGACGCGTCGATGCCTCGGCTCCGGTAGAGGGCCGTCACCTGCTCGGCGTGCCGGATGGAGCAGGCCGCGGCGAGGATTTGGTGGCGCTCCGTGCCGCGCCGCTGCTTCGCCTGCAGCAACTGCACGCTGCGGTCCACAATCGTCTCATTGCAGACATCCGACAGCGCCACGCCCCGCGAGAA
>CAZBIB010000139.1:0-5264 GCA_964491575.1 uncultured Salinivenus sp. | reverse complement strand
CCCGCAGGTCCATGATCTCCTCGCGGGTGTAGGACTGCTCTTCGCCTTCCACGGTGAAGGTCATCTCCGATGCCACCGCGTCGACCCGCACGATGTTTTTGACGTAGTCGGCCGCGATGGCGTCGGCCAGGCGGTAACGGTAGACCGGCTCGGCGCGGATGGGGCGGTCGTCGCTGCGGAAGGGCGTGGCCGTCAGGTAGATCTTCTTCGCATCGGGGAACGCCTGATTGACGTTTTGCCACGAGTCGGCGGGGGCGTGGTGCGCTTCGTCCACCACGATGAGGTCGAAGAAGTCGGCCGGGAAGAGCGGCAGCCAGCCCTGCATCTGCTGCACGTTGGTGACGATGACGTCCGCCCGGCGGCAGTCTTCTTCGTTCACGCGCCCCCGTTCCAGCGCCACGACCTGGGGCAGGCGCGCATCCTTCGGCAGCACGTCGCAGAAGTGGTAGAAGTTGTCGGTCCCGCTGAAAGTACCCTCCGCCAGCCCATCCTTGATCGTGAGGTTGGGCGCCACCACCAGCACGCGGCCCTCCGCCACGCCGAAGGGGGCGCAGGCGATGAGGCCGGACTTGCCGCAGCCGGTGGGGAGAACGACAATCGCAGGAAGGGTTGTCGCCTGATCCGCCTCAAAATAATCGCGGAGTGCCACGTATCCCTCTTCTTGCGGCGTCCGCAACTGGTTATTGCCCACGATGCGGGCGTCGGTCTCCTGGAAGTAGCGCCGGGTGTCCTCGTGCTGCTCGTCGTAGCGCTGTCGCAACTCCTCCGTGCGCTCGGTGGAGCCAGCGCCCTTCGCCCGGTTGCACTCGTGGCAGAGCGGATCAAGATTGAAGACGACGTGCTCCCCGCCTTCGCTGAAGGCCTCTCGGTGGTCGAGGTGCTTCTTCAGGGCGTCCCCGTCGATCGTGCGTCCACATTCCTTGCACGTCTCCCCGTCGAAGAACTCGACGTGGCGACGGACGGCCTCGGGAACGTGGCGGCTGCGGGGCATTTGCGTTGAAAGCTGGAGCGTTGGGAGGGTTCAAGGGTGTGGCGTTCTCCCGAGCGTATGCTGGTGATTGCCTCATACATGCTGCCGCAGCAAACGTGCCGCGAGGGGCTACTTGAGAGTCTCGGCGGGGCGGCACTTTCGGGCCGGGTTACCGTTTATGCCGCGCAATAACCTGCCTAATCGCACCGAGGCCCGCCATGCCCCCCAACACCACAGAAACGGACGTACAGGAGCTTACCGATCATCTCTCCGCCTATCTTCAGCGCGTGGAGGACGGCGAGACGATCATCGTCACCCGCGAGGGCGAGCCGATCGGTCGTCTCGGACCAGTCCGCAGAGGGGAATCGGACCAGGGGGGCGAAGCGTCGAGTCGAAGAAAAATGAAGGTCCTTGAAGAAAAAGGAATCCTTTCGTGGAGCGGAAAGAAACCTCCTGCGAGAGAGCCTGTGGCGGAGGTGGAGGGGGAGAAGACCGTGGCGCAAATGCTGCTGGAGGAATGGACATAGTCGTCGATGGAGTGCCTGTCGGTTGCAGGTGATTTCGCGCCCCGCAGGCGATCAAAATCCAGCGCATTGGCCGAATTTGAGAGAAGAACTGCTTATTCCAACGCCCGCAGCGCCCCCTCCACCACGTCGTCGAACACGTCGGTCGGCAAGTCGAGCTTGGCCGTCGTCTGGATGCCGAAGTACGTGTTCGCCAGGAAATGCGCCATCTCCTCCGGATTCCGGGCCTCGGGAATGTCTCCTTGATCCTGCCCGTGCACCACGAGGGCCTGAAATCCGTCTTGCATTTGCGAGAGCGTCAGGCGAGCTCGCTCGCACGTCTCTTCGTCGCAGTGCGCTCGCTCGACGGTCGCATTCGCCACAAAACAGCCGCGCCGATCCTCGTCGGCGGTGGGAATGGCCTCCTCTAGAAGGTGCCGAATGGCGTCCCGCGCAGAATCGAACTGGTCGAGGAGCCGATCGAATGTGCCAGCGTCCTCCCGGCGATAGTGGTCAAGGGCTTGGAGATAGAGCTCCTGCTTGCTCCCAAACGTGTTGTAGAGGCTGGAGCGGTTCAGGCCCGTGCGGTCCACCAGATCCTGGGCGCTAGTGGCCTCGAAGCCGTTCTCCCAGAACAGCTCCATTGCCTGCTCCAGGACCTCGTCGGGATCGAATTCTTTGGCGCGGGGCATCGCTCCGGAGGCAGAATCGGAAAATACGTCGTATCATTCTCAAAGCGGTTGAGGAACGAACGTTCCAATACGGTCGATCTGCTGCCCGAAGTCTCAAGGCCCCGCCCCCTTTGCGCCACGCGTTACAGAATCCTGGTAAATCGATTTGGAACAATCATTTCAGAAATAGTTTTCAAGCCTCCGCCTTGCAGGACGCAGCCCCTGCCGTCGTGCGGAGGTCGTTTTCGCCCATACGTTTCACGGATCCCCATTCTTGCTTCCATGGAGACCCTTGCGACCACCCGGTCCCAGAAGATTGCTGAGCCTGACCACGAGATCCTCGACCTCTTCGCCGAGCGCTGGAGCCCGCGTGCCTTTGCGGATCGGCCCGTCGAGCCCGAAAAGATCCAGCAGATGCTGGAGGCGGCGCGGTGGACGATGTCGTCCTACAACGAGCAGCCGTGGCGCTACGTGGTGGCGTCGCGGCACGAGGATCCGGCAGCCTACGAGCGGATGCTCCGCTGCCTGAACGAGGGGAACCAGGACTGGGCGCAGCACGCGCCGGTGCTGATGTTGTCGTTCTACAAGACGACGTTCTCGCGGAACGACCGTCCGAACCGGTGCGCCCCGCACGACGTGGGGGCCGCCTCCGCTGCGCTCACGTTCCAGGCCACGGCGATGGACCTGTACGTTCACCAGATGGCCGGTATCCAGAAGGACGTGATTCGCGAGACCTATGACGTGCCGGACGATTTTGAGCCGATGGCGGGGCTCGCGGTGGGGTACCTCGGCGACCCTGCGATGCTGAGTGCGGCCAAGCGGAAATCGGAGCAGTCGCCCCGCTCCCGCAGGTCGCTTGATGAATTTGTCTTCGGGGAGGAGTGGGGGGCCTCCCCCGATCTCGTCGCGGACGAATAGGCACCGCGGGCTGGCGTAGGACGCCATCCGGATTCGTGAGGACGCGCCGTTCGTGCGGAGCGCATTGCGAACTGCCAATCACCCATCCGACTCACCCATGAACACGAAGTCCCTCTACTGGGGATCGACCGTTCTCGTCGCGCTGTTTGTGCTCTTCTCGGACACAATGTACTTTACTACATAAGCGCCCGCCGAAACCTTTGCACGTCTCGGGTTTCCCGGTTACTTTCGCATTCAACTTGGCGTGGCCAAGCTCGTAGGCGGCGTGGCGCTGCTCGTGCCGCTGCCCCGGTGGATTAAGGAGTGGACGTACGCCGGATTCACCATCGACTTCGGCTCGGCCGTCATCGCGCATCTTGCGGTGGGGGATCCCCTCTCGGCGGTGGTGACGCCGGTCGTTGGCCTTCTCATTCTGATGACGTCGTACGCGAGCTATCACCGGTACTACTTCGGCGCGCCGAATGGCGACCGGGCCGACGACTAATTTCTGCCCGGTGCGAGGTCCTCTCGCCGGTTGGGCTTCGGCGGAGGGGACGGTGGGACCTCCCACGTTGACACGAGACTGCGAGCAGTGAACAGATTGAGCTTATGCGTTTCAGTTCTCCTTTGCGCACATTTTTCGAGCAGGAATTGGTCGCATCCGACGAGGCGTTCCAGCGTCTCGGCGTGGACGAAGCCGTTTCGACCGAGCACGTCGTGAGCCACCTCGTGGAGCAGACGGTGCGTCGCGCGGCGCTCGATGCCGCCACCCACCGGTACTCCATCGAGTATCCCTCTGAAGGCCCGGCGGGGGACGTGTCTTGGAAGCAATGTTTGATGGTCGCGGCCCTCACCGAACTGCGCCCGGTCAAGTTGCTGGCGAGGAATTAGTTCTCCGGAGTAGAGGGGATTCCGTGGGCGGCGTCTACTCATCGAACAGCGAGCGCTGACCGCCGGGCAGCCGCCGGAACTTATCGGTGGAGAGGGAGGGGCTGCTCCCCTCGAGTCCAGTGCTCGCCCGGGCACTTCGGAAGAGCTGCCGATACGTCCGCGCCCACTCGCCCTCCCCCCGCATTCGCCGACCGAACTCAGTGTCGTTCAGATCCCCGTCGCGCAGGTCACGCAGGCGCCCGAGAATGCGATTTTTGCGGTTGGGGAAGTGGTCCTCGACCCAGTCGACGAAGATCTCCTCGACGGGACCGGGCAGGCGGAGGAGCACGTAGCTCGCGCCGTAGGCCCCGCGCTCGGCGGCCGCCTTCAAAATGGCCGGGATCTCCTCATCGTTCAGGCCGGGGACGAGGGGCGCGACGAGAATGGACACCGGCACGCCCGCGTCGGTGAGCTCCTCGATCACTCGGAGGCGGAGGGACGGACGCGCCGCCCGCGGCTCTAGCTTTCCGGCGAGCGTGTCGTCGACGCTCGTGAGGGACACCGCGACGGTCACAAGATTCCGCTCGGCCAGCTCGGCGAGCAGGTCGGCGTCCCGCCGGATGAGGCCGGACTTCGTGACGATGGAGACCGGGTTGCGGTGACGCAGAAAGACCTCCAGGCACGAGCGGGTGATCTCCAGCTCGCGCTCGACCGGCTGGTACGGGTCGGTGTTGCCGGAGAGGGCCACGGGCTGTGGCGTCCAGCTGTTCTTTTGGAATCGCTCGGTCAACAGACGCGCCGCCTCGTCCTTGACAAAAATCTTCGTTTCAAAGTCGAGCCCCGCCGAGAGGCCCCAGTACTCGTGCGAGGGGCGGGCATAGCAATATGGGCACCCGTGCTCGCATCCTCGATATGGGTTGAGCGAGTAGGTGAAGGGGACGTCTGGACTCTCGTTCTCCGACAGGATCGAGGCCGCGGGATCCCGCAGGTAGGTCGTCTCTACCGAGCGGCGCTCCTCGTCATCCAGCGCGCCGGGATCGACCTCAACGTGCAGGCGCTCGAACTGGTTGGGGACGTTCGCGCGCGCTCCTCGGCCTCGGCGGCGGGGCATGTCGTCACTCATGGGGGATTGCCTCGGCCCGGAGATCAGCCAGTCAATTGTGGGAGATAGTGACGGGGGCGTACGGTCACGTCGGAGAAGACATGCTTGCGGACTCTACTCAACCGGCACCTCCACCAGCGCCATCTCGTCGCTCCCAATCGCTGCCTCGAAGGCGTCGCGGAGCGCGTCCGGCGTGGTGGGCCGGTAGCCGTCGATGCCGAAGCTCTCGGCGATGGCCGGAAAATCCGGGT
>CAZBIB010000138.1:0-9071 GCA_964491575.1 uncultured Salinivenus sp. | reverse complement strand
GATTGCCGGTCGAGTTGCCCATCGAATGGGCGTACTCGCAGAGCATGATGGGCCGACCGCTGGGGTCGGTGTTCGAGAGAGCGTTGAGCTGGGACGGGGTGGCGTACATCCGACTTATAACGTCGACATAGCTCGAACCCATGGGCTCGGCTCGAGCCACCTCGTAATGAACTGGGCGAGTGGGATCGGCATGGCGAATCCACTCGGCCATCGATGCGTGGTTGGGTCCCGTGCCCGCCTCGTTGCCCAGCGACCACATGACGATGGACGGGTGGTTCTTGTCCCGCTCGACCATTCGGATGGCCCGTTCCATGAACGCCGTGTTCCAGGTGGGCCTGTTCGAGAGCTCGCCGCCGAGGGCGTGCGTCTCCAGGTTGGCCTCATCGATCACGTAGAGGCCGTAGCGGTCGGCCAGGCGGTACCACTCCGGATTATTGGGATAGTGCGCGCTGCGGGCCGCGTTGACGTTGAACCGCTTCATCTGCTTGATGTCCTCGACCATGTCGGCCCGCGTGACGGTCTTTCCGGTGTGGCCATCGTGGTCGTGCCGGTTGACACCCCGGAGGTGCACCGGAGCGCCGTTGACGAGGAACCGTCCGTCCTGAATCTCCACTTCGCGAAACCCGATGTTCGTTCGCGTCGCCTCCACGACGCTGCCGCTCGAATCCTCCAGGGCCAGGACCAGCGTGTAGAGCGTGGGCGACTCGGCAGACCACTTCCTCGGGGCCTCGACCTCGGCGCTCAGGATGGGGAACGGCACATCGGCTTGATGCGGAGAAGCCTCTTGGACAACTTCTTGAGCGGCCACGGAGAGCGGCTCCTCAAAGACTGCGTTCTGGGCGGGATCGTAGAGGTGAGCCGTGATCGTCCACCCCTCCAGGTCGACCGTCTCGTCTCCGGCAAGCTCGGGGCGGATTTGCAACTCAGCGTCTCGGTACGCCGAGTCGAGGTCGGTCCGCACCGCAAGGTCGGAGATGCGCACCGGGGGGCGCGCTTCCAGGTACACCTCGCGGTGGATGCCGCTGAGCCGCCAGTGGTCCTGATCCTCCAGGTAGGTGCCGTCGCTCCAGGCCAGCACCTGCACGGCCACGGTGTTCTCGCCGTCCTGCAGGTACGGGGTTACGTCGAACTCGGCGGGCAGGCGGCTGTCCTCGCTGTAGCCAACCTTCTCGCCGTTCACCCACACGTAGAACGCCGAGCTCACGCCGCCGAAGTGGAGCGTGATCTGCCGGTCGGCCCACGCGTCCGGCACCTCAAACGTCTGCTGATAGGTGCCCACCGCGTTGCCTTCCTCCGGCACCCACGGCGGATTGACTGGCGAAAATGGATACTGAACGTTGGTGTAGATGGGCGTGCCATAGCCTTCCAGCTCCCAGTTGGCCGGTACCGGAATTTCCTCCCACTCGTCGGACGCGTCCGGGCGAAACGGCGGCAACGGCGCTTCGCTCGACCCTGGGGCATACGTAAACTGCCACGTTCCATTCAGCGACTGCACGCGCTTGGGATGGCTCTGCTCGCCGGACCGTGCCTCTTTTCTCGTCGCATAGGAGGGCAGCGTGGCGCTTGCTGGCATCCGATTGATGCCGTTCACCTTCGGATTCTCCCACGGAGACGGCCCGGGGCCATCCGCCTCCAGTTCCGCAAACTGAGATGCGCACACAGCCGGGGCGAGGGCAAGGAGGAGGCCACTGAAAAGGACAAGAATGCTGCGGATGTTCATATGGGAATCGCTCTGGGGGTCGGTGTCGAAAATGGATCCGTCCTGCATGAAGATCGGAAGTCGACCTTGCTGTCACCGTTCGGCGGTTTTGTTTTTCGTTCCGACATACCTGATGCGCCAGATACGCCCTTGTGCGTCGTCGGACATGTAGAGGCTTCCGCTCGGTCCCACCGCGAGGCCGGTGGGTCGATATTCGGCGTCGCCAGGACTGTCGAGCGTATCGGTCCCGGCAAAGCCGTCGGCAAACACCTCGAAGTCTCCCGACGGGCGCTTCCCGTCGAAGGGCGAATACGTCACCTTGTAGCCCCGCTGCGGGAGCGGCGCCCGGTTCCACGAGCCGTGCCACGCGATGAAGGCGCCCTGCCGGTATTTCTCAGGGAACTGGTCGGCACTGTAAAACAGAAGATCGTTCGGTGCCCAGTGGCCCGGAAAGGCCTGAATCGGGTCCTCGAACTGGTCGCATCGGCCCACGGTCTCCCCGTCGCCCCCGTACTCCGGCATCAGCACTTTTTTCTCCTTCATCCAATCGTAGTAGCAGTACGGCCACCCAAAATTGTCGCCTTCGTCCACCTTAAAGAACTCCTCGGCGGGGAGCTCAGCACTCTCTTTTTGGGTGTAGAGCTCCGGGAAAAGGGTGTACAGCTGGTCCCGCCCATGCTGCACCGCGTACAGATTATTGGCAGCGCTGGACCACCGAAGTGCGTTCACGTTTCGGATGCCAGTCGCGTACCGCGTCCCGTCGTCGGGGTGGACCTGATTGCGTCGATCTGTTTCAAATCGCCACACGCCCGCTCGGGTCTCAAGCTGCGGGCACGGATCCTGTCCCGGCAATCCCTTTGTGCGCGTCTCTTCCATGCACGCATTCGAGGGCGCCCCCACGTTGACGTACAGATTGCCGTTGCCGTCAAATGTAATCGATTTGGCATCGTGCGTGGGCTGTTCGGAAAAGCCGGTGACGACGACCTCCTTCTCGCCCGATGGGACCAGCTCCCCGGGCTGTCGGCGATAGCGCCACACGGCCGTATGCGCGCCGAAGTACAGGTAGCCCTTGTGGAGCCGAAGCCCCGACCCGGCCGCGTCGCTGAAATACTCGACCCGATCGGCCGCGTAATCTCCTGTCGTGTCGCGGAGGGCCACAATGCCGTTCCCGTTCACTGTGGTATCGAGTGCGGCGTACACGTCCCCATTGTCGGCGACGGCAAGGTGGCGGGTGGGGCCCAGATCATCGGCGACGACGGTGGCACAAAAGCCCTTTGGAAGCTCTAGGCTGCCATCATCGGCGTCGCACGCAGCTGGAGTCGCAGAGGCCTCGGGATTCTCTGGACTACATCCAAGGAGTGCGGCGCTCACCACAGCCCCCATCACAAGAGCGGCAATCTTGGAGGCAAGAGGTTTTGCGGTCATTCGTGGAGGAAAATTCATTGCGGAAAGATTAAGGATATGTCGGCGACAAAACACCCTATTTCACTTCAATGATTGCTCAGTGTACAGAATCCTCTCCGAATTTCCAATTTGCAGTCGGGGTTCCATCCACGATAAGGGTCTCCTCGCCAGGGCCGTCATCACCTGCTCCGGCAAAGTCAACCCGTCCAAGGAGAAATGGAATCCTCAATAATTGGGGAGATATCCGGACTTGACTTTCCAATATTCACCGTATTACATTCGTGTAATCCTGGTTTGAACCCTTTGTAGCCGGGAAAAATTGATCGAACCTGCCCACCAGGGCCCAAACCTGTTTTGAGCACGGATCCGATGGGGGACGGAGACTGAACTTCTGTTTCTGTCAACCACTCCTCAGCCCCCGTCCTCGAATCCTTCGGGGCGACGCGAAATCGGAAGGTTTGAGGTGTTAAAAAACTTTCATGTGCAGTGAGCGAGCGTCGCTGCTGACAGGCTTTACGGGCTCGATCTAGGCTTAATTTTGGAAGCACTTTGTCCGTCTGGGTCACGGTCCAAAATCGCTTCCAGCATCGATCCTCCCTCAGATATTCCAAACCTCATTCCTAGGTCATGCAACGAGACGTACAATCCCTCTTCTTTTCCATACCAATCTCTCTCCGGTGGGGGACGGTGGCCGGAAGTCTCTTTCTCATGCTGGGGATTCTGGTCTGCAGCCCGGCACCGGTGCGCGCCCAGCATACTGTATCGGGGACCGTGATGGATGCGGAGGCCGATGATCCGCTTCCCGGGGTCAATGTTCGCGTCGTCGGAACGGACGTTGGAACGGCGACGGGGCCGGATGGCTCGTATGAGTTGACCGTTCCCAGCCCTGACGAGTCTCTACGGTTCTCGTTCGTCGGGTACGAGACGCGCACGGTGGCGATTGACGGTCGCTCGACGATCGACATCACCATGCAACCCGCCACGCTGACCGGCACCGAGGTGGTGGTGACTGGGTATTCCGAGCAGCGCCGCGCCGACTTAACTGGTTCGGTGGACGTGGCCGACGTGGAAGCCATGCAGCGCGAGGGATCGGAGCTCGTGACCGAGCAGATGCAGGGTCAAGTGTCCGGTGTGGCAATCAACACGTCGGGGCAGCCGGGCGATCAGCCTCAGATCAATATTCGGGGGTTCAACACGTTCGGCAATAATCAGCCCCTGTTTGTTGTCGACGGGGTGCCAACCCAGGACATCTCCTTTTTAAATCCGAACGACGTGGAATCGATGCAGGTGCTGAAGGACGCGGGAGCGGCGTCTCAGTACGGGGCACGTGCCTCGAACGGGGTCGTCGTCATCACGACCGGGGAGGGACGGGGAGACATTTCCGTCAACTACAACGCCACGTTTGGTTATCAGGTGCCAGAGACGGGCAACGTCCACAACATCGTGTCTCCCCAGGAGCATGGGCAGCTTGAGTGGATGGCCCTCCGAAATTCCGGCCTTCCCACGGAGCACCCGCAGTTCGGAGACGGGAATGAGCCGAACGTGCCCGACTGGATTCTCCCCGCGAGAGGCAATCCCAATCCGGACGACTACTTCGTCAACCCGGAGTACAAGGATCCGGACGAACTGGAGGAGTTTAACCAGCTTGTTCGTGCAAATCAGAATGGCACCAACTGGTATGACGCCCTTACCGAAACGGGCCGTAGTACCCAGCACAATTTGAGCGTCGGCGGGGGAGGGGACCTCGGAAGTTACTTTACGTCGTTCAGCTACACCAATCAAGAGGGAACCGTCCTGAATACCAGCCTGGAGCGGTACACTGTTCGGGCCAATACGGAATTCGACGTAAGTGACAACATCCGGATCGGAGAAAACATCAGCTTTTCCGTCTCGGAAAATCTCCAGGCAGGAACACAAAATGGCCGAAACGCACTCGGCTTCGTCTATAACATGCACTCCATCATTCCGGTGCGCGACATCGGAGGCAACTTTGCCGGGACGGCGGCGCCGGGGCTCGGCACTGCTCAGAATCCGGTGGCCCTCCGAGACCGCGCCCGAAACGACGACCAGCAGACACGGCGCTTGTTCGGAAATATCTTCGGAGAGGTCGACCTCTTTCAGGACTTTACCTTCCGGACGGACTTCGGAGCTGATCTTAGCTCGGGGTACCTTGAGCACTTTACATTCCCATCGTACGAGAACGCCCAGACCAGCACGACGAATGCCTTCACCAAGGAAACGCGATCAAGTCAGAGCTGGGTATGGTCGAACGAGTTAAACTTCGATCGGACCTTCGGGAGTCATGACGTGTCGGCCGTGGTGGCGACCGAGGCGCTTCGGGAGGTCAACGGGTTCGACCGGCTGTCGAGAACTGACTACTTCAGCTTCGACGAAGACTTTACGCAGTTGGGCACCGGGTCCGGCACGCCCACTGTCGAGCAGTCCGCCGAGTCGGCAAATACGCTCCTTTCCTTCATCGGGAACGTGGACTACAACTACGACAACACGTATCTCCTGAGCCTGACGCTCCGCCGTGACGGTTCGTCGAAGTTTATCAACGATCAGTGGGGTACTTTCCCTGCCGTGACAGCCGGGTGGCGCATTTCCGAGCTGGAAGCTCTGCAGGGCATGGATTGGCTCACGGACCTGAAGATTCGGGGGGGATACGGCGTCATGGGGAATCAACTCAACGTCGATCCCAGCAATGGATTCACCCTCTTCGGGGGGGCTCCGCAGACGACCTACTACCCCATCGAGGGTGGCTCCAACGACGTCCAGCAGGGAATTCGGCGCACTCGGATTGGGAATCCGGACGCGGGCTGGGAGCAGACCAAGGACCTCAACATCGGGATTGACTTCGCCGTCTTCGACGGTCGCCTAGAAGGATCGGTCGACTGGTACCGGAAGGAGATTGAGGACCTGCTCTACAACCCTGCTTTACCGGCTACCGCAGGGGCCGCAGAACCGCCCACGCGGAACGTCGGGAGCATGCGCAATCAAGGCATTGATCTCTCGCTTCGCGGAGAGACGGACCTTACCGGCGAACTGCAGTTCAGCGGGCAGGCCAATTTCACCACCTACAGCAATGAGATCCAGTCCATTGCCCCCGGCATCGGGTTCTTCGACGTGGGAGTAGTCCGAAACGAGGTCGGCTTCCCGATCTCTTCCTTCTTCGGGTACAAGGTCGCGGGGCTCTGGCAAAACGGAGACGAAATTGAACAGGCGAACCAACAGGCCCCCGACGGGGAATTTATGGCGGACGCGGCCCCGGGGCGTTTCCGCTACGAGGACGTGAATGGCGACGGTCAGATTACGCCCGCCGATCGGACCCACCTGGGCAGTCCGCACCCGAACTTCTCCTACGGTCTGAACCTGAACGTCTCGTACAGCAACTGGGATCTCACGGCGTTCGTGTACGGGGAGCAGGGGCAGGACATCTGGAACAGTACGAAGGGGGGAACGGACTTCCGGGCGACGTTCAACACCGCCGTGCGGAAGGCCGCACTGAACGATTCCTGGCGTCCCGAGGATCGGAGCCTTCCGCGGATGGAGTGGGAGGCCGAGAATCCGAACGCCGACCTACCCATTCAGGAGATCAATCAGTACTTCAGTACGAGCGGTGCCAACAGTTCGTACTTCGTGGAGGACGGTTCATACCTGAGGCTCAAGAGCCTGCAGATTGCGTATCGCCTCCCGTCGTCGCTCTTAAACCGGGCCGGAGCCCAGCAGCTGCGGCTCTACGTCCAGGCCAAGAATCTCTTCACGGTTACCCCCTACAGCAATCCCGAGCCGGACATCGGCGCGACCCAGAGTGCCGTCAACGCGGCTGCGGGAACAGGCGGCCGGATCGAAACCGGAGCGGTGAACTTTGGGGTTGATCGGGGGGGATATCCGACACCGACGACCTACACGGTGGGCGTCAATCTTTCCTTCTAAGCCTCTCCTCTCCACTGCTCCTGTCACCCTGGTTGAATATACAGACTTACACTCATGTACAACTTTTTTTCGGAGATGCCGAACTCGTTACGCTACATGGCTCCCCGTGCCGTCTTTTCCATTCTCGTCGTCGGTCTCATTCTCGTCGGGTGCGACGGGTTTTTGAGCGAGCAGCCGAAGGGGCAAGTGGGAGGAGATGTCGTTGAAACTCAAAATGGGGTCGAGACCCTTCTCATTGGGGCATACAATGCACTGAACGCCGTGCAGCCACCTGCGGGCAACCCGGCGGGCATTGCGGGCGGGAATGCGTGGCGGTCCGATCCTGCGCATTGGCCGTTCGGGGCCGTGGCCAGCGACGTGGCCCAGAAGGGATCCATTCCCAACGACCAGGCCCCGATCAACGAACTGATGCAGCACCGCTGGAATCCGACCAACAGCTACTTCGACCCCCTGTGGTCAAATCGCTTTGAAGGAGTTTCTCGGACCAACTCGGTGCTTCGCACCCTGAATCAGGTCGAGGAAATTTCGGAGTCCGACGCCACCCGAATCGAGGCGGAAGCGCGGTTTCTCCGGGCATACTTCTACTTCGACCTGAAGAAGAACTTCGGCAATCCGCCGTTGATTACGGACACGACCGAAGACGTCAATCAGCCGAACAACGTCCAGGATGAGGTGATCTGGCCGCAGATCGAAAGCGATCTGGAGTTTGCCATGAACAACCTCCCCGAGACGATGGCCGATCCGACGCGGGCGAATCAATGGGCGGCGGAGGCCTACCTGGCAAAAGCTCACCTGTATCAGGAAGAGTGGAGCGACGCTCTGGAGCACTTTACCAACGTGATCAACAATGGCGTGACCGCCGCAGGAGTGCCCTACGAGCTGGAAGAGCAGTACAATTACAACTTCAACGCGGCGCGGCAGGGCGAAGACTGGAGCGAGGTCGTCTTCGCCGTCGAAATGACGGGCAATGACGGAACGGGCTCCAACTCCAACGCCTGGGCCGGATACGTGCTGAACTATCCCCACGCCGTTGCGCCCTTCCAGTGCTGTGGGTTCTTTCAGCCCTCGCACGACTTGGTCAACTCCTTTAAGACCACCAGCGAGGGAGTTCCGCGTCCCGACGGCTTTACGGAGGCATTCAATGGGATGGACGCCGTATTGAAGAACGATCAGTATCCCAACAACATCGCAGCCGACGAGCAATATGCGCCGGATACGACCGCCAGCCTCGATCCCAGGCTCGACTGGACCGTAGGCCGCCGAGGCGTTCCGTTCCTCGACTTCGGCCCGCACCCGGGCAAGCGGTACGACCGCGGCGGATTTAACTACGCCGGCACGTTCCACGCGCAGAAACACGTCTGGTGGCAGCGCAATGCGGACATCGGGTTCAACACGGCCGGCTTCTTCCCAGGCTCCGGCGTGGACTATCCGGCCATGCGCTTCGCCGACGTCCTTCTCATGGCCGCCGAGGCCGAGATTCAGGCAGAAAATGATGTTCAGCAGGCAATGGAGTACGTGAATATGGTTCGGAGCCGCGCCGCCAACTCGGACGGCTTCGTGAACAACAGCCACAACGAGGCGAATGCCCTGGCGGTAGTGAGCAGCGAGTCGGCGATGCTGAACACGGATCCCAGTCAATACGACTGGGTGGTGCGAACCGACGAAAACGCGACGTACACTTTCCTGGGCGGCGATGCCGGTGACATCAGCAACTGGAACAAGTATCCCGACCCGGCCGACGAGTACAACATCGACACGTACACGATGAATGAGTTTACGTCGGGGGTCAGTCCGCTCCGAAAGGTCCACTTCGAGCGCAAGCTTGAGCTGGCGATGGAAGGGCACCGGATGTACGATCTGTGGCGGTGGGGACGCGCCCAGAACCGAATGAGCGAGTACTTCTCCTATCAGGGAGAGCTCACGAACGACGTGGAGACGAGCAACTCGTTCATTGGAGCTCCTTACTACCCGATTCCACAGAACCAGATCGACATCAGTACGGTCGAAGGAGAGCAGGTTCTCACCCAGAATC
>CAZBIB010000137.1:0-9114 GCA_964491575.1 uncultured Salinivenus sp. | reverse complement strand
AGGCGATTTCACTCGATGGGGTGCGCTTTACGAACGCCGAGACGGACGTCAGCCGGGGGCCGAATGTAGAAGCGGACCGTGTGAGCCGGACGGGGAGCGAAGAGGGGGAGCGGTAGGCGGCCCAGCACGGCGCGGACGGCCAGTGATCACAATTGTAGAAATAGTCTTCAGGAGAGCATTATGAGCTTGTTTCAATCCCTTTTCCGAGACGGCCGTGCCGTCTTCCGAGTTCTGCTTCCGGGCGTCGTGCTGGTTGGATTGATGGCGTCTCTCCCGCTCGCGTCGCATGGGCAATCCGAGACGGACGGCGTGGTCATGCGGGTGGAGAACCCGCGGGCCACCGCGCAGGCCGAGGAGGTCGTGTCCGTGGCCTGGGACGAGGTCGAGTCGGTGCTGGGGCAGGGGAAGCAGGTGCGGGTGCGAGACCAGGCCACCGGCAATGAGGCTCCGATGCAGGTCCTCGATGCCGACGCCGACGGCCAGCCCGATGAGCTCCTGTTTCTCGCCAGCTTCCGGGCCGGGGAGGAGCGCCAATTCGTCGTCGAAGCGGCCGCACCCACCGACTCCGCTGAAGCCCGCGTGTACGCCTATCACCAGGAGAAGCGGGATGACGTGGCGTGGGAGAACCGACAGGTGGCGTTTCGGACGTACGGGGAGGGGCTCTGGGAGATGGAAGACCTCAGGAGCAGCGGCATCGACGTGTGGACGAAGCGGGTGCCGGAACTCGTGATTGAGGACTGGTACGCGGAGGGGCACTACCACACCGACACGGGAGAGGGAGCGGACTTCTTTAGCGTGGGAGAGTCGCTTGGGGGCGGGGGCACCGCGATCTGGCGAAACGGCCAGCTCCACCGCGCCCCCAACTTTGCCGACTACGAGATCGTCGCGAACGGTCCGCTGCGCGCCATCATCGAGCTGGAGTACGGGCCGTGGGACGCCGGGGGGCTCTCGGTCACGGAGCACAAGCGGATCACGATCGACGCCGGGGAACACTTTTTTCGGAGCGAGAGCACCTTCCGGACCGAGGATGCAGACTCCCTTACCTACGCGACGGGGCTCGTCAAGCGTTCGGGAGCCGTCGGCTCCATGAGCCGCGCCCGCCCCTGGGCCTGGCTGAGCCTGTGGGGGCCGGTGGCAACGGGCAGCGGGGGGCACGGCGACCTCGGCACCGCGGTGCTGGTCGACTCGGCTCGCCTCCATACGATGACGGAAACAGGCGATCACTACCTGGCGCTCTCGCGGATCGCTGCCGGGGAGCCGGCCCACCACTACGTCGGTGCCGGATGGACCGCCACGGAGACGTTTGGGGGCGTCGAAGACTGGTGGCGCCGCCTCGATGGGTACGCCCAGTCGCTCCAAGAGCCGCTCCGCGTGGACGTCATGGACGGCAGCGCGTCGCGTTGATCGCTACAACATCGAGCATCCCCGAGGACGGTGCGACGCGTTCTTGGGCGACGACACCGCTGGAATGATCACGCAGATCCGATCTTATGGCAGACTCAGACATTGGCGTCATCGGGATGGCCGTCATGGGCCAGAATATTACCCTTAACATCGAGTCGAATGGGTATCAGGTGTCCGTGTACAACCGAACCGGGTCGACGACGGAATCCTTCGTCGAGGAGCGGGCGCAGGAGAAGCGGGTTGTCCCGAGCTACGACCTGGAGTCGTTTGTCGATTCGCTCGCCCGGCCCCGCACGGTGCTTCTCATGGTGAAGGCGGGGAAGCCGGTGGACATTTTCATCGACAAGCTGATTCCCCTTCTGGACGAGGGCGACGTGATCGTGGACGGCGGCAACTCGGACTTTCACGACACGGAACGCCGCATCGAGACGGCGGAAGCCGAGGGGCTTCTCTACCTCGGCACCGGCATCAGCGGGGGCGAGTACGGTGCGCTGCACGGCCCGTCTATCATGCCTGGCGGGCACCGGAAGGCGTACGAGATCGTGGGGCCCCTCCTCGAAGACGCCGCCGCACAGATTGACGGACAGCCCTGCTGCGCGTATCTGGGCCCCGGCTCGGCGGGCCACTACGTAAAGATGGTCCACAACGGCATCGAGTACGCCGTCATGCAGTCCATCGCGGAGGCCTACTGGCTGATGGCGAAGGGGCTGGACATGGATCCGCCCGCGATGAGCGAGCAGTTCGCTAAGTGGAATGAGCGGGTGGGGGCGTACCTGTACGAGATTACCGCCGATATCCTCGTGCAGGAGGACGACCGGGGCGACGGGTACCTCCTCAACAAGATCCTCGACACGGCCAAGCAGAAGGGGACTGGGAAGTGGAGCGTGCAGTCCGCGCTCGATTACGGCGTGCCGGTGCCCACAATGTCGGCGACGGTGGAGGGACGCTTCCTGTCGGCCCTCAAGGACGAGCGAGGCGAGATGGGGAAGATGTATAAGATCCGCCGGCCGCTGGGATCTCTCTCCGAGGAGTTCCTCGATGGTCTCGAAGAGGCCCTGTACATCTCTACGGTATCGTCCTATGCGCAGGGCATGAAGCTTCTGGACGTGGCCTCGGACGAGCGCGGCTACGACCTGGACTTGGCCGAGGTCGCGCGGGTCTGGAAGGATGGGTGCATCATCCGCTCCGATCTCCTCGATCCCATCCGCACAGCCTACGCCGACGAGCCGTCTCCGGACAACCTCATCGCTGCTCCGAATTTTCAACGGGAGTACACCGAGGCGATTCCGGCCCTCCGGCGGGTCGTATTGGGGGCGAGGAATGCGGCCCTTCCCGTCCCGGCCCACAGCGCGTCGCTCGACTACTTCGAATCCCTGACGTCGCCGGACCTCCCGGCCAACATGATTCAGGCCCAGCGCGACTGCTTCGGGGCGCACACCTATGAGCGGCGGGACGCGGACGGCACGTTCCACACCGAGTGGGGAGACTAATGGCGGCGTCCCGGTTCACGCCGCACCACATTGCTGGATGTCTCAACCGAGAGACTGCACATGAGCAATCGCGACGACATTCACACTGCGATCGTCAACTCGTCCACCTTCGGGCGGCATTTTCCCGAACTACTGGATCGGCTCAAGGCCCTGGGACCGATCGAGCGCTTCGACTTCGATCCGGAGGTGGACGGGGAGACGCTGGCGAGCGAGCTCGCGGGATTTCCCTACATCGTGGCGAGCGTGACCCCGCACTTTCCGCGGGTGTTTTTCGAGCAGAACGACGACTTGCTCCTCCTTGCCCGCCACGGCATCGGGTGCGACAACGTGGACCTGGAGGCGGCGACCGACATTGGCGTGATCGTGACCCGCATCGCGGGGGAGCCCGAGCGGGACGCCGTGGCGGAGCTCAGCATGAGTCTCATCATGGCCTGTCTGCGCGACGTGGTGCCGGGCGCCCGGGCCACGGAGGAGCGGGCCTGGGAGCGCCGCCGTCACTTCGTGGGGCAGGAGCTCTCCCACATGACCGTCGGCGTCATCGGCTACGGCAACATCGGCAGCCGGGTGGGGGAGATCATCGGCGAGGGGTTCGGGGCGGAGGTGCTCGCCTACGACCCAAACATCGCCGATCCGGTGCTCGCCAAGGCAGGGGTGGAGCCGACCCACCTCCACGATCTGCTCCGCCGCGCCGACCTCATTTCCCTGAACGCTTCCCACAACCCCGCGAATTTCGAGATGATCGGGGCGACGGAGATCGAGCTGATGAAGGACGGCGTGTTCATCGTGAACACCGCCCGCGGCGAGCTCACCGACGAAGACGCGCTCGCCGAGGCCGTCGACGACGGAAAAATTGCCCGGCTCGGCGTGGACGTTCTCCAGCGAGAGCCGATCCGCGACGACCATCCGTTCCTTGAGCTGGACAACGTCATCGTCCTTCCACACGTGGGCAGCTACACGCAGCGCTCCCTCCGGCTGATGGACGAGAAGAACGTGGAGGATGTGGAGAAAGTCGTAAGCGGAACGGTGCCAGACGAGATTGCCAATCCAGACGTTCTCGTGCGCGGCACGAGGGCGGAGGTGGGTCCATGAATCTGGCGCTGATCATTGATGTCGGCACCACCAACGTGAAGGTGGGGGCCGTCAATCCGGAGGGAGAAGTCGTGGCGCGGGCGTCCGCACCGGCTCCTTCGCTTCATCCCGAGCGGGGCGCGTTCGAGCACGACCCCGAGAAGCTGCTGCGGGTGATCGAGGAGCTGAGCACGGAGGTGGCGCGTCCACGTCGAAACTCGATTGCGTTTCTCGGCCTGTCGGGGTACCAGTTCGGGTTTCTGCCGCTGGATGCGGACGGCCGACCGCTCACCGGCATGATGACCCTCCTCGACGACCGGCCCAAGCGGGTCATGGAGCACATTCGGACAGAGTTTCCGGTCGAGGAGATCTACCAGCGCACGGGTTGCCCCCCGCTTTTCACCTACGCGCTCTCGAAGCTCGTGTGGCTGCAGCAGGAGCGCCCGGACGTGTTCGCGCAGGCCGCCCGGTTTGCCGACCTCAAGAGCTTCCTGCTTGAGGAACTGACGGGCCAGTTCGTCACCGAGCCCAGCATTGCTTCTGCCACCCAGCTTCTCAACATCCACGAGTCCGACTGGGACGACGAGATTCTGGAGCGGGTGGGCATCGATCGGTCGTCCCTTCCGGCGGTCGTGCCGGGCGAGCGGTTCATCGGAGGGCTGACGACGGAGGCGGCCGAGGCGCTGGGCCTTCCGCAAGATACCCCCGTCCTCCCAGGGCTGTACGACGGTGGGGCCATGATCTTGGGCATGGGCGGTATCGGTGAGGAAGTGGCAGTGTGCAATCTGGGGACAACCGCGATGGTGCGCGGCTGTGCGAGCGAGCCGGTACTGGACGATCCTGTCCAGATGCGCCTCCAGACCTACGCGCTGATGGACGGGCTCTGGGCTGTGGGCGGCGCAATCAACAACGCCGGGGTCGCACTCCGGTGGTACCGCGACACGCTGGACGCGGATGCATCGTACGACGAACTCATGACCCGTGCCGGAGATGTGAAGCCGGGAGCGGAAGGACTGTTCTGTCTGCCGTTTTTGACGGGCGAGCGGGATCCTCGGATCGGGGACGCCGCCTCGGGGGCCTTTTTTGGGGTGAAGGAGTTTCACACCGGAGCCCACGTGGCGCGGTCAGTCCTCGAAGGCGTGGCCTACAGTCTTCGGATGGTCCAGGACGCAGTCGTGGAGAATGGATTTCAGTACGAGCGAATGCGGATTGGAGGCTCCGGGGCGCGCTCGGGGCTCTGGTCCACCATCGTGGCCAACACGCTGGATGTGCCCGTCGAACGCACTCGAACGCCAGACGCGGCGCTCATTGGAGAGAGCATGCTGGGATTCACGGCCCTCGGGACGCATGAGGACCTTGCCTGCGCGTCCGACGCCATGGTAGCGGTCGGGGAGTCCTTCCGTCCCTCCGACGATCTCGTGGAGACGTATGGTCGTGGCTACCGCTTCTTTGGGCAACTGGTGGAGACCATGGGCGAACTCTATCAACGTCATGCGGATGCTTTCGGGTAATTTCGTCACAAGGCGTCCCGCCGGGACGCCTCTACGTTAGGAATTTTCTCATCCCTCGGTATCATCCTTGAACGACCAGATCTTATGGAGCCGCTCACCCTTCACGACGACCGTTACTTTAGCCCGACGCCGGCCGTCCGGCGGATCGCCCAGGCGCTGTACGAGGAGACCCGGGACCTCCCGATCGTAAGCCCACACGGGCACGTCGAGCCCCGCATTCTGGCCAACGACGAGCCGTTTCCGGAGCCGACCTCGCTGATCATCATTCCGGATCACTACATCTTCCGGATGCTCTACTCGCAGGGCGTCCGGCTGGAGGACCTGGGCATCCCCACCCGCGACGGGACGCCGGTGGAGGAAGATCCCCGGGTCATCTGGCAGCGGTTCGCCGAGCACTACTATCTCTTTCGCGGCACCCCGACCGGCGCGTGGCTGGACCACGAGATGCATGAGGTCTTCGGCGTGCGCCACAAGCTGGACGGGGACTCGGCGATGCACGTCTACGACCAGATCAACGAGAAACTGCAGTCGCCCGACTTTCGGCCCCGCGCCCTGTTCGACGACTTCGACGTGGAGGTGCTGTGTACCACCGATTCGGCGACCGACACGCTGGAGCACCACCAAAAAATCCAGGAGTCGGACTGGGACGGGACCGTGTTGCCAACGTTTCGGCCCGACGCGCTCTTCGACATCACCGCCCCCGATTGGCCGGGCCACCTCGACGCCCTCCGCGAGCGCTGCGACATGACCATTGACGACTACGGGGACTTCATCGAGGCGCTCGAAGACCGGCGGGCATTCTTTAAGTCGATGGGCGCGGTGGCGACCGACCACGCCGTGCTCGAACCCTACACGAACAAGCTCTCGGAAGCCAAGGTGGACGAGATTTTCCAGCGGGCCCTCCGCGGCGAGGCTGACACAGACGACAAGCGGCTCTTTCAGGCGAACATGCTGATGGAGATGGCTCGCATGAGCACCGAGGACGGGCTCGTCATGCAGCTTCACCCCGGCGCCTATCGGGATCACAATCAGTCTATCTACGAGCGCTTTGGGCCGGACAAGGGCGGCGACATCCCCGTCCGGACCGAGTTTACCGAAAACCTTGAGGCGCTACTCAACGCGTACGGCAACGACCCGGACTTCACGCTCGTCCTCTTCACGCTGGACGAAACGACCTACGCTCGGGAGCTGGCCCCGCTCGCCGGGCACTATCCCTGCCTCAAGCTCGGGCCCGCCTGGTGGTTTCACGACAGCATCGAAGGGATGCAGCGCTACCGGCGCCGGACGACGGAGACGGCGGGCATCTACAACACGGCCGGGTTTAACGACGACACCAGGGCCTTCTGCTCCATTCCGGCCCGCCACGACCTCTCCCGGCGCGTCGACGCCAACTTTTTGGCCAATCTCGTGGCGCGTCACATCATCAGCATGGAAGAGGCCCGCGAAATGGCCCGCGCCCTCGGCTACGACCTCGCCAAAGAGACTTATGGGCTGGACGGCTGAGCGGACGTGTCGGTGTCCTCTAAATAGTAAGGCGAATGAGACTCCCAGTTATCGACAATGTGTGTAGAGAGCTCAACCTCCTTTATGTCCGCGTCGTCTTCGTTGATCTGCTCCAGCAGCAATCTCATCGCTTTGCTCCCGAGTTCGCCTGCGGGCTGATTTATGGAAGTGTGCGGGTGCTCGAAGAACCGATTTAACCCATGCTGGCCGAAGGAGTAGATTTGTGTGTTCTCTCTGATGGACGGCTTTCGCTCTTTTAGCGCATCATCAATTCCGAGGGCCACTGGAAATGTAACGGCAAATATAGCATCAGGATTGATTCCTCTTTCGATCATCTTAATGGCCCCACGATACCCATCGGCTTCTCCAAATCCTCCTTCGATAATCCAGTCTTCACGAGGGTCAATTCCGTGCTCTCTCAGGGCGTTCTCGTACCCCTTTCGCCGAGCATGGCCAATTGGAACGTGAGAATAGCCGCCGATATGGACGATTTTTCGAAGTCCTCTATCGAGGGCATGTTTTGTTGCCTTGTAAGCACCGCCTTTATCATCGACCGTGACGCTTGGGGCTTCGACTCCGTCAGCCCTACGGTCAAAGAAGACTAGGGGGACATTTTGCTTCTTTATCGCCTGAAAATGACTGATGCTTGTCGTTTCTTCAGAGACTGAAATGAGAAGCCCATCCACCTGCATGGAGAGAAGCGTGTCGACATGGGATTTTTCCCTCTCTTCTTTCTCTTCCGAAACGCACAGTATTATCTCATAGTC
The DNA here is from genome assembly GCA_964491575.1 of uncultured Salinivenus sp. Lineage (GTDB taxonomy): Bacteria > Bacteroidota > Rhodothermia > Rhodothermales > Salinibacteraceae > Salinibacter. Next base: position 1,371 of record CAZBIB010000137.1, on the reverse strand, counting down.
GTTCTTGTAGGCAACTTTGTTTATTCCTTCGAGCGCATCTGCAAAGAACGTATGGGATATTTTGGGAATTATGACACCTACTGTATAAGTCTTGTCTAGCGTAAGTGATTGGGCTAGTCGATTCTGTCTATATCCCAATTCGTCTGCTTTTTCTCTGACAAGACGTTTTGTTTCTGCGGATATGTCTTGGTGATCACGTAATGCCTTTGATACGCTTACTTTTGTGATTCCGATTTCATCGGCAATGTCACTTAAGGTAACGCGATTATTTTTAGACATTTATGCTAGCCGCTATGTGGGCAACGTTAAGATTCAGAGCCTTGGAGCACGATATCGGTTGCGAAAACAACCTGGGAGAATCCGCTGGGTTTTCTGCTTCGATCAGAGCATTTGCCGCCGGTTGTTCGTGTTACCTAGCTAGGATACTAGAAAACCAATTAAAGATCATTAGCTGGCGAAGCGTTACCGGTAACCCTGTAAAGGGAGGAGAGTTCGGTGGTTGAGGTTTTTTCACGTGCTCGAAGAAAATCGGGCCCGCGAGTTGTCAATTTCCACTTTTTGTACGCTAGAACGATATCAAATACCGATAATTCGATTCGCCCTTCTGTAGCTTGCTGCAGAGACGTTCGGAAGACCTCCATGCCTCGCACGCCTTCCGGTTCGCTTTAAAGCTGTATTCGCTCTCGTCCCGTCCTTCTTCATCAAGTGAACCAGACATTCCGATGAATGAGTCTTCCCCTCTTGGACCTTTCTCCATCCGGTGTCTCCTCGGCGGAGCCGGAGGTCTCGCTCTCCTTCTGGCCCTGCTTTTCGGCAGCGCCGCCTGGCCGTCGTCGGAGCCCACTTCCGTTGCCCCAACTGGCGGGTGGACGATGGTCGACACTGAGAACAATCCCACGGCCCGTCACGAGAATGCGTTCATCGAAGCCGGCGGCAAATTTTATCTGCTGGGCGGACGCGGGGAGCGTCCGGTCGACATCTACGATCCCGAGACGCAGCGCTGGTCGGAGGGACCGGCGCCTCCGGTGCAGATGCACCACTTCCAGGCCGTCGTCTACGAGGGTGACATCTACGTCGTGGGGGCGTGGGCCGACAGCTATCCGCGCGAGAACGGCCTCTCACACGTCTACATCTACGACACGGACCGCGACGCGTGGCAACAGGGCGCGCCGATCCCGCCGGAGCGCCGCCGCGGGGCTGCGGGCGCGGTGGTCCGAGACGGGAAAATCTACGTGATCGGGGGCAACGTCGGCGGGCACGGGCCGCACGCCACGGCTGTCGGATGGTTTGACGTGTTCGATCCCGAGACAGGCGAGTGGACGGCCCTCCGCGACCGGCCTGCGCCCCATGCCCGCGACCACTTCCAGGCGG
>CAZBIB010000136.1:0-9181 GCA_964491575.1 uncultured Salinivenus sp. | reverse complement strand
ACCGCACGACCGTCTACAATCCCACCCACTTCTTCGGCTTCTTCTCCACGTTCAATCCCGACGCCATCAAGGACGTGCAGCTCTACAAGGGCACCTATCCGGCTGAGTACGGGGGGCGGCTCGGGAGCGTGGTCGACATCTACAACAAGGACGGCAACCGGCGTGAGACCACGGGAGGCTTCACGATCGGCACTCTCGCCACTCGGGGCTACATCGAGGGGCCGTACGGCACCGGGGCGAACGACGACCCGGACGGCTCCTACATGGTGGCCGTGCGCCGGTCGACGCTCGAACCGCTGCTCGCCGTGCTGGACGACGTGGAGGGCCTCCCCGAAACCTTCTACTTCTACGACGTAAACGCGAAGATCAACTATGACGCGGGGCCCGACGACAAGCTCTCCCTGGCCGTGTACGGTGGACAGGACCATCTCTTTCTCAATCCCAGCGGGCAGGAGTTTGATGTCGACTACGGCAACCGCACGCTCAGCGCCGAGTGGACCCACCTGTTTTCCGATCAGCTCTTCTCGAACTTCCTGATTGCGGGATCGCGCTATGAGAGCACGCCCGTGTTCAACCTCGGGGGGACACGCTTCACGCAGACGAACGAGGTGAGTGACGTGTCGCTGAAGGCCGACGTCGAGTACACCCGTAGCGATCAGCACACCCTCGAGGCGGGCCTGCACGCCAGCCGCCTCACCTTCGGGCTGCGCAACACGTTCGACGAGAACGAGACCTTTAACCAGCGCCTGCAGGGCGAGCAGGTGGCTCTGTACCTGAAAGACACGTACACGCCTTCGCCGGACTGGACTGTGCGGGGCGGGCTGCGGGCGACGTACTTTTCGGAGGGAAACTACGTGCGGCTCGCGCCGCGCCTGTCGATCAAGCACCGGCTCACGTCGTCAGTACAGCTACAGGCGGCCTACGGACGCTACAACCAGTTCTTGACCCTGGAGACAAGCCAGCTCTTCACAGCATTCGACACGTGGCTCATGTCCGACCGGGGAGTGGTGCCGTCGTACGGGGACCAGATTGCCCTGGGCGTGAACGCCCGGCTGGGCGGCGCATGGCGCCTCGAAGTGGAGGGATTTGGGCGCACCATGCGCGACCTCTTTGAGCGGGACCCGTTCCTTCCCGATGCCGCGGGGGTCCCCTACGCCGAACGCTTCCACGTCGGCGACGGGCGGGCGTACGGGGCCGAGGTCCTGCTGCGGCGCCCCGAGGGCCGCCTGAACGGCTTCGTCAGCTACACTCTCAGCCGCACCGAGCGCCGCTTTCCCAACGTCAACGGGTCCGAGGCAGGCACACCCCGGTACTACCCGCCCAATTACGACCGCACGCACGACCTCACGATCGCCGCAAACTACCACCTCACCGATCACTGGCGGGTGTCCGGCACGTTCAACTACGCCACGGGCCGGCCCTACACCAAGCCAGAGCAGCGGTACGAGATCGTGGACAATCCCTTCTCGTTCAGCCCCGGAGCCAGTAGCACGGAAAATGTGCTCGTGAGCCCCTTCAACAAGGCGCGCCTGCCGCCCTACCACCGCCTCGACCTGGGAATCGCCCGCACGGGCCGGTTCTTCGGCATTGCCGATTACGAGCTCCAGCTACAGGCCATCAACGCCTATTCCCGACGCAACATCTGGTTCTATCAGTACGAGACCGAATCGGACGGCACCCTCTCCCGCTCGGAAACACCCCAAATTCCAATCCCTGTGCCCAACGTGTCGTTCTCCCTCACCTTTTGATTCGCCTGCCCGCCCAAACACGACTGTCCTGTTGTAGAACCATCTCGCCGAGGCGGCTCTACAGGGCACCTCCTCCCTGCGTCTAATTCGCGGTCGCGAGCACTCATGAAAAAACTGTATCCCATCGTCCTACTGCTCCTCGCCGTCGACCTTGTCGGCTGCGACACAACCGCGACCGAGTCCGAGTCGCAGGTCGTCGTGGAGGCCTACCTTCAGGGCAAAGCGCCCCTTCCCAAGATCCGCCTCACCCACAGCGTGGGCACGGATGCGGCCTACACGCCGTCCAACGCCGCCGTGCGGGACGCGGCGGTCGAGGTTCGCCGCCTCACCGACGACGGGACAACGGCCCAGACCACTCCGTTCGCTGAAACAGATCCGGGCATCTACAGGCCGGTGCCGACCCCCCCTCCCATTGTCCAGCCCCGCACGACCTACGAGCTATCCGTCACCACGTCGGACGGGACTGAAGTGACGGCCACCACCACCGTCCCCGACACCATTTCGATCGTGGAGGCTCAGAACAGGGAGGTCGTCTATCAGGGCCCGGCCCAGCCCAGCTTCACCATCACCCCGCCCCGGAGCAACCGCGACCAGCAGGCGGTGCTTGTGTTGACGACCACCTCCCTCCTCGATTTCGGTCGGCCCACGTCCCAGCTTCGCGAAGGGCTGACCCCCTTTTATGAGGACACATACGATCCCGAGGAAGACAGCATTTCGGCGTTCCGCATCACGTCCTCGGGCGTGCTCAACGAGGCCAATTTCAGCCGCGACGAGAAGGGGCGAATCACGACCACACTCCCGTGGATTTCCGTGGCCTTCTACGGCCCGAATGAGTCTGCTGTGCACGTGATCGACGACAACTTCTACGACCTCATTCGGTCCCAGCAGGCCCAATCGCCGGGCGGTCTTGGGGGCGGCCTCGGCCCTGGGGAAATTCCCAACGTGATCGAGCACGTGGAGGGAGGCACCGGCGTCTTTGCCAGCTACGTGCGGGATGCCGAACGGGTCTTCATCCGATGCCCCCCCAGCGAAGACCAGTGCCCCTCCTTCATCAGGTTCCGGTTCACGAAGACTGGAGCTTCAGGGAAGTCCCCCTTCCGGGCCAGCCACAATCTCCTGTAGAGCAGCCCGCTCAGCCATTCGCGGGGCCCGTCCCAGTCATCTCGCTCCACCAGCCGTCAGGGAAAGTCTCCGGAGCGACGGTTTGCATCAGCGTGTCCCCTCGACCCGCGTCTGCATGCGTTCCCCAATGTAGCCCCCGACGAGGGAGGCAATAAGCCCGATGACGAGAACGAGGATCATCCGGCCGTAGGTGAGGATGGACTGCCCCCCAAGGGCGAAAATGAACACGTCGATGAGGAGGATGAGGGTGATGAGCCCGGCGACGGCCGCCTCATAGGTGGTGTCGCCCGGCGACCGGAACGCACAGACGTACCCGGTCGCCTCCAGGCCGAGAAAGACGACAAAGAGCATCACCCAGACATTAGGAGCATCAATAGCAGCCGCCGCACTTCCGAAGAGCCAAAAGAGCCAGATGACGAAGTTGACCAGGAACAGACTCACGGCGAACCCGACAATCGTACCGGTCATGATCCAGTCCCATGCCAACGTCGGTTCTCCGGATCCGGTGTACGTCCGCTGAAGAGTTTCGCCGGCCCAGGCCCCCGCAAACGTAAGCACGAGCCCGTTCAAAAACGCGATAACCATATTGTACGTGAAGTCCCCGGCCTCCACCAAGCCCCCGAAGGCCCGGAAGTTGAGGGCCCCAATGATAAAGTAGGCCACTACCGACACCAGGATGGCCGCAAGGGCGGGCTCCATCACGGTCTCGCCCTCGCTAAGGTACCCGTACCCCACCCCGGCGAGAACGAAGCCCGAGGTCATGGCGAGCAGTGGGAAGGTGGGAGCACCCAGCGCATTTCCGGTCATCCACGTGAAGAGAACGACGAACACCACACCGATGACGAACGACCCGATGATGGCCGTGGGATCAAAACGAAAAGCAGAACGGGTAGACATTGCGTTTGCAGAAGTCGGCTCGTGAATGGTCGGATCGAAAAGGTGCGGGGACTCGGTCGCTTCTTGGCACGACCGGCCTACCGCTCCCGATGCACACTCCCAATATAAGAAGGGAAATCTTAGAAGAAAGCCCTGGGCGCATTTGCCACTGCAATCACACGTTAAGAGGCCGATTGGTTAAATCCGCATGACCCCGGCGGAACCCCTTGTTTCGAAACAGGTGGGACGCTACACTACATCGTTCCGGGGCGTACGACGGCACGGAAGACCGATTTTCTCGCCAATCGGGCGCGTCCACGCGCCTTGGCATCGGTCCTCCGCCACGAATGCCGTCGTTTCGCATATCCTCCCGACTTCGCGCGAGCGGAAGATTCGACCCCGATGAGGCGGGACTCGATCGCGCCCGCGCGCCTTCGGGGGCACTGTGCTCGCGCTCCCTAGCATCGACCATCGATCACTACGCTCCCTTTCATGGCTTCTACCGCTCCTGCCCGTCGCGTCGTCGTTACCGGCCTCGGGGCCCTCACGCCCCTCGGCCACTCCGTCGCCGAATTCTGGGACGGCCTCCTGTCCGGGAAGAGTGGAGCCGGTCCCATCACCAAGTTCGACGCGTCGGACGTGCGTACTAAGATTGCCTGCGAGGTCTCCGGCTTCGACCCTACCGACTACATGGACGCGAAGCTGGCCAAGCGTCAGGATCCGTTCAGCCAGTACGCACTGGCCGTCGCGCAGCAGGCCTTCGCCGATGCAGAACTCGACACCGACGCCCTCGACCCGGAGATGCGGGACGAAATCGGGGTCATCTTCGGCACGGGCGTCGGCGGGAGCAATCTGTTCGTGGATTCCGTGCTGGATCTCGACAAAAATGGAGCGCGCCACATCTCTCCATTTTTCGTGCCCATGATGATTAGCAACATGGCCGCGGGCCTGATTGCCATGGAGCACACGCTGCGCGGCCCCAACCACTGCGTCGTAAGCGCGTGTGCCACTGGCAACGACGCCATCACCGACGGCCTGCTCCTCCTGCGGCAGGGCCACGCCCGCGCCATGCTCGTGGGGGGCACCGAGGCCTCGATCAACGAGCTGTGCGTCGGCGGGTTTGCCTCAATGCGCGCCCTCTCCACCCGCAACGATGAGCCGAAACGAGCGAGTCGTCCGTTCGATGCGGATCGGGACGGATTTGTCCCGGCGGAGGGAGCCGGTGCCCTCATGCTCGAAACCCTGGAGCACGCGCGGGAACGGGGCGCCCCCATCTACGCCGAGGTGGCCGGCGTCGGCAAGTCGAACGACGCCCACCACTACGCCGCCCCGGACCCGGAGGGCCGCGGCGCCGCCCTCGCCATGGAAAAGGCCCTCGACGACGCCGACCTGGCCCCGACCGACGTGCAGCACATTAATATGCACGCCACCTCCACCCCCGTCGGCGACGTCATCGAGTCCGACGCCGTGAAGGATGTCTTCGGCGACCACGCCTACGACCTCAACCTGTCCGCTACAAAGAGCATGACCGGCCACATGCTGGGGGCGGCCGGCACAGCCGAAGCCATCGCTTCCATCCTTGCCATTCGCAACGGACGCGTGCCGCCCACCATTAATCTGGAGACGCCCGGCGAGGATTGTGACCTCAACTATACCCCGAACGAGGCAGTGGACCGAGACGTCACGGCAGCCCTCACCAATGCCTTTGGCTTCGGCGGGCACAACACCACGATTGCGCTCACGGCATTCGACGAATGACCGCCGACCGCAGTCAACCGTCCTCTCATGCCATGAACGCACCTCCCTCTTCTCCCGGTGAGAACGATTCGGAAAAGATTCCCCTCCCAGATAATCTCGGCGGCGTGGCCGAGCTCCTCGGCATCGAGATCGAGGCGGCAACTCCCGAGCGCGTGACGGCTACCATGCCGGTAACGCCCGACCATCACCAACCGTTTGGGGTGCTGCACGGGGGCGTCAGCGTCGTCCTCGCCGAGAGCGCGGCCAGCGTCGGGGGCTACCTCGCGGCGCCGTCGGGACATACTGCAGTGGGCATCGAGGTGAACGCCAACCACGTGCGCTCGGTGCGCGAGGGACGACTCACGGCCACGGCCACGTCCCTCCACACGGGCCGCACCACGCAGGTGTGGGAAATCAAAATCCGAGATGAGGAGGACCGCCTCGTGTGCGCCAGTCGCTGCACGCTCGCCGTCGTGGAGCAAACCGACGCATCCTCGGCTGCGTAAGGAAATTGGCGTCCCCATTTCTCCAATTTCTCCTCCGCCATGCCCGACGCTTCTCTGCCCGGCATCCATCACATCACGGCCCTGTCCGGCGACGCCCAGGACAACCTCGATTTTTACGTGGGTGTCCTCGGCCTGCGGCGGGTCAAGACGACGGTCAACTTCGACGATCCGACAACCCATCACCTCTACTACGGCGACGCCACCGGTCGCCCCGGCACCGTCCTGACGTTCTTCCCGTGGCCTCGCGCCGCGAGCGGGCGGCCCGGCGCGGGCATGGTGCGTACCGTGGCATTTGCCGTGCCCGAGGGATCGTTGTCCGAGTGGGAAACGCGCCTCCGTGCGGAAGACATTGCAATCGAGCACAGCGATCGGTTCGGCAACTCCTCGCTCCAGTTCACCGATCCGAGCGGCCTGTCGCTCGCGCTGGTGGCCACCGACGGCCTGGACGACGCCACGCCCTGGACTGAGGGGACCGTTCCGGCAAACCTCGCAATCCGAGGCTTTCACGCCCCCACCCTCCCCATCTTTGCCGACGACCGGACGGTGGAACTCTTCACGGACATGTTCGACTGGAGCCGGGCCGGCACGGAAGGAGACCGCGTGCGACTCCAGGCGCCGGGCACAGGGGTCGGCACCACGGTCGACTTGCTGGTGCGGGACCGGCATCCCTCCGGACGGATGGGACCGGGCATGGTGCACCACATTGCCTTCCGGGCACCGGACGCGGAGGCCCAACAAGCGTGGCGGGCTACGCTCCAGGAGCGGGGCCTCAAAGTGACCGACGTGAAGGACCGGCAGTACTTCCAGTCCATCTACTTCCGCGACCTGAACTGGACCTCAGGCCTGCTCTTCGAGATCGCGACGGACGGCCCGGGCTTCCTCACCGACGAGTCCAAGGAGGCCCTCGGCGACACCCTCACGCTGCCCCCCCACCTCGAATCCCGCCGCGAGGACCTCGAAGACACCCTCCCCACGCTCACACCACCACGCGCCGAATAGACTCCTCCCCTCTCTTCCCCCCTACCCCTTCCCACTTCCCTATGTCTCAAAATAATCCCCACCAAGACCAGCCGGTGCGCACCGGCGGCGCAGCGCTGGACGACGCCCAGGTCGCCATGATCCTTCTGCACGGCCGCGGCGCCTCCGCCCAGGGCATGCTGCGCCTCGCCGACGAATTCGACGTGCCGGACGTGGCGTACCTCGCCCCCCAGGCAGTGATGCGCTCGTGGTATCCTCAGTCCTTCATGGTGCCGCGTGAACAAAACGAACCGGAGCTCACCTCCGCCCTTCAGGTCGTCACCGACACCATCGGCACCGTGCAGGACGGCGGCCTTGGCTTTGAGCGCATTGTCCTGCTCGGCTTCTCGCAGGGCGCCTGCCTCGCCACCACCTACGCAGTCCAAAACCCGAAGCGCTACGGCGGTATCGTGGGGCTCAGCGGCGGCCTCATCGGCCCCGAAGGTGCCACGTTCGAGTACGACGGCTCCCTCGACGGCACACCCGCCTTCCTCGGGTGCAGCGATCAGGACCCGTACATCCCCCAGGAACGTGTGCAGGAGACAGCGGATGTGCTCCGAGCGATGGACGCCGAGGTGACCACGCGCATCTACGAGGGCCTGGGGCACACGACCAACGAGGATGAGCTCCAGCACGTTCGGTCGCTCCTTCACCGCTACGTCGACCGGAGCGAAGCGTAACGGCACCGAACCGCGGCGCGATAATCGTAGCTTCTAATCGTCTACTCGCGTCCCCCACCCCCAATCCTCAACGTTCCCGCTCTTTCCCGCCACGCCCACACGCATGCACACTCCCGACTGGGTCAAACACGCCGTCTTCTACCAGATCTTCCCCGACCGCTTCGCCCGAAGCGGAGAGGTGGACCACCAGGAGGCGGTGCAGCTCAAGCCCTGGGGCACGCCGCCCGAGAAGCAGGGCTTCCAGGGCGGCGACCTATACGGCATCCTCAATCGGCTCGACTACCTCGACGAGCTCGGCGTGACGGCCCTCTACCTGAATCCCATCTTTGCCTCGGCAGCCAATCACCGCTACCACACCTACGACTACTATGAAGTCGACCCGCTGCTCGGCGGCAACAAGGCCCTGCGCGACCTGCTCGACGCCGCCCATGCCCGCGACATGCGTGTGGTGCTCGACGGGGTCTTCAATCACGCAAGCCGCGGCTTCTGGCCCTTCCACCACGTCCTCGAAAATGGATCCGACTCGCCCTACGTCGAGTGGTTCGAGATCGAGGACTGGCCCCTCCGTCCCTACGCTGCAGAGAAATCCCACAATTACGAGGCTTGGCACGGCATTCCCGCCCTGCCGGAGCTCGACCCTGCTCACCCACCGGTGCGCGAGTACCTTTTCGACGTGGCCCGCCACTGGATCGAGTTTGGCATCGACGGGTGGCGGCTCGACGTGCCCGCCGAAATCGAGGCGGAAGGCTTCTGGGAGGAGTTCCGCACCGTCGTAAAAGACGCAAATCCGGAGGCCTACCTCGTGGGCGAGCTCTGGGGAGAGGCCCCGTCGTGGCTCCAGGGCGACCGGTTTGATGGGGTCATGAATTATCCGCTGCTGGACCTGGTCCTCAGTTTTTTTGGAGCTGGCTCGCTACGCGACTATTCGAAGGCGAACCTCACGTTCGAGCCCCTCGACGCCGACGCATTTGCCAGCGGAACCGAACGCCTCTTGGGGCTCTACGACTGGGAGGCCACCTGTGCCCAACTCAATCTGCTCGACAGTCACGACATGGCAAGGGCACAGTGGATTCTCGGAGAGAACACCGCCGCGCTCTGCCAGGCCGTCCTGTTCCTGATGACGATGCCTGGCGCGCCGTGCATCTACTACGGCGACGAGATTGGCCTCTCAGCCGCGGGCGATCCGCACTGCCGCGAGGCCTTCCCGCGGGATGAAGCGGACTGGGACACGGATCTGCTGTCGTTCTACCGCTCAGCCACGGCGTTGCGCCACCAGCACGAGGTGTTGCGCACAGGGCGCGTTGATTTGCTCCAGGCTGAAGGGCGCACCCTGGTCCTTCGCCGGACACTGGACGAACAGACGGCGATCGTTGCCTTCAATACCGGGACCAAGGCCGCGACCATTGAAATCGACCCCTCTGCCCTGCCCACCGCGGCGCTTTCTCCGGTCTGGCCTACATCGGCCAATGCGGACACGACGCTTCAGAACGCCGCG
>CAZBIB010000135.1:6955-9190 GCA_964491575.1 uncultured Salinivenus sp. | reverse complement strand
TTCAAGTGCTCTTGGGCGAACGTTTCGGAGCGGAGCGCTTCGAGCACGGCCAGGACCTGCCCTGCGAAGGCCTCGTGGAGCTCGACCACGTCGATGTCGTCGAGGGAGAGCCCGGCGGCGTCGAGCACCTCGGGAATGGCGTAGGCCGGGCCCAGGAGGAGTTCAGTCTTTGGATCCTGGGCGACGTAGGTGTAATTGCGGAGAGCGGCCCGGGGCGTAAAGCCTTCGGCCTCCGCCACCTCCTCGGCCATCAGCAGAGTGGCCGACGCGCCGTCCGTGAGGGCCGATGAGCTGCCAGCCGTAATGGTACCGAAGGGCTTGACGAACGCGGGCGGGAGGGCGCGGAGTTTATCCATCGAGGTGTCGTCCCGGATCACGTTGTCGGTCGTGATTGGATCGAAGTCCGGGGGGACCGTGGCGGGGGCGAGCTCCTCGTCGAGCCGCCCGTCGTCGCGGGCCATGGCGGCCTTCAGGTGAGAGCGGAGCGCGTACTCGTCCTGCTCCTCCCGCGAGATGCCGAACATCGCGGCGAGGCGGTCGGCGCTCTCGCCCATCACCTCGCCCGTAGAGAATTCCGAAATGGAGGGCGACTTCGGAAGCAGGTCGCCGGGGCTGAGGCCGTTCAGCAGTTTCAGGTAATCGCCCGTGCTCTTGGCACTGCGGGCTTTGAAAAGCCGCTTTCGGACCGGGCGTTGCAGACGGACTGGGGGATCGCTCAGAGTTTCGGTGCCGCCCGCAACCATCACGTCGACCTGTCCGGTGCGGAGGAGGTCAATCCCGCTCGTGACGGCCTGGTTGCTGGAAATGCAGGCCATTGTCACCGTGAAGGCGGGCACGCTGTTCGGGATGCCGGCAGCGAGGGCCGACTCGCGCGCTACGTTGCTCGTGTTCACGTCCTGCACCACCGTGCCCATCACGACGCGCTCGATCCGGTCGGCAGGCAGGCCGGTGCGGGTTAGCAGGCTGCGCAGGACCATCCGGCCCAGGTCGTAAGCCATGAGGTCGGCGTAGCCGGTGCCAGAGCGCTGGAACGGAAGCCGGCAGCCATCGATGAAGACCGCGGTGCGGCCAGGAGGAGACGAAGACATTGTGTTGAAGCTGTTGAGAGGGTTCGTCATGCCCCCGCGACCGGCGCCCTCGTTGAAGAGAGTGGGGGCGAGGGAGAATGGAGAAGGGCGAGTATCGACTCGGAGGTTTTCGTATGTCATAAAGCGAACCTCCGAGAAGTGCGGCAGTTGCGTGTATCGGTACTGGTGTGAATCGATCCCGATTGATCATGTCGGAACTCTCCCTCCCAAATCTCTCCCGCGCGCAGCTTACTTCGTTCTGTGATCGCTGGGGGATAGTAGAATTTGCCATTTTTGGGTCGGCTGTACGCGGGGAATTACGACCCGACAGTGACCTGGACTTTCTCGTTTCGTTTGATCCTGGCCGCTCCGTGTCCCTTCTGGATCTGGCCGAGATGGAAATTGAACTGGAGGCGATTTGTGGTCGGGAGGTAGAAATTGTGACTCGCCGATCGGTGGAAGCAAGTAAGAATTCAATTCGTCGCAAAGAAATTCTCGAATCTGCGCAGCCCATCATCCAGCGATCCGTCCATGAGTCAGGATCGGTCTCGGCTTGAAGACATTCGACAGGCAGCCCGCCGTATTCAGAAGTTCGTTGGGGACGCTGAGGCGAACACGTTTCGGCAAGACGAAGAGCTGCAGTCGGCTGTCATCTTCCAGTTGCTCATCATCGGGGAAGCAACCAAGCATCTATCCGAGGAACTCCAATCTTCACACGATGAGGTTCCGTGGTCGAAAATGGCTCGCATGCGGGATCGCCTCATTCACGGGTACTTCGATGTGGATGTCGAAATCGTCTGGACAACTGTGACGAGGGACATTCCACTTTTGCTTGACCATCTCGAACGAATCATGGATTGACACGGGGCACGTATTCGAATGAGTGACAATGACACCTCCACCCTCATCGGTCGTCAGCCCGTTCTCGAAGCACTGGAGCGGGGTGACGTTGGCATCGAGAAGGTGATGCTGGAACAGGATGCAAGCGGCGAGCAGATCGGGGCCATCCGGGCCGCTGCCGAGGACCGGGGGGCACCGGTCCAGTACGTGCCCGACGCGCGCCTCCGCCACGAAGCCGACGGGGCGGCCCACCAGGGGGTCGTTGCCATCACCGCCCCGAGTCGATACCGCGAGGGCATCGTTCCGCTCCTCGGCGTTTCTACTGCCG
>CAZBIB010000135.1:0-6945 GCA_964491575.1 uncultured Salinivenus sp. | reverse complement strand
GCTGTCCGACATCGCCCCGACGTGGGACGCGGTGCAGACCAAAACCCCACTCCTTCTCGTCGTGGATCGCGTGACCGATCCGCGCAACTTCGGCGCGATTCTGCGGAGTGCCGTGGCGGCGGGCACGGACGGCGTGATCGTGCCGACGCGGGAGATGGCGCCCCTGAACGCTGCCGCCATCAAGGCGAGTGCGGGCACGGCCCCCCGCATCCCGATTGCCCGCAGCGACGATCTCGCCCGGGTGCTCGCCCAGCTCAAAGAGCGCGGGTACTTCGTCTACGGGGCAGAAGGCGCCGCCGACACGTCGCTGTGGGAGGCCGACTGGGATCGGCCCGTGGCGGTTGTGCTCGGCAGTGAGGGCGAAGGGCTGGCGTCCGACGTGGCTGCGGCCTGTGACGAGCTCGTGGCCATTCCGCTGCGCGGCCCGGTCGAGTCGCTGAACGTATCTGTGGCGGCGGGGCTGCTTCTCTTCGCAGCGGCGCGGACCCGGTCGTAACGGAGGATCATCTTTTCCCAAACCCCTTGGCCACTACAACTGAGACGGAAAATCCGGGACCATGTGGGAGTGCTCGATCTCCTCGTCACCGAAGAATCGGACCCGGTTGTCCTCGTCCACGATCCACACCTCCGTGGCGCCGGTCTCCAGGTAGAGAGACCACTTTTCGTGCATCTCATCCATCGTATTGGAATCGCTCATTACCTCGACACAGATCTCCGGGGCAATCGTGGGCGGATCGCCGGTCTCGTCCATCTCCTCGAGGCGGCTATTGCTCGTCCAGATCACGTCGGCCTGTTTCGTCCCGCCATCTGTAGCGACAGGCCACTCCGTAAATGCCTCCCCCGACTGAAGAAGACTATCCAATTTTGTCTGAATCCGCTTCTGCTGGCGGGAATGATGGGTCGTATGTGGACTCAAGACAATCTGGCCTCTGTGATTGGTCTCGACTTTGTACGGGAGCTCTCGAAGATTAGGATCGGCAATGATCTCCTGCCACCGGGCCTGGTGCTCCTTCGCTCGTGTTGTTGTAGTTGGCATGGGAAGCCGGAGGTTGTGATGCGTTACGCAGTCGTGAACCGAGAGCTTGGAGGGGGAGATCCAAGCAGTGGACGAGGAGCGACGGCGAGCCGAAGGACCTCTATCCTCCAGTTGGAGTGGGAATCGAGGGGCGAGAGGGGAGGGGGGCGAGTTAGCATCCAGTCGTGTCGCGCACCTCGACTGAGAATTACACCGCAAACTCGAAGATCGCAAGCAATTCGGCAAGCAGTCCCGTCGCTGCAGTGAGACGGAACGTAACTGTGGAGATGATCTCATGCTTGACCGCCTCCAAATCGGTCTTCGTGGCGACTTGGTCCTCCGCATCGACGAACAGATCAACAATCGCCTGCCTGCTCCTTCGCGAGTCCTCCTTGCTGGAGGCGCTCAGACGCCTTGCGGGTGTCTTTGAGTAACATGGGAGGAGTGGGCTTTTGAGCAAAGGACAATCCTAAACGCTAGACGTGCCTGTGAGTTCAAAATTGATCTCCTCTCTGGGGATTCGTCGCTGAGAGGGGCTGCACCGGTTCCGCAGGTCGGAGGAGTGAGGAGACACAACGCCTCTACAAAACGGTCGACGGCATCAGGTAGTTGCTCGCCACCTCGGCAAAGGCCTCCACCTGCTCCTCGGCCCAGGACGGGGGGAGGTCCCGTTCCTCGGCCAGAAGCTCGGCAACTCTTGGCGCCACGTCGATGCTCGCCTCCGCGTCGAGCAACAGACACCGCGTGCGACGGGAGAGGACATCCTCCACGGTCTGGGCCATCTCGTGCCGGGCGGCCCACACCACCTGCGCGCCCCGAATAGGGAGACGCTCGTCCAGAGAATCGCGAAGTTCGGGGGACGCCTCCATTAGGTCCTGGAGGAGGGGCGCATCGGAGCCGTAGGCCGCCAGCTCTCCAAACTGCTCCGGGTTGGCGTGCCAGCCGTGGAGGTGCAAATTGCGCGTGTTCGAGGGACGTTGCTCCAGGTCGGCCTCCAGTATTTCCTCGTCGATGGTGTCGTCGGCCATCAAAAGGTAGGTGGTCCACTTGCCGCCGGAGATGGTGACCAAACCGCTCTCGGAGGCGGTTAGCTGATGCGCCCGCGAGATCTTGGCCGTGTCTTCTCTCCTGCTGTCGGGCGATGCGACGAGCGGACGAATGCCGGCAAAGACGCTCAGGACATCTTCCGGTCCGGGGTTGCCCACGAGGTACCGCTGTGCGTGCTCAATAAGAAACCGGAGCTCCTCGCGGTTGGGTTGGGGCTCGAGACTGACGTCTTCGACCGCAGCCTCGGTGGTGCCCACGACCACCCGGTCGTTCCAGGGAATGGCGAAGAGCACCCGTCCGTCGTCCGTCTTCGGAACCATGAGGGCACTGTTGCCCGGGAGAAACGACTGGTCCAGCACGATGTGGCTGCCACGACTCGGGCGAAGGGTGGAAGTGACGTCCGGATCGTCCATCTCTCGGATCGTGTCCGTGAAGATGCCCGTGGCGTTGATGACGGATCGGGCGTCAATCTCGAACTCCGCACCGGTTTCCTGACACTGAGCCTCGACCCCGTCCACTTGGCCGTTGGTCTTGGTCAGGTCGGTCGCCTTCATGTAGTTGAGGACCACGCCACCCTGCTCTACCGCCGTTTGTGCTAAGTTGACGGCCAACCGAGCATCGTCAAACTGACCGTCGTAGTACTGCACCCCGCCGCGGAGTCCGTCCGGCTCGATGGTGGGAAGGCGGTCCAGCGTTTCCTGACGATTGAGGCGTTGGGAGCGGGCAAAGTTTTGAGATCCTGCAAGCACGTCGTAGACTTTCATCCCGATACCATAGTACAGCCCTTGCCACCATTTGTAGTTGGGGACTACGAAAGGGAGCGGATGGACGAGGTGGGGAGCATTTTGTTGAAGGATGCCCCGTTCGTCGAGTGCCTCCAGCACGAGCGAGATTTTGCCCTGCTGCAAGTACCGGACGCCCCCGTGCACGAGCTTCGTAGAGCGGCTGGAGGTCGCCTTGGCAAAGTCGTGCATCTCAAGGAGGAGCGGGTCGTACCCCCGAGCGGCCGCCTCCACGGCACACCCGAGACCGGTTGCCCCTCCACCGATGATCACAAAGTCCCAGGGCTCCCGCCGAGTCTTGAGTGCCTCGATGCCTTCTGTACGGTCCATAAGCTCGACGATGGCCTTTTGTCACCAAAAAGTGCTCATTTCGTCGACTGGCCAGGTGGAGCTAAGAGGCGGTCGCCGTTTCTCCAGCGGCAGATTCTCCTTCCGACTCAGCGTCGCTCGCATCCGGAGTTTCCCAGGCGCGGGCCCGGTCCAGGGCGTTCGACCACCCGGCGCGGAGTTCCTCAACGCGATCCGACGACATGGAGGGCGTGAACATCTGATCCAGCGCCCACTGGTCCTTGATCTCTGCCTGACTCTCCCAGAAGCCGACGGCGAGACCGGCAAGATAGGCCGCGCCAAGGGCAGTGGTTTCCAAGATTTGCGGTCGGACGACGGGAAGATCGAGAATGTCGGACTGAAACTGGAGGAGCAGATCGTTGGCCGCTGCGCCCCCATCGGCCCGGAGCTCGGTCGTTTCGATGCCGGAGTCGGCCTCCATCGCGTCGATCACGTCGGCCACCTGGTAGGCCATGCTCTCGATGGCGGCGCGGGCCAGATGTCCCTGGTTGGCGCCGCGCGTGAGGCCGGCGATAGTGCCTCGGGCGTACTGGTCCCAATGCGGAGCGCCCAGGCCCGTGAAGGCCGGCACGAAATACACACCGCCGTTGTCGTCGACGGTACGGGCGAGCTCTTCGACCTCGGCAGCCTCCCGGATAATCTGCAGTTCGTCGCGAAGCCATTGCACGACGGCTCCTGCGACGAAAATGGATCCCTCCAGGGCGTAGTAGGTCGTTCCATCGATCTGATATCCGATCGTGGTGAGCAGATTGTGATCGGAGGTGACGGCCGTCTCTCCCGTGTTCTGCAGCATGAAGGCCCCAGTGCCGTAGGTATTTTTCCCGAGCCCTGGAGTCGTACACATCTGCCCGAAGAGGGCGGCCTGCTGGTCTCCCGCGATGCCCGAAATTGGAATCTGATCATCAAACGGGCCTGCCTGTGTGTGCCCGTAGACGGTACTACTGTCCCGCACCTCGGGGAGAACAGAGTGGGGGACATCGAGAAGGTCGAGCAACTCGTCGTCCCATTCCCCCTCGTGGATGTTGTAGAGCAGTGTTCGGGACGCGTTGGTCGCATCGGTGACGTGGCGCTTGCCGTTTGTCATGCACCAGACGAGCCAGCTGTCGACGGTGCCGAAGGCGAGCTCTCCATTTTCGGCCCGCTGTCGAGCACCGTCCACGTTTTCGAGGAGCCACTTGAGCTTGGTGCCCGAGAAATAGGCGTCGATGATGAGCCCGGTCTTTTCCTGAAACAGGTCCAGGTGACCTCGCTCTTTCAGCCGATCACAGATGCCTGAGGTGCGCCGGTCCTGCCACACGATTGCGTTGTGGATTGGATCACCGCTCTCCCGATCCCACACGACGGTCGTTTCCCGCTGGTTGGTAATCCCGATTGCAGCAAGATCGTCGGCATCCACGCCCGCCCGGCTCAGCGCTTCGGAAACGGTCCCCATCTGGGTCGACCAGATTTCGTTCGGGTCGTGCTCGACCCACCCGGGTTTGGGATAGATTTGCTCGAACTCTTTCTGAGCGACCGTCTGGATCTCTCCTTGACGGTTGAAAAGAATGGATCGGGAGCTGGTCGTTCCCTGATCAAGGGCAAGGACGTACTGCATGGGAGAGAGGCGGAGACAAATGAGAAAGGGCATTCAGGAGCCGCTCAGGCCTGGGCATCGGGCCCGGCGGGGGTCGTCAGGGGGTGGGCACCCAAACCGCTGTGCCGAACACGCCCGTCAGGTGGAGCCCTGCAATCAGGAGCGTGCCAAAGACAATGGCTGCCGCGGGCGGGTCCCAGTGGGTGTCTCCGTGGGCGTAGAAGAGGCGCTGAAAGAGCTCTCCGAACAGCGCGCACAGAACGCCAAACACGGCCCCCACGACAAGTGCCTCTATGTGGGAGGCCCCGCTCACGAGCGCCGACTCGACATTAGCACCGCTCGCTGTGGCGGCGAGGGCGGCGGTGCTTGCTGGAAGGGTAATGTGGTGCGTGACGGGAAACTGCTCAACCCCCAGGTTTAGGAAAAGAAGGCTCGCGGCGCTGATGCCGAAGGCCAGAAAGGGACTTCCCGTTTCAATGGCAATGTAGGCCCCGAGGAGCCCCGCGGCGAGGCCCAGCATCGTGATGCCGCCCCATTTATATTGGTGTGGAAGCCAGGGCTCAACGACGAACCGGTCCTTAGGCGCTCCCGCGTCGGTTTCAGGAGTCCGGTCGGATCGCTTCTCTCCGCGGCCAAACGGAGACATGTCGAGAAGTCCGTTGCCGCCCACTGGACCGATCAGATCGTAGCCGAAGGCCAGCCGGTGGGCAAGGGCCGAGAGCACCACTCCCATGGCGATGGGGTCCCAGGGCAGCCCGAACGCGGCTGATCCCTGCCGGATCACTGCCCCCAGCACGCCGAAGAGACCGCCCACCACAAGCACGTCCACCTTCGTCCCGTGGGCAAAGGTAATGTCCTTCGCCATGTGGAAGGGAAAACCGGTGTTCATGTAGCCCTTCTTCGCCGCGTAGGCTGCGGCGGCGGCACCTCCAGCGAACGAGATGTGCGGCCCAAAAACCGGTCCGAACGCCACCGATCCGGTAATGCCCACCCCGATGTCGGCTGCAGCGACGCTCCCCACTTCGGCGGCCAGCGCGTTCCCGATCAGGTTGGCGGCCTCGCCTGCAATGACCATGAGTCCTGTAAAGGCAAACGCTGGCAGCGCCCCGACCGACGCCCCAAACGCCCCGCCTGCAAACGCCGCAACAAGTAGGTAGAGCCAGTTCACTTCGAGCAAGGCATCCATAAGCGCCGATCCTTCGGTGGGGGCGGAAGCACGGGCCGTTGGGGCACCCAGTCGTCTGGCGGGCAGGACAGTTCGGGCCGCAAGACGGGCGAACCGACGGCTCTCCGAAAACGATCTGGCCCGAGATTAGAAAGCCCTTCCGGAAATGTCAAGTTTCTGTTCACTCCTTTTGTTCAACGTTGGCCCCGTCTCCAGCAGTAGGTCTCGGCCAACGATAGAGTGCCGTGCTGAACGCGTGGCTGCAGTCGCAGTTTGTGTGAGCGACGAAGAACCGTAAGATGAGCCCCAGACCACTGATGGAGAAGGACGTAGCCCGTCAAGTAAATCCGGCCGAGGTCCCCAGGGAGGCGATGAGCCGACCCGACACGCTCGACCTCTCGTTCGAGGGATGGACCCCCGAGGTCTTCGCAATGCTCGATCGACTCCGGGCCGAGCCGCACATCGATCAATACAAAAAAGAGAAGCCGGGCGTCACCGAGCACCTGAAAGATCCGTTTCGGCGCTATCGGGACGACCTGGTAGTGAACTGGGTGCTGCCGAATCGGCTGGGGTTTGAAACGGAGAAGCACGTCTTCAGTCGACTCCTCAAGAATGACTTCGGAGCCGGAGGCTGTCACGACCACCTCTGGATGTCGTTCTACCGGCCCGAGACGCGGCGCCTGGAGGACGTGCAGATCACGCACCGCGTGTCGCCCGATGGATTTGCGGTGGGCGTCTACGTCGGGGCCTACGCCACGGATCTGCTGAAGCAGGCGAAGCGCCGGATCGCAGACGCGCCCGCCACGTACCTCGATCTCGTCAATCCCCTCCTGGAGCGGAACCACTGGCGTTTCTACACGCACCGAGGCTCCGGGGAGAACGAAACGCAGGATGTTTTCACAGAGCCCCTGGACAAAGTGCCGGAACGCGTGAAGGGAGCGGACGGCATTTACGTGCGGCACTACATTTCCCGAAATGAAACGCTCGATCTCGGCCCGAAACTGGTCGACCGCGC
>CAZBIB010000134.1:0-9207 GCA_964491575.1 uncultured Salinivenus sp. | reverse complement strand
CATTGCGGTCACGGCCAATTCGTCGGCCAGAATATTCAGCTCATTGTCGGCGTGGCCCTTCACCCACACCCACTCCACGTCGTGCCGCTCCGCCTCGTCGAGCAGTGCCTTCCAGAGGCCCTGATTCTTCACGTCGTTGTTCGATGAGGTTTGCCAGTCGTTGTCCTGCCAGCTGTCGAGCCACCCTTCATTGAAGGCTTTGGAGAGGTACTCGCTGTCGGTATGGAGGGCGACACGCGAAGGCGCGTCGAGCGACCGAAGGGCCTTCAGGGCTGCGGTGAGCTCCATGCGGTTGTTCGTGGTGTGGGGCTCGCCGCCGGTGAGCTGTTCGGTGGCCTCGGGAGTGTCGTCGGGGATAATGATGGCCGCCCAGCCGCCCGGGCCGGGGTTTCCGCTGCAGGCGCCGTCGGTGTAGATGGTCACGTCCGTCATAGAAGGGGAAAAGTGGTGAGTGCAGAGGAGCCAAAACGTACGCGGTTGCGGCGGGCAGGTCCAGCCGCTCGTCGAAAAAGCCCCGTGAAAACCTGGGCATGGCTCGGTCGTAGTACGAACTTGCATTCTCTTTGCCCGGCGCAGTGCTCGGGGGTTCATAGGCAGCTCTTCTACGCATGAAATTTCTCGACCAGGTTGATCTCAAGGTCAGCAGCGGGGATGGGGGGAAGGGCATCGTCGCGTGGCGCAAGGAAAAGTTTGTGCCGAAGGGCGGGCCCTCGGGCGGCGACGGGGGCGATGGGGGTTCGATCTACGTGGAGGCCGACGAGAACCTCTACACCCTGATGGACCTGAGCCACAACAAGCACGTCTATGCGGACGATGGCAAGCCGGGGGGGCGCCGCGAGCAGACCGGCGCCTCGGGGGAGGATGTGGTGATTCGCGTGCCGCCCGGGACGGTCGTGAAGGACAAGCGGACCGGACAGGTGATTGGGGAGGTTGTGGAGTCGGGACAGCGGATTCTCGTGGCCGAGGGGGGTGAGGGCGGGCGCGGGAACGCCTACTTCAAATCGAGCACGAATCAGGCCCCTCGCCACGCCGAGCCGGGGGGGGAGGGGGAAGACCGCGAGCTGACGTTCGAGCTGAAGCTGATGGCGGACGTGGGGCTCGTGGGGTTCCCGAATGCAGGCAAGAGCACGCTCGTCTCCGCCGTGTCGGCCGCCGAGCCGGAGGTGGCCGACTATCCGTTTACCACGATTACGCCGCAGCTTGGGATGGTGTACGTGAGCGAGTACGAGACCTTCGTGATGGCGGACATTCCGGGCATCATCGAGGATGCGCACGAGGGAAAAGGCCTCGGACTCCAGTTCCTCCGCCACATCGAGCGCACGTCGGTGCTGCTCTTCGTCATTCCTATCACGTCCTCGGACCTCGGGGACGAGTACGAACAGCTCCTCCACGAGCTCGACTCCTACGATGCTGATCTTCTCGACAAGCCCCGGGCCGTTGCCCTGTCGAAGATCGACATTCTGGCCCCCGACGAGCGGGCGCTTCTCCCCGACGTGGTGGCCGACGAATTTCCGGACGACGTCCCGATCCTGCCGATCAGTGCCGTCGCCGATGTGGGGCTCGATCGGCTCAAGTACACGCTTTTTGAAATGGTCAAGACCGCGCGATCCGCGGAAACAGTTAACGCATGAGACTTCCCCTCCAGGACGATGTCGAGCCACCGGATCGGGATCGGGCGGGCGAGCAGCGTGCCCTCATTGGGCTGTCGCTCGTGTCGGGCGTCGGGCCGCAGCGCCTGCGGGCCCTCCTCGCGGCCTTCGACACCCCCAGCGAGGTCTTTCGGGGCTCACGCTCCGCCCTGACGACGGTGGACGGCGTCGGCGATCAGACCGCCGAGGCCATCCTCACGTTCGACGACCGGGCGGCGGTGGAGCAGGAGATGGAACGGGCCGAGGAGCTTGGGGCCACCCTCGTCTCGCCCTGGGACGAGCGCTTTCCTGATCGCCTCCGCGAAATTTACGACCCGCCCGGCTTCCTCTGGATGCGAGGCACCCTCCCGACAACCGACGCGCCGATGGTCACAGTCGTGGGCACCCGGCGCTGCACCGACTACGGGCGGGCGCAGGCCCATCACTTCGGCGCCGAGCTCGTCCGACGCGGCTTTACCGTCGTAAGTGGTCTCGCGTACGGGATCGACGCTGCCGCGCACAGAGGAGCACTGGACGCCGGCGGGCGCACCGTTGCCGTCCTGGGGTCGGGCGTGGGCCGCATCTATCCGCAGAAGCACACTGCCCTCGCCGAGCGGATCACCGAGAACGGCGCGGTGCTGTCGGAGTATGCGCTCGATGCGGAGCCCGACGCGCCCAACTTTCCGGAGCGAAACCGCATTCTGAGCGGGCTGTCCCTCGGTACGCTCGTGGTCGAGTCGTATTCGGAGGGCGGGGCGCTCATTACGGCCCGCCTCGCGGTGGAGCAGAACCGAGAGGTGTTTGCGGTGCCGGGGGCGATCACGAAGGACTCCAGCCGAGGCACGAACCGCCTGATCCAGCGGGGCCACGCCAAGCTGGTGATGGAGATAGAGGACCTGCTGGAGGAGCTCCCGGACGTGACGGTAGACGCCCCGGAAGAAGTGGATGCGGAGACCGTGTCTGCCGGTCCCGACCCCGCCGAGGAGCTCTCGGGCGACGCGGAGACCCTCTACGACGCCCTCACGGACACGCCCGTCCACATCGATGCGCTCTGCGAGGAGACTGGCCTCGCTCCGTCTGCAGCGCTTCCCACGCTTCTCAAGCTTGAGTTCAAGGGCCTCGTGCGCCAGCTGGCCGGCAAGCAGTTCCGCCGGTCGTAGATTGGAACAACGCGTTTGAACAATTTCCCCACAGTGGTAGCATACGCATGACCTTTCTGCTTCTGGTGGTGGCGGCCTTCTTCATTACAGGTACGGTCCTGCCGCTCTTCTCGCATGACCACTGGATAATTCGCTTCTTCGACTTTCCCCGAGTGCAGCTGTCGGTCGGCATTGTGCTCACGCTCGCCGGGTTCCTCGTGGTGGGCCCTTCGACGATCATCGACTACGGGACGATGGTCCTTCTAGGGGCGTGCCTCATCTACCAGATCGACCACATTCTGTCGTACACCCCCCTGGCCCCGAGGCAGGTGAAGGGGGCGACCGACGACGGTGAGGCGACCGACACAATCTCGTTCTTGATCGCCAACGTGGAACTCGAAAACCGGGACTCCGGCTCACTACTCGATCTCATCGACGAGGAACAGCCCGATCTCGTCCTGACCATCGAGACGAATGAGTGGTGGATGGAGCAGCTGCAGTCCCTCCAAGACACCTTTCCGCACACCGTGCGACACCCGCGGGAGAATGCCTACGGCATGTGCCTCTACTCAAAATATCCCCTCGTCGATCCGACTGTCCGCTTTTTGGTAGAGGACGACGTGCCCTCCATCCACACGAAGGTGACGTTGCCGTCGGGGACGGACGTCTGGTTTCACGGGATGCACCCGCGCCCGCCTCATCCGGGCCACGATCCCGACACGACTGAGCGGGACGCCGAGCTGATCCTCCTCGCCAAAGAACTTCAGGATCGCGATGAGCTTACCGTCGTAGGGGGGGACCTGAACGATGTCTCGTGGTCGTACACCACGCGGCTGTTTCAGAACATCAGCGGCCTCCTCGATCCGCGCATCGGACGTGGCCTCTACAACACGTTTCACGCCCGGTATCCGCTCCTCCGATATCCGCTCGACCACACATTCCACTCCGAGCACTTCCTGCTGTCGCAGCTCAAGGTGCTCCCTTACATTGGATCCGACCATTTTCCCGTGCTTTTAGAGCTGCACTACCACCCCGACGCCGAGGACCACCACGACGAGCCGGAGGCGAATGGGAACGACGAAGCCCAGGCCTTACATGAGTTAGAGAAGCTGAAGAAGAAGCAGAACTCGGAGTAGGGGCTCCCCCGCTGTGTGGTCGCTGATGATTCTTGATTCCATCGATTCGCATGACCCTCGCTGCTCTCCGCGCCCACTTCCCCCACACCGAGCATCAGACTTACCTCAACCATGCGGCGGTAAGCCCCATGAGCCGGCCCGTCCGCGACGCCATCGATGCCTACGTCGCCGAGCGGCATGGAGCGGACCCCAACGCCCCGATCGAAAACTTCGACGCGTTCCGGCCGCTGATGGTAGAGACGAAAGAGTGGGCGGCAGAGGTGCTCGGCACCAATCCGGAGCGCATCGAGTTCGTCCCCAACACGTCGACCGGCCTCAACGTCCTCGCCCGCGGGCTCGATTGGCAGGAAGGGAACCGCATTGCCGTCCCCGACGGTACGTTTCCGGCCAACGTCTATCCATTTTTGAACCTGGAGAAGCAGGGCGTTGAAGTCGATTTTGTGCCCACGGACGAGGGGGTGTACACGGTCGACGACGTGGAGCGGACACTGCGGCCCGAGACGCGGCTGTTGAGCGTGTCCTGGGTCCACTTCCTCTCGGGCTTTCGGGTCGACCTGGAGGCCCTCGGCGCCCTCTGCGAGTCGCGCGACGTGATCTTCTGCGTCGATGCCATTCAAGGGCTCGGCGCACTTCAGATCGACGTGGAGGCGGCGGGCATTGACTTCCTGGCCACCGGCGGGCACAAGTGGCTCATGGCCGCGCAGGGCGCCGGGCTGCTCTACTGCAACGAGGCGCTCCAGGACCGGCTCCGCCCGCCCACCGGCTGGCTCCACGGCCCCGTCGACTGGGAGCACCTTGACAACTACGACCTCACGTTCCACGACGACGCGCGCCGGTTCCGAACCGGGACCCTCAACAGCGTCGGCGTCGCAGCGCTGCATGCCGCCCTCGGCCTCTACCTCGACGCCGGCCCGGCATGGTGCGAAGAACGCGTGCTCGACCTCTCCACCACCCTCGCCGATGAGCTAACAGCCCGCGGGTTCTCCCGCTACGGCACCGACGATCCGGCTCGCGCCAGTGGCATCGTCACGGTCGCCCCCGACGCGCCCGAGACTCTCTTCGATCACCTGAAAGAGAGAGGCATTACCGGGGCGGTCCGCAACCGGAAGCTTCGCTTTGCGCCGACGTACTACAATGACGCCTCGGATCTGGACGCCGTCCTCGACGCGATCGATGCGTTCGAGCGTTGACGTGTGCTTGGAAGGAGGGAGGGGTGGAGGTGTGGAAGGGTGGACGTCTGTAGGATTGTGAGTTCTTCGGTGATGAAGGAGATTCCGGATTCGTTCGATTCCGACGATTATGATGCCGACATAACCCGGGAGGAGAACGTCGTGGAGGTGGTGGTGCCAGAGTCGGAGACCGAGGGGACGCGCATCGACAAGTACCTCACCCGCTTCTACCCGGAGGCCTCGCGAACCAAAATCCAGCGGTCCATCAAGAAGGGGCACCTGAAGGTGAACGGCGCGGACGTGCAGAAGTCGTATGCCGTGGCGCCGGGGGACCGAATCGTCTTTCGGCTGGTTCGCAAGCCGCCGATGCAGGCGGAGCCGGAGCCGATTCCGCTCGACATTCACTACGAGGACGAGGATCTGCTCGTGGTAAATAAGCCTGCGGGCATGGTGGTGCACCCGGCGCCGGGCCACCGGTCAGGGACGCTCGTCCACGCCCTGCTGCACCACGTGGAGGGGGGCGAAGTGGCGGCCGACGATGATCCGGCCTCCACGGACGACGAAGACGTGGGCCTGTCGATGGTCAATGCCCTTCCCGAGGCCCCGGATCACCCCGTCGTGCGTCCCGGCATCGTGCACCGGCTGGACAAGGGCACCTCCGGGCTCCTGGTGGTCGCCAAGCGCGACCGGGCCCACCAGCTCCTGGCAGAGCAGTTCAAAGCCCACACCGTAGACCGCCGCTACCGGGCCGTCGTGTGGGGCCACTTCGAGCCGCCGAACGGCACCATCGAGGGCGCCATTGGCCGCGACCCGAATCACCGACAGCGCATGGCCGTGGTGCCGGAGGCAGAGGGCAAATGGGCCGTGACGCACTACGAGACCGTTGAGGAACACGCTCACACCTCCGTCGTCGAGTTCGAGCTTGAAACCGGCCGTACCCACCAGATTCGCGTTCATGCCCGCTCGCAGGGCCACCCGCTATTTGGGGATCCGAAGTATGGCGGGCAGAGAATCCGGTACGGGACGCGGAGCGAGGCGCGGCGATCCTTCTTTGAGCGTCTGTTCGAGGTCCTTCCGCACCCGGCGCTGCACGCGTACCGGCTCGGCTTTACGCATCCCACCACTGGCGAAACGATGCGCTTCGAGGCCGATCCGCCGACCGAGTGGAGACGCGTGCTCGATCGACTGCGGGCTGAGGAAGGGCAAACGGACGGTCGTTGAAGGGGCGATCTGGAGGGATCAGGACCGACGTGCATCGGGACCCCAATCCGAGGGCGAATCTGTGCGCAAGCGGGACACCATCGCGTCTTCCGGCCCCTTGTGGAGAGAAACAAAGAGATCCCGGCTCAATACAGATCTATGGAGGATATTTCCCCCATTACAGAATTGACGCTACGAAACAGAACCGGGTTTCCCCCGGTGGAGGCACCCCTCTTCCGTACCGTTTTCGAGTCCGTCGTGTTAGATCTACGGTCCGTTCCTGAGCCCCCTCAGGGCGCCGTCGCACGGGAGGCCCGTCTATGATGAACGGGCACGTCCTCGTCTTAAACCAGGACTACAGCGCGCTCACCGTCTGCAGCGTGGAGCGAGCCGTCGTCCTTATGCATCTTCAGAAAGTTCACCTCGTAGAGGCGGCCGACGATCGACAGGTTCGGTCGCCGAGCGTGGAGATGCCGTGGCCCAGCATTGTGCGGCTCAAGCAGTACGCAAACGTGCCGTACAAGCGCGTCATGCTCTCCCGGAAGAACGTGCTGCGCCGCGACCGCAATACCTGCCAGTACTGTGGCGCGCAGGCGAACCTCACCATCGACCACGTGGTGCCGAAGTCGCGCGGAGGGCGAGACACGTGGGAGAACCTTGTGGCGGCCTGCGTGACGTGCAACAATCAGAAGGGAGATGCCACGCCGGAGGAGGCCGGGATGGAGCTGGCCCGTCAGCCGTTTCGTCCCAGTTACGTCATGTTTCTGCGCGACTTTGCCGGGGACATCAGGGACACGTGGAAGCCGTATCTCTTTTTGTCGTAGGGAAGCGAGGAGACTCCGCTTTTCACCCATAATCCCCGGTAGGCCCCGATCGGCAACGGACGGCAACCGTACATCTCCCTACGTTTCCGTAGACTTTCCCTCGGCTCCACTGTTCGATGACTCGCTGGGTCGCCCGCATTGCTTGGCTGCTTCCGATTTTCTTCCTCGGCATTGCCCTGCATCAGGGAAAAGTGGCCTACGACCTGCAGACCACGAAGACCCAGGGCACGGAGGTGACGGCGGAGGTGCAGAATGTCCACGCCTCGAATCGAACGCAGGTGACGTACGATTACGTGAGCATCCGCGTCCCGATGCCCGACGGGTCGGTGCTAACCCGAGAGCGGCTGTCGCTTCCTCACGGCATCGTTCCTGCACTGGAAGGAAAGAAGACCCTGGCGGTGCGCGTGGCGTCGGGGGGCAGTCGGTCCATTGTCGTAACGGAGCCCATCAACTCCACCCCGGTCGTAGACACGCAAATCCGCGTTGCCGGCATCAATGCGCTTATGAGCCTCGGGGCGGCCCTGCTCTTTGGGGTGGCCATCTGGTTCTGGAACCGGACCCTCCGCCGCGAGGGGGATCCCGCCGAGCGGGGCGTCAAAGAGCCGGACCCCGATCATCCGGCCCGGCAGAGGGTGCGCTGAGTCGGATACTTCTGGCTCCGGATTGCCTCTGTACCATCTATCTTCTCAGTTTCAATATTTCGCTTTGTACGAGATCTCGATGTCGGTCCCGGCGTCATGGTGTGATTCGTTCATGATGGTGACCGTTTCTTCATCGTGGTCGACCCGGTAATCAATTCCCTTTTGCAGCGCCTCTCCATTTGCAGTAACCTCCACTGAGCCCTCCGTGACACTGCCGGGAGCCTTGAGGTCGTAGAACTGCCTTGGATCCGGATCCAGAGTTTCAGTCGATCCTCCTGAGGCTTCACTCGATGCGGAAGATGATGAAGCCCCGCTAGGAAGCCGGAACGTCACGGGCACCGACATCTGCACCTTCACAGGCTCGCCGTCCTGTTGACCCGGCTTGAATTCCTGCTGTTTCACTGCTTCGAGGGCTGCTTGGTTTAGCGTCTCATTGACACCACGCGTCACTTTCGGCTTCGTCACGTTTCCATTTTTGTCCACTATGAACCGGACGATGACGCGGCCTTCGATGCCGGCCTCCTTCGCCGACTCCGGATAGCTCACGGCGTCCTGGAGGGCCTTGATTCCGCCCACGAGCTCAGGTTGATTTTCGACGACCATGTACACGTCATCGTCGTCGGCAGTAGCTTGGGGCGAGGACTCCGTTGCAGTGGAAGCATCCGGTGAGGCGGAGGGAGCGACGCTGTCCGAGCAGGCGACCACGCCGAGCGTGAGGGCGAGGCCGACTGCGACGAGGGCGGTGCCGAGGGCGAGACGGGAGGAAAGAAACGAAGGGATCGAGGAGCGCATGGCAGAAAGGCGGTCTGTGAGGGAAGAGGGCGATTCGGAGAGCGAAAGAGCACCGAGGCGATGAGGCGAAGTCCCGTCCGCAAAGGTCGTCAAGAGGCGGGCGTAGTCACTCGCAGGTGTCTCTCCGTCGTCGAGGACTGCCGCGTCACAGGCCCGCTCCCGCGCCTCGGCAATTTGCCGCCGAAGCCGATCCACGAGCGGATGCACGGCAAACAGGGCGGCAATGAGTCGTTCTGTACCGTGAGCGAGGTCGTCCCAGCGGCGGATGTGGACGAGCTCGTGGCGGAGCGTCATGCGAAGCTCCTCCGTTGCATCCGCGAGGCGATCCGGTATGAGAATAATTGGTCGACGGCCGCCGAGCGTGAGGGGGACGGCGACCTCCGGCGTGGTGCAGAGTCGGACGGGACGGTGGACGCTGAGCCGATCCTTGAGGCGATTCACCTCGGTCCGCAGGGACGGCGCGGCGGTAGCCGTCAGGTGCTGCCGAATACGTCCCGCTGCCACGACTTCGAGCGTGACGCGACCCAATTGGACCAGCCCGACGCTCAAGGCTCCAACCGTGAGGAGCCCCACCGCCTGCATCCATGACCACGAAACGGCAGACGCACCCGCGCTGGTCGTCTCGATTGCTGGCAGCACGACGACCGACTGCACCGGGAGCACCGAGGAGCGTGCGGC
>CAZBIB010000133.1:2086-9255 GCA_964491575.1 uncultured Salinivenus sp. | reverse complement strand
GTGCGTCCGCTCTTGGGGCCGTTTATCGTGTCGTTGTCCCAGGCCTTCACGTAGTAGGCCACCGCGTCGCCCCGTTCGAGGTCGAGGTCGCTGTCCTGAACCAGAAGCCACGTGTGGCGGAGCACCTGATCGGTCTGTCCCGGCTGGGGGACGGGAAGCTCGATCGAGGAAAACGAGGAGTCACTGTCGGCGCGGCGGTAGAACAGCTCGACGCGCCGGAAGCCGTAGTCGTCGCTCAGTTGAAGGTGGAGCTGCTGCGTCAGGGAGGGCGTCAGCTCGGCGGTGCCGTCCGGTTGGAGGAAGGTGACGGAGGGACGGGCGTCTGACTGGAGGGAAACGTCGTAGCGAATCGGATCGCGGTTCGGGATGTCGCCATCGCTCTGCAGACGGAGCACGTAGGTGTCCTCGCGCTGGAGCGTGAACCGTCCGCTCGCTGAGTCTTCCGTGACGGTGAGGGACTGGGTCGGTCCGTTCTCGAAATCCAGCGACGCCTCCGCGACGGGGGCGCCGCCGAGCGCCGCCGACACGCGCACCTGTGCCCCGGGCAGTGCCGTCACGTCACCCACGTTGGGAGAAAGCGTGCGTGCGGGTCGGCCAGTGTATGCAGGGGGGATCACCTGGAGCTGCAGCTGGCGGAGGAAGGGGCGCTGGGCGACCTCGATCTCGAACCATTCGGTGCGCACCGGCGAGGCCACGACGCGATAGTGGAGAGGGCGCCGCACGTTGGGCACCGTGTGGCGGAATGTGCCGGTGGTGTCGGCCTGAAGGGCGATGCGCTGCGGCGACTCGTCGTCGGGGTTGCGGAGGAGCAGCGTCGCTGATTCGGGAACCGTGCCGGTGGTGCGGACGGTGACGCGGAGGGAATCACCTTTGACGAGGCGCGCATCGCCCGGCGTGACGGCGAACTCGAAGGGCGCGGGCCGCTCGAAGTCCGTTCGGGGCGCGAGCAGCCGCTCGGAGGCTCCCAGGAAGGTTGACGGGGCGGCGAGCAGAAACGCAACGACGGCCAGGAGGGGAAGGGCGG
Organism: uncultured Salinivenus sp.; assembly: GCA_964491575.1. Taxonomy (GTDB): domain Bacteria; phylum Bacteroidota; class Rhodothermia; order Rhodothermales; family Salinibacteraceae; genus Salinibacter. The sequence continues at coordinate 8,231 of CAZBIB010000133.1, read as the reverse complement.
CCCACCGCGCGGCGCTGCGGGCTGGCTCAAAGTCGGCCACGTCGTCGAACTCCACCTCGTCGATCTGTTCGGCGAGGTGCTGGACAGCGCGGTCCACGTACGGCGCCGGGGCGTGGGAGGCCTGTCCCTCGGCAAGCTGGAGGAGGTTCACAAGCCGATCCGCTACGACCGGGTGATGGGCGCCGACCGTGCGAGCGACCTCTTGGTCGGTGGGGCCGCTCAGAAGCCCGAGCAGGCGGCCCAGAGGCCGCGCGATAAAGGCCGCGCCGATCCCCAGGAGACTGGCCCCAACCAGGACGACGAGGCTGGTTCGAAGGGTGGGGTCAAGCCACAAGGTGGCCTCCAGGACTGCGGCGACGAGCCATAGGGCTGCCACACTGCCAACGGCCACGGCGCCTCCAAACGCCAGTTCGGCCCACGACATGCGTCGCATGGCTCGCCGAAGGCGGGTGCGCAGGCGCTTAACGAGGCGGGCCGTCTGGTTGCTCATGAGTGGAATAGGCTACTGCGTCGTCATCGGAACGAGATCGTGCCCACCCCGTGATGTGGCAGGGCGCGGTGATCGGGCCGCCGGGATCCGGATCGTAGAATACCATCCGTGAACGTTCGGTGTTTCTCCGGGTGCCCGGCGTTCGTTCGACGGTCAGTGGTCTCCGCGCTCTGGACCCTGCCGGTGGGGGGACGATAGGAAAAGCGAAAGCGGTTGGACTCCAAGCTCCCCTTTCGGTCATTCCGTGAACCCTCTTCGACGCCACAACACAGTTCTTTGCCCTCCATGCTGCGGTCGCGCCATTCTGTTCTGCTCGTTGCCTTCGTGGGACTGCTGTTGAGCGGCTGCCGAATCTACGGCGGCTACGACACGGAGCCCAAGACCTACCAGGCGATGCAAAAGGCGGTTCAGACGTTCGAGGACGAGATCAGCCGGGCAGAGGCAGATCTGCAGAAATTGAAAACGGCGGCCGCAAACGCCGACACGCTCCAGTCACTCGCCCAGCAGTTTCACGCCGTGCTGGAGGAACACAAGTCTCTGCTTCAGAAACAGCGGGTCCGGGTGGAGCAGCTTTCCCCCGACGCGAGCTATCGAAACCTGCACGCCGCGTACGGAGCCATCGTCACCGAGCAGCGCCTGGTACAGCAGAACTACCAGCGGGTGATCCGAAGCGTGCAAGCAATCGGTCGCGGCACGGCACCTCCGACCCTTCGACCGGAGACCGACCGGCGATATACCGTCCGGCCCATTGGCTTTCCCACCCCAATCAATGAGAAACATCTCACCATGGAGCAGGCCCTTCGTGGTCTGTAGCAGCGAGCGGTCACACTGGGCCCCTCGTCGGACTGAGGCTTCCTCGTTCGGGGCGATCGTTTCGCACAGGCGTTGAACTGTCTTTTAGCTCCTCAACGAGGCGACTACAGGTTCTCTGCGTCCGTGGCCTGCCGGGCGGCATCCTCGATGGTGTTCGAGCGGCGAGATACTGTATAGCTATGTGCCTGAGGGCGATCGGCGAAAAGAGGCTTGACGGTGGACCAGGTGCTGCGAAAGAGGGTGCTCTCCCGATATTCATCGAGTGCTTCTGGGCTTTCCCAGTGGCTATAGGTCGTAAAAATGGTGGGCGCGTCCGCGTCTCGCCACAATTCCAGGTGGTGACACCCCGGAAACGAACGGATCTGCGGCGCCGTCTCGTCGAACTGGTCGAGGAATTGTTCAACGGCGCCGGGGGCGAACGTCATGCGTACAATGCGGACGAGCACGAGATTTACGGTTGATGAATCGTGAGTTGAGAATTCAGGTGGTTTACGGGTCGAGGAGTTAGGAGTTGAGGAGGTGCTGGCCGATGTTGCAGTCCAGACAGCCGCCCTCGGTGCAGTAGTTGCGGTATAGCTCGTGGAGCCCCTGGGCGTCGAAAGCCGAGTCGGCATCCGTGCCGAGGTCCTGGAAGCGACGCACCACGCGGTCCCCGGACGCGGGCAGGGCGCGGAGGAGGCCCAGGACGGCTTCGGACTGGTTCTGATCATCACGACGGTCGGCGTCGAGTAGAAGGACGGGAGCCACGGCGTTCACGAGGAGCGTGTCGATGCGGGAGGTGCCGAGGCTCGGATCGTGCTCTTTGGCTCGCTTGGTGAGGTGGTAGTGCGTGCGCCAGAAGTCGGGCGGCGTCGCGTCGAGGGCGTCGCGGAGGGCAGCGGGGCCGTCCCGGTCCAGCGCCGTCTGGAGCACAGACAGAGGGTCGTCCGCAAGCACGGCACCGTCGGCATACCACGCCGCCGCCTGCGCAATGCGGAGGGGCGGAAAGTTGTTGGGCCGCAGGCGGAAGAAGGTCCAGGCGGTCGATGACATGGGCGCCACGTCGAGCCGCACCTGCAGGCGCCGGAATCGGTCGCGGAGGTCCATCGCGTAATCGGCCGTGGTCCGATCCGTCTCCAGCAGGTCGCCGGGCTCGGGCAACAGGCCCGCCGTCCCGAGCAGGAGTGCTTCTCGGTTCCGCGGATCCTCCATTGCGCGGAGAGTGTCGGGGGGCGTGCGCTCGGCGAGCGTCGACATCGGCGCGTCGTTCTTCGAATACCCCAATCCGGCGAAGAGCCGTTCGTGCAGGGCCGCGTCCAGGGAGGAATCCTCCGACTTCGGAAGCCGGTCGCGCTTTCCGGACAGACGCTCCCGGGCCAGGTGGTGAATCCAGTTCCATCGGAGGTCGTGAGGTACCTCGTTCCAGCGCGGCGCGCAGGGGAGCGAATCGTCGTCGGTTCGCGTGTGGAAGGCGTGGAGCAGCTCGCGGAGCGGGGTTTCGAGGCGGGGGTAGAGCACGATCTCGGGCAGGGGCGACTCGTCGGAGCGCAGCAGTCCGCCGGTCCACACGTCGGCGTGAAGAGTGACGTGGAGCACCACGCTGTCGTAGCGCGGATCGGTGTGGTGCTCGTGCTCGAACCATCCGCCGGAAGTGTTGTGGATCTCGACGTGGCCACGCCAGTCCATGCCGCCGATGCGGACGTGGGCGTTCCGGAAATCCGGCCCCGCATCGGTGTTCGGATCTCCGGGATTGAGGATCCGGACGGCCGCGTCGTTGGTGGTGGTGAGGGTCTCTGCGTTGAAGCGCTGGCGGGCCCAGAGGTCCTGGACGAGCGCCTCCGGCACGTCGGGCGGGCCCGGAGGTGGTTCGTGAAGTTCCTCGTTCTCGTCTCGTGAACCGGTGGGGAAGGGATTGAACGGTGGCGGAGTGTCGGGGGCGATCATGGAAAGCAGGGCATCGGCCGGAGAAGATGCGCGGGGCTTTGTGCGATAGACACACGACCCCACCGAATCATAACGTTCGATCGGACGAAGGGAACCCCCGAGCGCCGCGTGATTACCGAGCCCCTGTTGTCATTCGCGTTTTCTGTCGGTTGTCCGATCTTCCGAGTGGGGCTTCTTCCTACGGAGGGGGCGGGCGACGCGACGGCCGCGGAGCATTTCACTGTGGTGCGGTAGCCTGCTGTTGACAATGGATGTGCCCAACCGCTCTGCCCTTCCAGACCTGGCCACCTGGCCGGTGTTCGGGGTGATTATTGCCCTCTTGCTCGGTGCCCTCGTGCTCGATGTCGTGCTCTCTCCCCACTGGACTGAGCCGTTTCGGGAGCCGGGGACCTGGGTGCTCCTCGGCGTGGTCGTTGGATTTGCGCTTCGGGGGGTTGGCCAGTGGAGGGCACGTCGGGAGCGCGGAGGGGAACAGGTGCTCCGCCGCCTGAGCCTCGCGGTGTGGGCCGTCGCGGCCCTGGGCGGGCTTCTGAGTCTCCTGTTGTAGAGATGGGGGCATCCCCCAGTTTTTCGATATGACCTGCGCTTCCACCCTTCGTTCGTCCGCCTGGCCGTCTGGTGTGGTGCTGGGGATTTTCGCTTTGCTTCTGTGGAGTCCTGGCCTTGTCCAGGCGCAGTCATACGTGGGCACGGGACGGGCGGTGCTGGACGGAGACACGGTTGAGTTGCTTCGTGAGACCGGCCAGATTGTGCGGATTGAGCTTTACGGGATCGACGCGCCCGAGCTCGGGCAGTCCTACGGAATCGAGGCAGCGCGGGCCCTACGGCGCGCGGTCGTTCAACAGCGCGTTCGCGCGGGGGCCGAAGGGCGAGATGAAGACGGGCGGCCTCTGTTCGTACTGCGCGTGGACGACCGTGTGGTCAACGAGCAGTTAGTCCGGACCGGGCTCGCGTGGTGGGACCGGAGGCGAGCCTCTCACGACGACCGCCTCCGTCGGCTGGAGCAACGGGCCCGGCAGGTCGAGCGGGGTCTCTGGGCGCAATCTGATCCGGTGCCGCCGTGGAGGTGGCGGGCCAAGAAGGGTGGATCGTAGGGAGGACCGGAGCAACCGCGACGGTTCCTCTCGATTTTGTTTTATGCCCCTTGATCAGCACCTTGTGAGGGATGTTCGGCGTCGAAGCAGCAGGGCGGAAATAGCTCCTGCACCGCCACGGCGACGCCGCTGCTTCGTTCCTCTCCACGGTTCTGCGATCGGCACTCATGGATCCATCCTCCTCTCCGCGCTCGCAGCTTCGGGCGCTGTGCCGCGAATATCCCCGTGCCCCGAAGGTTGTGCTCGTGCCCCGAGGCCAGATCGGACGCGCGCTCGAAGACGCCCTCGCCCGGGCCGAGGCCGGATGGGCCGGTGTTACGACCCTGATCGCGCGGCACTACGCCGAGCAAGTCGCGCAGCCCCGAATCGTGGCGTCCAGTCGCGCCGAGCTGCCGGTGGGTGGACGGTCGTTTCTAGCGGCGCGCCTCCTGCAGAAGCTCCAACGTCGCGGCAGGCTCGATGGGTTGCCAGGGGCCGGACAGCTGGCGAATACGGTGGCCGAGACCATCGAGACGCTCCGACGCGGGGGGGCGACGCCCGCAGACGTGCAGGAACGAGCGGAAGCGCCGGATGCCTCGGCGACCCTTCGAGTGGTCGCGGCGTGCTACGACGGTTACCTGGACACACTGGAGGCGAACGACCTCTACGATGACGCCCAAGTCTTTCGGTGGGCTGCCGAGCAGGTGGAGGAGGGGGCTCCCTCGGTCTCGCAGACCGTGGTGGCGGTGTGCGATGCAGTGGACCTGCCCGAGCGGGCCTGTCAGTTTGTGCGTGCGGTCCGGGACCAGTGCCGGAGCTTCGTCCGAATCGGCCGCTCGTCGCCTGCGGATCCCCCGCCGCAGACGGCTGCTGCGCACTTCGCAGACGTGGAGCCATCCGGCGCTGCCGACATTCCCGATGAGGACGGCCGCTCCGTTCACACGTGCCGGGCCGTGGGGGCCAGCAACGAGGTCGATGCGGTGTTTCGGGACCTCCTTGAGGACGACGTGCCGCTCGACGAGGTCGAGATCGCGTTCGCCGGAGAGCAGCCCTATGGCTCTCTCATCGTCAACCGCGCCGACCGGATGGACGTGCCTGTGTCCGTCGGCACCGGCGTGCCGGTCGCGCAGACTCGCACGGGGAAGGCCCTGCTTTCCTTCTTCGAATGGATCACCGAGGACTTCGACCCGGAGCTGCTGATCCGCATGCTCCGGAGCGGTCACCTCCGGCTTGACCGTGTCCGAGACGACATCGAGGCCGAGACCGGGGCAGTCGATCTGCGAGCCCACGAGGTGGCGTCCTGTCTGGCCGCTCGTCGCTACGAATCGGGGCAGGAGGGCTACACGAAGGCGCTCGGTGCGGCGATCAGTCGCATCGAGGAACAGGTTAATAAGTTGGAAGAGCGCAATCTTGATCCTGGCCGCGACCGGGCGCAGCGGCGCAACCTGGAATTTGTGCACCGGGTCGTGCAGCGACTCCTCGACCTTGTCCCTCGGGAGGCGTCGATCCGAGACATGGCAGAGAAGGCAAAAGAGTGCGTTCAGGATTTTGGGCCGGTCGACCCGCCGCCCGACGACAAGCCGGAGCCGGAGCGGACCCTCGACGAGGCGGCCCGCAGCGTGCTGTGGCAGCGAATCGATCGGCTCACGCGCGTCCCGGTGAACTACGAAGCGTCCGGCACTCGGCTGGCCGCGCTCCTCCGGCGCTGGCTGGAGGGGCAGTACGTGCGGGCGCAGCACCCGCGCCCCGGCACAGCCCACGTTGTGCCGCTCGAAAGCGCAGGCTACGGCGGCCGCTCGCATCTCTACGTCGTTGGCATGGACGGAGATACCCTCACGACGGCGGC
>CAZBIB010000133.1:0-1986 GCA_964491575.1 uncultured Salinivenus sp. | reverse complement strand
AGGGGCTGAGGCGTCGGGCCGTGTCGAGGGAGTTCTCCCGGATCCCGAGGCGCTTCGGCTCAGCGACGCGGAGGAGTGGCTCGCGTGCTACCGAGCCCGAGGCGATGCACCAACAGGAACCGAGACGGCCCGAACTGCCCTCCAGGCCCACTATCCCTGGATCCACCGTGGAGTGCTCGCCCGACACGCCCGCGAGTCCGACGCGTACACTGCCCACGACGGTCTCCTGGCCGACGGAGACTACCCGGAGCTGGATTTTCTGCGAGGGGGCTACGAGGGTCCGCCCATGTCTGCGGGACGGTTGGAGATGTTTGCCGAGACTCCGTACCTGTATTTTCTGAAGTACGTCCTCGGCGTGGAGCCCCTCGACGAGCCTGCCCTGGACGATGAGCCCTGGCTGAACGCCCTCCGCCGAGGGAGCATCCTCCACGCCACCTTCGAGTCGTTCATGAAGACGCTGGAGGATCGTGGCGAACGGCCGGCCCCAGCCCACGAGTGGCTTCTGGAAGAGGCGCTCCGTGACGAACTTCACGCGGAGAAAGAAAAGATCGCCCCGCCCAGCGAGGTCGTGGAAGAAGCAGCGTACCGACAACTGCTCGACGATGCTCGGGTGTTTCTCCGGTCCGAGATCGAACACTGCCGCACCCACGAGCCGCTCTATCATGAGGTGGGCTTCGGCTACGGGCCGTACCGACGGCAGAAGAATGATCTCGGGAACGTGTCTCTCACGGTAGACGGCCACGCGGTGGATCTCCGGGGCCGCATCGACCGGGTGGACCGTCGCCCCGACGGGAGTCTGGCTGTGTGGGACTACAAAACGGGGAGCCTCTCTTCGTTCGATGAGGAGGACCCATTGAAGGACGGTGCGCAGCTGCAATGGGCGCTGTACGCCTACGCGCTCGAAACGCTGACTGGCGACGATGTCGGCGCGTCGGGCTACTACTTCCCGACGGTGAAGGAGATGGGCACGCGACTGGCCTTCGACCCGGCACAGTATCGAAACGAGGTGGAACAGCATCTCAAACAGCTCGCTCGGCTTGCCGCCACCGGGAGCTTTCCGATGCACCCGAAGGCCCGGTACCGCACCGCGTGGAAGTACCGCGGCTACGACCGCATTTTCCGCGACCTTCCGGCCCGAAGCCGCTCCCTCCGGGACAAAATGTATCCTGAAGATCGCCCGATTCCCCCATCGTTCGAGTAGCACACCTGGTCGGATTCCACCACAATACCCCAACGCCTCAACCCTAGAATCTCCACATGCTCCACCCCGACACTGCCACCCCCTACGACGACGCCACGGTTCGGGAACGGATCGGTCCCTGGGCGGAAGAGGGCGTGCCGGACCTCTCCACGTTCGAGCCGGACACTAACTTCTTTGTCCGCGCGGCCGCTGGGTCGGGCAAAACCACGGCCCTCGTAGCCCGGATGGTGGCCCTCGTTCGCTTCGGGGTCCCGGTCGATGACCTCACGGCCATCACCTTCACCCGGAAGGCGGCAGGGGAGATGAGCAAGCGGTTTTACGAAGAGCTCCGGCGAACACAGGCCGCACTGCCGGAGAACCACCCGCAGCGAGCGCGAGTCACCCAAGCGCTCCGCGATGCACAGCAGACATTCATTGGCACGGTGCACGCGTTCTGCGCGCGGCTGATTCGCGAGCGCCCGATCGCGGCGGACCTGCCGCCGGGCTTTGTGGCAGGGCTGGAGGATCGGGAGGAACGCGAGTTGCGGGAACGGGCGTGGCGGCGACACCTCCGAGAGATGCGCGCCGACAATCTAGGCCAAATTGAATCCCTTACTGCGCTGGGGGTTGAGCCGGATGACCTAAAGCACTACTTCGAGCGCCTGTGCAGGCATCCGGAGCTCAATTCGTACGTCAACGCTCCCGAGACCGTCCCGGACCTGGACGCGGCTGTGGCCGAGGCCCGAGAGCGGCTGACCGCATGGCAGGCCCAGCGTCCGAAAAACCTTACAGACGGCCGGGATAAG
>CAZBIB010000132.1:0-9279 GCA_964491575.1 uncultured Salinivenus sp. | reverse complement strand
CCTGGCGGGCCTGGTCGATGACGTTCTTAATGACGTCGGACTCGCCGACGATGCCAAAGCGTTCCTGAATTGAAGCGCGGTCCATGAGCGGGAATCTACAACAAAAACGACGACGCGGGACTTGTCGGCAGGCTGTACAGCACTCTTCCTGCCACTTTGTCACAAGATGGGGGCTAGTCACACCCACGCCGCCCGCAAAGGATCCCGGGACCGGTTCGGTGACTGTTGAAGATGCCGTGACGAGGTGGAGAAAGGACCGTGTGCCTGGAGACACGTTCTGCCTCCAGGCGCTGGTGGCCGACTGCTACTGATCGAGCACCACCCGAATCCCGGTCACCTGGGACGGAACGTCAGGTGCATCTTCGGCCTTGGGGACCTTCAGGGTCAGTGCCGAGGCATTTTTGGCGCGGAAGCCATCGTCGGTGCGGGCCCACTCCGCCACGTTGCCGTCCACGTCATAGACCAGCGGGCCGGTGCCATCTTCTCCATGTCCCGGCGGACGACTGCCGACCGGCATGAGAAGCGCGTCGATCGACTGGGTCTCCAGGCGGGCCCGCAGGCGGCGGTACTCGTTCGGGTTGGGTGTGAAGCCGGCCCAGTACGCCGGGGTGTTTTCGGCGGACCCGCTTCGCGCCTTCTTCAGGGCCTTCAGTTCCTTTGCAGTGGGGAGGCGGTAGGTGCGGCTCGTTTGCTCGCTCAGCCACTCCACGTAGGCCTGCGCCTGCTCCTGCGACACGTCGTTGGCCGGATAGTTGGCCGTGCCGGTCGGCATGTCGTACCCGTCCTCAAACGTCTGGAACTGCGCCCGCGTGACCTCGAAGCGCCCCACCGTGAGGGTGTCGCCGAGCGTTACCGTCTCGGGGGCAAGGGTTCCGTTTGCCATCTCGCCGTACTGACCGTTCGTCTTGGCTGGCGTGTCGGTGGTTTCGAGGAGGGACAGCGGGGCGTCGTCGGCCAGCAAGCGGTCGTCGACGCGCTCCTGCATCGAGGTTTCCCCAAACAGGTACGTGTCGATCCACGCCAGGTCTTCCTCCATCTTGCGCCGCTGGTGCGAGATTTCACCCAGGCCGTGCGGCTCGCCGGGGTAGCTCAGGAAGCGAACCGGGGCCTTCCCGATCTGCTGAAGGGCGCGATAGTACTCCCAGCCCTGCTCGTAGGGGACCGCCCGATCCTCGGTGCCGTGATGGATGAGGGTCGGCGTCCGCACCTTCGGCATCTCGAAGAGCGGGCTCTTCTCGATGTAGTGCTCCGTGTACTCCCAGGGCGCGCCCTTGAAGTACGAGTTGTCGAAGCTGACCCCGAATGCGCAGTTGCCATAGTCGGAGGTCCAGTTGACGTCGCCCGCACCGGGGGCCGCCACCTGGAAGAGCTTGGGGTGCTCGATGGTGAGTTGAATGCTGAGGATGGCGCCGTTCGACCAGCCCATCACGCCGAGGGAGTCTTTGTCGACCAGTCCCTCGTTGGCCAGGCTATCGATTCCGCTCACGATGTCGGGAATTTCGAGTTCGTAGTACTTGCCCTTGATCGATTCCACGAAGTCAAGCCCGTGGTGGCCGGAGCCGTGATAGTTGGGACGGAAGACGAAGGCCCCGCGCTGGGCGAGGAGGGGCGGGTAGACCGTCCACCCGAGGTCCCAGGCATCAAGATCGACCCCGCTCGGCCCGCCATGGATGACGGTCATCATCGGGTACGAGCGGTCGGGGTCGTAGTCGAGCGGATAGTACAGGATGCCGTTTACGGTCTCGCCGTTGGCGCCCTCCCACGTCACGACTTCAGCCTCGGGAATCGGCAGATCGTCGAGGTAATCGTTGAGGCGGGTGAGCGTCTCGTCCGACTGGATCTCACCGGACTGGTAGGTGCCCACGCGGTAGCGTGGAAGCTGGTCGGCGCGGGAGTGGCTGAAGACAATCGTTTCGCCGTCCGGGCCTGCGGTGACGGAGGAAGCATGGCGGAGGCGCTCGTCCGTCACGTCCTTGGGCGCCCATCCATCCTCGGTGCGGCGGTAGAACCGGGGCTTGAAGTGCGGGCCGTCCGCCAGCTGTACGTGAATGCCCCCGTCGACCACGCTATAGCCGCCGTAGCCGATGCCCTTGTCGCCCCACTGCAGCGGCACTTCCTGGTAGGAGTGCGACGCCAGGTCGTAGTGGTAGAGCTTCGTGATGCCCGCGCCCTCGTGTTCGGGGTCGGAGCTGTATTCGTCAGTGGCGTAAAAGCCTTCGCCCTCAGCCGTCCACTGAAAATTGGACGGATCGAAGTACTGCTCGTCAAAAATTTCCGTCGTCTCTCCCGTGTCGAGGTCGAGGAGAAACTGGTGCGGCTGGTTGCGCGCGTCGGCGTCGATTGGCGAGTCTTCGAGGCTGTAGACGACATACCGGCCGTTCGGCGACGGCGCAAATTCCTCGATCTGATCCTCGTTGTCCGTCACGCGCGTCACCTCGCCCGTTTCCACGTGGACAGTGAAGAGGCGCACCGGCCGGAAGAGGGTCGTGTCTTCGACGGCCCGGGCGTCGTCTTTCTGCTCCTTGAGGCGCTGTTCGTAGCGTGTGCTCTGCTCTCGGGCTGCAAAAAGGAGTCGTTCATTGTCGAGCCACCGGACTTCCTCCACCCCGTGCTCCACAGAGGTTACAGCCTCCGGCGCGCCGCCGCGCGGGTCGAGCCGCCAGATCTGGGTGCCACTGCTTTCGTCCTCGTCCTCCTGCTTGCGGGACGACAGAAATGCGATCTGGTGACCGTTCGGGCTCCATCGCGGGTCCCCGTTGTTGCCGGTGCGCGTTAGCTGAATCGTGGCCATCGAGTCGCCCTCGTGCGGATCATTCCGATACGTCAGGTACACGTCCGACTGAGACTCGTCGGCCTCGGGATCGGGCGTTTCCTTCACCCATAGGATGCGCTTTCCCTCAGGGCCGATGTCGACATCCTCCAGCGAGCGCTGCTTGAGGATGTGATCGAGGGTCCAGGGCGAGTCGTCGGTCGACTGCGCCTGGATGGGAAGGGCCAGAAAGAGGGTGAGCAGGGAGAAGACAAAGGTACGCATGGGCAGTGGAGAGTGAGTGAGAACGTGGAAGGGTGGGGGAGGCCTCAAAAGAGCAGGCTCGTCCCATCCACCTCGGAGGAACGAGCCCGTACTGAGAACGAGGTCCAATGTAGTGTGCTGCGAGGGAGCAGCGTGTCGCGAGATGCCGAGACGGACTAGCAGCTCGTATAGCCTGGGTTCTGACTGATCTCCGGGTTGGCATCGCACTCCCGTTGGGGAACGGGGTACACGAGCTCCTCCGCATCGAAGGCAAGGGAGCCCACGGACCGACCCGTGCGCTTGAGGTCGTGGAGGAGATTGCCCTCGAACGCCAGCTCCAGCCGGCGCTGCCGGAGCACGTCATCAACCGTGACGGTGTTGACGCTGTCGAGTTCGGCGCGGTTGCGAATGGTGTTCACGTCCGCGACCGGACTGGCGCCCACCGACGTATTGGCGCGGAGGTTGGCCTCAGCGCGCGTCAGGTACATCTCCGCGAGCCGAATGATCGGAATGTTGGCCCCGTCGGACTCGTCGTCCCTCCACTTGCTCGTACGGATGTCTCCGGTCTCGGAGTCGGTGTAGAAGAAATCGCCGCGCGCATCCGTGGAGTCGTACCGATTCAGGTGCTGTTGCAGGATGTTGATGTCTCCGCGCCCCCCATCGGCCGAGGAGGCATAGAACGTGTTTAGGTCATTGGCCCCGTCCTGCGAGCTGATCTGGATCGCAAAGATGTATTCCGGAATGTCCTCCGTGTTGTTGAATGCACCTGCGAACGTGGGAGCCAGTTCAAATTCTTCTGACTGAATGACCCGATTGGCCGCCTCTGCGGCTTCCTGATAGTCGCCCTGCATGAGGTGCACGCGTGAGAGGAAGGCGCTGGCCGTGTAGGTGTCGGCGTAGACCCCGTTGGACTCGGGAAGCAGAATCTGAGCCGAGTCCAGATCGGTGATGACCCGGTTGTACACCTCCTCAACGGTATTGCGCGTGACGTTCTCCTCTTCAGTAATGCTGCGGGTAGGCTCCAGAATGATTGGGACGCCCAGGTTGGAGGACGGGTCGCCCGCGTTCCACGGCTGTGCAAACAGGCGCACCAGCTCAAAATAGAGGACCCCGCGAATGAGTCGCGCCTCGCCCTCAACCCGCTCCCGCTCCTGCGCGTCCTCAATCTGGTCGAGCGCGCTGAGGACGTTGTTGGCCCCGTTGATGGCCTCGTACGCCTCCGTCCACTGGAGCTCGACGAATCCGTTGTTCGTCTGGATGTTTTTGCGAACAATCTCGGCGGGTTCATTAAAAGTGCCAACCCACTGCACGTCGCCCGCGTCGGCGAGCAGGTCCGGAAGCATCATGTACTGACCGCCATAGAGGTTATTGTCGCTGAGGTCGTTGTAGGCCCCGTTGAGGGCCGCCCGGACGTTCTGCGCCGAACTCAAGGCCTGGTCGGAGCTAATGGACTGCTTGGGCTCGACCTGGAGAAAGTCGCAGCTGGTGAGCAGAAGCGCGGCGACACCCGCGAGGGCAAAATTTTTCACGAGAGTGGATGCTGAGATCCGGGTGGTAAGCATAGGAGGGGTAGATCAAGTGTCGGTGTCTGGGGAGGAGGGAGCCCGCGGTTGGCGAGTTAGAACGAGAGCCGGATGCCTCCGGTGACCGATCGGGTCTGGGGAGCAGTGTAGAATTCGTTCCCGAATCCGATATTTCCGGAGAAGGCATCGGCGTTCGCCTCCGGGTCCCACCACGGGTAGTCGGTAAACGTGAGCAGGTTTTGGCCTGTCACGAAGATGCGGGCGTTGGTGATCGACATGCTTTGCACTAGCCCCGTCGGCAGGTCGTAGGACAGGTTCACGTTCTTGAGGCGGATGTACGACGCGTCGTAGAGGTACCGGCTCGATCCCGTGGCACCGTTGTTCTCGAAGAGACGTGGTTCGGGCACGTCGGTCTGGTCGCCGGGCTCCTCCCAAGCGTCGAGCTGACTGACGTGCTGGTTATCGCGGAAGCGGCCGTTGGCGGTCTTGTACTCGCCGCCACCGTCGTAAATCTGGCTGCCATAGTCGAACGAGAACAGGAAGCGGAGCTGAACGCCCTTGTACGAGAGCGTGTTGCCAAAGCCGCCCGTGAAGTCGGGCTGTGGGCTCCCAATGACGATGCGGTTGGCCGCGTTCGGGTCGTTGGTCGTCGCCTCCGGGTTCACAATCTCCCCGTCTTCGTTGCGCTCGTTGACGTAGTAGAGCGCGTCTCCGTTCTGGGGATCCACGCCGGCGTACTCGAGGGCGTAGAAGACGCCGAGGGGATGGCCTTCGCGCGCCTGGTTGACGAAGCCGCCGGTCAGGACCTGGCCTCTCAGGTCGGTGGCTTCGTTCCGGTTGAACGAAATGTTGAAGTTGGAGGACCAGCTGAATTCGCCGGTAAGGTTCTGGGTCTCAAGCAGGAACTCGAGCCCGTAGTTTTTCACCTCTCCCACATTGCGCGTCTGGTTCAGGAAGCCCGTCGTGGCCGGCACATTTAGGTCCAGCAACAGGTTGTTGGTGGTCTTATGGTAGTAGTCAATGCTACCGTTTACCCGACTGCCGAGCAGCTCGTAGTCGAGGCCCACGGTTACCTCTTGCGTCTGCTCCCACTGGAGGGCCGGGTTCGGGGTCTGGGTAGGGGTGATGCCGGAGGAGCCCGCGTAAGTGGATGCGCCCCAGAGGCCCCGGGCGGGGAAGTTTCCAATGCCCGCGTTGCCGGTGACGCCAAAGCTCGTGCGCAGCTTCAGGCGGTTTACCAGATCGGTCGAGGGGAAGAAGGATTCCTCTGTCAGGACCCATCCAGCGGAGGCAGCCGGGAAGAAGCCGTACCGGTTTTCTTCTCCAAAGCGCGAGGAGCCTTCATACCGCCCGCTCACCTTCAAAAAGTAGCGACCGTCGTAGTCGTAGTTGATACGGCCGAAGAAGGCGAGGAATCGATAGGTCGTCTCGGATCCGCCCGCAGCTACAATGTCGGACCCACTGTCGATCTGCTGGAAGCTGTCGTTCGGAAAGCTCTGGACCTCTACCAGCGCGCTATTCGTCGTGGACGACTGCAACTGCGTTCCAGCCGTTCCAGAGAGGTTGTGAATGCCTCCGAACGTGTTGTTGTAGTTGAGAAAGGCATCGACGTTGTAGTTGACGATCCGGTCCCAGACCTGCCGGCCAATGCCCTCGTCGGTCCCCACATTCTGGAAAACCAGGCTGTTCCAGTACCGATCGGCGTTTCGGCTGCGGAGGTCGAGGCCGAACTCGCCCCGGAGCGAGAGGCTGTTCAGGAGGTCGTATTCCGCGAAGGCATTGCCGAGGGTCCGGAAGGTCGTCACGTTGTGCCGGACGTTGTCCTTGTAGAGCAGGTTGTTGAAGTACAGCGTCTGGTTAAAGTAGTCGTCCGTCGGCTGATACTCAGTGAGCAGGCCCTGATCATTGGTCGGGATGCCCTCGGTCTGCGGATCGAACACCGGGGAGATGGGGGACTGGGCAATCAACTGAATCGGGGTCGCAAACCCATTGTCGTTCGGGACGCGCTGGTTGAGCACGCGGTTCAGATTCAGGCGTGTGCCCACCTCGAACCGGTCGGAGAACGAGTGGGTCACGTTCGCCCGCCCCGAAATCTTGTCGTACGAGTTCCGGAACAGGATGCCGTCCGTCTGGCTGTAGAGCCCCGAGATGTAGAAGGTGGTGCTCTCGTCGCCGCCTCGGGCGCTCAGGCTGGCCTCAAAGCTGGTGGGATTGTCCGCAAACGGCTGGTCGGTCCAGTCGGTGTCAACCACCGGATTGGCATTTTCGCCGATGGCCTGCGTCCAGTCGGTGCCGGCGGAGAGGGCGTCGAAGGAATTGCGAATATAAGATTCCCCGACAATGGAGCTGTTTTGGGCAGCCTCCAGGTAGTAGTCGACGTACTGGCTCGCGTTCATCATGTCGACCTTGTTGGTGGGGCCTCGCCAGCCGCGCTTCAGGCTGAACGAAAATTGCGAGCCACCTTCGGCTCCCTGCTTGGTCGAAATGAGAACCACGCCGTTCGAGGCCCGGGCCCCGTAAATAGCTGTGGCAGATGCGTCTTTAAGCACCTCAATCGACTGGATATCGTTGACGTTGAGCTGGGCGAGGGGATTTGTGGGCGCGCCGTTGTCCGAGAGGTTCTGGTTGTTGAGGGGGATGCCGTCCACGACGAAGAGAGGCTGGTTGTCGCCCGTGACGGACGATTCGCCTCGGATGCGAACCCGGATTCCTTGTCCCAGCTTCCCGCTGGAGTTGGTGACGCGGACGCCTGGCGTACGGCCCTGGAGGACTTCCTCGAAGCTGCTGACCTCCGCGGCCTCAAGCTCCTCGGAGGAGACCTGCGAGATGCTTCCTGTTACGTCCTGCTCCTGCTGCTGTCCAAACCCCACGACGACGACCTCGTCGAGCTGCTGCTCGGCAGGAGCGAGGGACACGTTGATGGTGCTGCGCCCGTCGATGGCAACTTCTTTGGTGGCGTACCCCACAAAAGAGAACACGAGGGTACCGTCGGAGGGGGCCTCCAACTCATAGTTCCCATTCGAATCCGTGGCGGTCCCGCGGTTGGTGCCCTGCAGGCTTACGGTTGCACCGGGCAGGGGCGTCTCCGTGCCCGCGTCCATCACCGTTCCGCTCACAGTGATTTCCTGAGCCTGACTCAGTTTGGGAGCAATCAAAAACAAGAGCAGTCCGCTGAGGGCGAGCGCGTTCGTAAGTGTTCTCATGTTTTCCAGTGTATGGATCGAAGAGGAACGTTAGAACAAAACTCCACCACGGCGCTTGCCGAGTTACCCCTTTGTAACGCGATCCCTCTGAAAAGTCAAATGGGGAGGCTGAACGGAATATGAGATGGACGAAAGGAAGCGCTTTCCAATATGGCTTTCCGGAATATTAACAATACAGAACGGTATGTCAGAGGAAGATATCTTTTGGGTAATTTTTATAAGTAAAAATAAATACATTGTAAGGGACGGGGATAGTTTGAAAAAGAGCACTTGCGGAGGCCAACGGGCAGCGTGGGCCCTAGGAGAATGGAGGGGATGGCTAGCGGTCAATCACCGCTCGGAAGAAGGTGTTGAGCGGCTCGATGCCGGGGTCGGCGGTCGACTCGGGGAACTGAACGTCCTTCTGCCGCTCCATCTCGGCCTCGATAAAGTCGTGGATTTTCGGGAGACGCGGCCCGGCCTCCTGCTCTGTACCAGACCGCTTTTGGTTGAGGAGGGCGTCGATGGCCGCTTGGAGGTCGGCGCCGATCGTCGCCGCGTCGACGAGACGCTCAAACTCGACCGGCACAGGGCCGAGACTCCGCTCCACCCAACGCACGGCCAGGAGCGCGCGAAGGACGTAGAGGTAGGCCTTGTGCTGGATCGGCTCTTCGGCGAGGTTCTGTTCGACGATGCTCCGGGCCATGCCGCGATAGGCGTGCCCGGCGGCGCGGGGCGTGTAGTAGTCCGGAATCAAGTCGCGCCAGCGAGCCAGTACTGCGTTGTCCTCGCGGTAGACGATGGGCGATTGCAGCCACTCCAGCAGCGTGGGATTGGCGTCGCGGAAGAGTTGGAGCGCCTTGCGCAGGTCCCAGCCGTGCAGGTCGATTTTGTCCTCGGGCGCCGCGTCGATCGTGTCGTCGCGCCGCTCAAGGTCGAGGGACAGGTACCAGTCGCGGGGATGGACGTAGATGAACCGTACGTCGTAGTCGCTGTCTGCGGAGGGAAAGCCCCACGCCCGGCTCCCCGACTCGCAGGCGTAGAGCACAGCGACACGGTGCTCCGCCTCGATCTCGTCGAGCCGGGTGGCGATCTGAGTTCGACGGTGAGAATCGACCATAATCGGTCTCTCACGCTTCACGAATCACTTCTCACTCCGTCGACCTCGGCTCCGGTGCTACGTGACAATCTTTACACCGGCCCAGTGTCCTCCTTCCGTCGTCCCTGGAAGAGGCGTTTCTGTTCGAGGATGCGGCGGTCGGCCGTCACGTAGTCGCTGAACTGCTGGGCGCCCTTCTCACGCATTTGCTCGGCGTGCTCATCGAAGTACGCCTGGAGCGCGTCTCGGTCCCGTACCTGATACTGGACGGTCCATTTCCGGGTGCCGGTCGGCTCGTCCGGTTCCGGCACCGTGTCGCCGTCGTCGGTGCACGCGTACCAGACGGCAGCCTCGAACCCGTCGAGTTCGAGCATCTCGCGGATGTGCTCGCGCAGCCACGAGCTGTAACGGGACGCTGCGTCGCCGTCGACGGTCAAGTTGACTTCGTAGATGAGCATGGAG
>CAZBIB010000131.1:0-9535 GCA_964491575.1 uncultured Salinivenus sp. | reverse complement strand
CCACGCGTCGTTGCCGAAGGCCACGATGTCGAGCGAGTCCTTCGGGTACTGCGTCATGATGAGCTCCGAGAGGGCCATCGCGACCCGGCGCGCCGGCGTGATGCGATCCTCGCCGTAGAGCACCATCGAGTGGGAGAGGTCGATCATGAGCACCGTCGCCATCGAGGCGTGATGGTCCGTCTTGTGGACCTGGAAGTCGTCTTCGGCGAGGTGCCAGTTGTCCCCCACACCCGACCGCTTGAACGAGTTGGAGAGGGTGCCGGTCACGTCGAGGTTCGAGAGGTCGTCCCCAAACTGCCAGTCTTTCGTCTCGGGGAGCCGCTCGTCGCCCTGCCCGGTGTAGGGCGTGCGATGGTCGCCCATGCCCCCCTTTCGGAGATCGTTGAAAATCTCCTCCAGGGCCGACTGCCGGAGCGAGCGCTCGGTGCGGGCCGTAATCTCGACCGTCTCTCCGTCCTCCCCCTCTTCGAGATAGCCGCGCTTCTTCAACTCCTCGATGAAGTCGTCGAGATCCTTGTCCGAGCCCTCCGTGAGGCCGTACTGCTCGTCGAGCTGCTCCATCCAGTTAAGGGCCTCCTCGGCGTCTCCGGCCGTATGTTCGAGCAGCTCCTGAAAGAGATCGAACAGCTCCTCGAACAGCGGCTTCTGGCTGCCGTGGCGGACGGGATCCCACTCGGTGTATCGAAAACGCATGATGTGGCGGACAGTCTGGAAAGAATGCCGGATTGTGGATACGCCCGACGCTCGACGTTTGTTTGTTCTTCATGGGCGCAACAGACCCACTTCTTACAGAGATAGGACATTCGGCCGTCGGCAGCATGCAATCAACGTCCATCCTCCTCGACGGACGACTCTTCCGACGATCGCATCTCAGGCCTGCCTCCGACCTCTCTCCTGTCCAATCCAAAAAACCACAACAACACCTCTGCACCAAAGCACCTCTCCCCCTCTACACGCCCGCACCAAAACACTTCCCCTTTCGTACCTCCAAACTTCCACACCTCAAGGCTCCACGTCATCCCTCGTACGGAGAGTCCAGATACTTCTCAGCCCGGTCGTGGGCGCCCGACGCGTCCTCCATGTCCAGCACCGTCTGGTAGCGATTGACGGCCACATCGCGCCGCCCGAGCGCGTCGTACACCATGCCCTGGTACAGGTAGCCGAGCATCCGGTACCGCGTGTCCTCGATGTCCCGGCTCGTGAGTTGCTCCAGCTCCGCCAGGTGTCGCAGGGCCTCCTGATACTGATCCTGGTAAAGGCGGTCCCGAGCCAAGTACAACTGGGCGACCTCCTCCATGTGGGTGTTGTAGCCCGCCTTCCCGGCCTCGCAGCGCTCCACGACCGATTGAAAAATCCGCCGGGCCTCCCCCCACCGTCCCCAGCGCGCGTAGATCCGACCCTCGAAGGCGTGGAAGAACGGATTGTCCGGGTGCCGCTCTCGAAGCTTCAAGACCCATTTCCGGCTCTCGTCAAAGTTGTCCTCGTACAGGTAATGCGCCTTTGCAAGGAAATAGATCGCCTCCGTCTTCACGTACCGCCCGTCCGTGGCAGTTTCACGGAGCAGCCGGAGGCCTCGCTCTTTGTTGCCGTCGGGCAACATCCAGGTGATCGCATTCGACAGGGTGTACTCCTCCGACAGAACGGAGACGTAGTAGTCGTACATGCCCGATCCAAACACGTAGTCGCCGCGCTTCGGCGCCACCTCTTCCACCTTTTGGACGTAGTTGATGGCCTTCTTGCCGTTGCGGATCGTCTTCCACCAGCGCGAGCGGTTGGAGTGAAGGCGTGACAGAAAGCCGTGCGACGCCGCTTTGAAAAGAGCCGCGTCGAAGTGATCCGGGTCCTCCTGCAGCAGCGCGTTGCACCGCTCGATGACGGTGTTCATCTGCTCAATGAATGCCTCGTCGTGGGAGGTGTCCGTAAGGTCGAGCATGATGGTCCACCACAGGTTCAGCCCCTTCAGAAATGGCCCGACGGGATGGTTTGGGTACCGCTCGTCAATCATGTCGAAGCGGGCCTTCGCCTTCTCGAACTGCATGCCGTAGAGAAGGTCCAGCCCTTCCGTGCCCGTCTTTCGGACGAAGGGATCGTCGAGGATGGAGGATGTTCGGTCCCCGAGGCTCTGACTGTCGGGACTCGACGACGGATGCGTCTGTGCGTGGGTGACACGGCTCCCCCCCGCAAGAAGCATCAATCCGACGAGAAGGGGGGCGAGGCGAAGACTCATAATCGATCAAATATGTGGACGTACTGCACATTCGCCACCTGCGGCCTGGCAGAGGCGGTTCCTGCCTCCTCATGAACCGGATTCTTCGGCCTTGACGCCGCGCAGGCTCTTCTCGGCGAGCAGGTTGACGTCGTAGGTCTGGACCCGCCCATTGTGCTCACGATGGCGACGACGAGCAATGGTGATGAGCCGGTCCATCAACTCATCGAACGGGACGCCGGAAGGCTCCCACAGGTAAAATGAAAACGAGCCGGGGATGGTGTTTATTTCATTGAAGTAGAGTTGCCCGGTGGCATCGTCGATCATGAAGTCGATGCGGACGACGCCCGCGCACTCGAAGAGCTGGAAAATGCGGACGGCCATTTCCTGAATCTCTTTGGTACGCTCGTCGGAGAGCTCGGCCGGCACGATGCGGTCCTGCGCGGCCATGCCTTCAGGGGCCGACTCGGCGCTCTTGGCACCGCTTCCACCTCCCTCCTTCGCGCTCTCTCCGTCCTCCCGCATGTACTTGTCCCGAAAGGTCAGTACCTCGTCCTCGGCCGAGGGCACCGGCTCCTCCAGCACGCTGGGCGTGGCGTCGTGGGCATCCCCGAGTACCGAGCAGTTGATCTCGCGGAGCTCCTCCACCGCTTCCTCCACGACCACCTTATCGTCGTACCGGAACGCATCCTCAATGGCCGCATCGAGCGCGTCCCGAGTCTCCACCTGCGAAATGCCGATGGACGATCCGCAGCGGGCTGGCTTCACGACGAGGGGATAGTCGAGCTCCGCCTCGCATCGGTCGAGGCCTTCCTCTTCCCGATAGCTCCATTCGTTCTCGCGGAATACCACGAAGTCTACGACCGGAATGCCGGCCTCCCGGCACACCCGCTTCGACATCACCTTGTCCATCCCGAGCGCGGAGCCGAAGACGCCGGCGCTAGTGTACGGCACGTTGAACGTCTCGCAGAGTCCCTGAATGCCGCCGTTCTCGCCCGGTCCGCCGTGCAGCCCAAGCAGCATCGCGTCGACGCGGGTCCGGCGCGGCGGACGCTGGAGACGCTCCACAGCCCCGGCCTCGCGGTCCTCCAAAAGGTCGAGGTGTCCGTGGGGAGTGGGCACGAGCGCCACCGGCGTGGCCTCCTCGCGCAGGGCGTCGAGGTCGCGGTACCGCCCCACCTCCAGCAGGGGCTCCCCGGTGTACCACGTGCCGTCCTTGGCAACGTAGATGGGCACGGGCGTGTATCGGTCGCGGTCGAGCGCCGCGGCGGCCTGCAGCGCAGAAATGACCGACACCTCGTGCTCAGGGGCCACGCCGCCGAGGACGACGCCAACATTTAGAGACTCGGAAGACACGGTGGAGCCGAGGATAGAATGATGAACGAAACGACGATTTTGCTGAGAGAGCGATACGGAGAGCGCAACTCGAACGATCCCCGGCCTCTATTCTCCAAGGTTCCCTCTCCCCCATTCTCCCATTCGCCCCCCTCCCCGCTCCTCAGTCAAGTCTCCACCAAACTCGACGCCAGCCGCTCGCGGCGCCGCCATCGTCGTTGGTTTTGAGACCCCAACCGCTTACATTGCGCACGAGTCACTCACTTCTCTCCAAGAGGACGCTACTGGTGCGACTGGCCGTCATCTCGGACATTCACTCGAACCTCGAAGCGCTCGAACGCACATTTCGGGCCATTGACGACACGAACGTCGACGCCGTCTACTGCCTGGGCGACGTGGTGGGCTACAACGCCGATCCTGCTGCGTGCGTCGATCTGGTCCGCGAACGCTGTGACGCCGTGGTACTCGGCAACCACGACGCCGCGGTGGCCCAGGAAGCGGACGTGGGGTTCCTTCCCGCCGACGGGCAGGAGGCCGCCCGGCACAACCGCGTGCAACTCTCGGACGCCCAGCAGGACTACCTCGCCAACCTGCCGCTTACCCACACTGCCGCAAACTGCACGTTTGTCCACGCCACCCCCGATGTCCCGACGGCCTGGAAGCGACTCACAGCATACCCGGCCGCCCAGGCCCAGTTCGACCACTTCGACACGGACGTGTGCTTCATCGGCCACACCCACATTCCGACCGTCATGGCTGACACGCTGGGCATCTTTCAGGTGCGAGCCGGGCACCGCTACCTTATCAACGTCGGCAGCGTGGGGCAGCCGCGCGATGGGAATCCCAAACTGAGCTTCGGCCTGTTCGACACGGAGGCCTTCGCATACGAAAACGTCCGTCTCGATTACGATGTAGCCGCAGCGGCCCGCAAGATCCGTAACGCCGACGGCCTGTCCAACCGACTCGCCGATCGGCTGGAGAGTGGGACGTAGCACCGCACAGCGTTACGCCGCAGACGTGCGGCCCAGCACGTGGCCCAGGCCGTCGGACAGGGACGTGAATCCGAAGTCGTACTCAGTCTCTTGCAAACGCTTGGGGACGACGCGGGCACTGGCCAGGATCATCTCGTCCGCCATCTTGCCGCCCACGGTGCGCACCAGCGAAGTGGGCACGGTGAGGAATGCGGGCCGGTTCAGGACATCGGCCAGGGTCTGGGTGTAGGTTTCCATTGTCACCGGTGACGGGGCAGTGAGGTTGACCGGTCCCTCCAGCGCATCGGTCCAGAGGACGTGGTAGAAGCCGCCGAGCACATCGTCTAGCGTGATCCAGGGGAAGTACTGATTCCGTGCCCCAACCTGCCCGCCGAGACCGAGCCAGAAGGCCGGAAGCATGAGGCGGAGGGCGCCTCCGGCCGGGGTGAGAATAATTCCAGTGCGCATCTGCACGGTGCGGATGCCGGCGGCCGCGGCGGGCTCGGTGGCCGCCTCCCAAGCCTCGCACACTTCCGTCAAGAACCCGGCGTTGCGCGGCTCGCTCTCCTCAGTGATCCGATTGGTGCCGTGATCGCCGTAGTACCCCACGGCGGAGGACGAGACGAGCACCTCGGGCGGGTCGTCGAGTTCGGCGAGTGCCTCGGCCAACAGACGCGTGCCGTCTGCCCGGCTGGAATAGATCCGCTGCCTCTTGGCGGGTGTCCAGCGCCCGAACACGTTCTCCGCGGCCAGGTGGATCACCGCGTCGATGCCCTCCAGCTTCTCAGCCTCCACGCGCCCAGACTGCGGATCCCACAAGATCTCGTCGCCTCCTGTAGGCCCAGAGCGGACGAGCCGCTTGACTGTGTGTCCTCCCGCCGTGAGAAAGGGAACCAGTTGTGACCCGACGAGTCCAGAGGACCCGCTTACGGCGATGGTTAGCGACCGATCGTCAGGATTGTAGTGACGATGCAAGGCGAGATCACGGCGTGTCACGCGGTGGCGATACGTAAACTGGCGGCGAAGCTCATCCTCCAGCCACGGCGCAACCTGCCGTCCCAGCGCGCCGCCGGGCGGCTCGTACTCGATGCGATCCGTCAACGTCGTGCCATCGTTGTCCTCCGACGCGGGCTCAAATCGATGCGTGTGGTCCCAGTGCGGGAACGGCCCCTGCACCTGTCGGTCGCAGAACTGTTGGCCCTCAATCACGTCATGGTGCTCGGCCACCCACCGCAGCGCCACCGGCCCCGGACCGATGCGCAGCACGGCCCGCTCCCCTTCGCCGTTGCCCTCGAACCGTTCCACTCGCATCGGTGTCCAGGGCGGCACGAGCCGCTCGAAGGCACCCGGACGAGCGTGCCACGTGAAGAGAGCGTCGGCGGATGTGTCCAGCGAACTGGAAGCTTCAAATGTAGGCATGGCAGCGGAGCGATGGCATGAAGAGGAGCCTCCGGACCCACGTAATGGACCCGGAGACGCCGAAAGCGGTTTCGGGCCCCGTGTGATTCGAGCAGCGCAGCCGAGGAAATAGGTAAAACCGAAACAGTGTCGCTGCAGTTCGGTGAACACAGAGTCAACTCAACTGAGAGTGACGTCGTTGTTCTGTATCCTGAGGATCGGTGCGAGTGCAGGGAATCATCGGACCGCTCGGGACTGCAGAGACGTTCCGCCGTGTGTTGCCCCCATCTGAATCTACCAGCGCTATGAAGCTCACGCCGCTCGACATTCGAAAGCGAGAGTTCGACCGAAGTCTTCGCGGATACGACCCAAAGGAGGTCGAAGCATTTCTCGACATGGTTGCCGACCAGTGGCAGGACCTTGAAGACGAGCACCGCCGTCTGGAGAAGAAGATAGAGGAGCTCGAAGGCCAAATGGACCACTACCGGAAAGTGGAGGAAGCCCTGCAGCAAGCCCTCGACCAGACGCGCGAGAACGCAGAGGAGAAGATTCAAAATGCCCGCGAGAAGGCTGAAAACATCGTCCGCGAAGCGAAGGCGGAGGCGCAAGAGATTGAGCGCAAGGCCGAAAACGCCCTACAAGAAGCAAAGGCGGAAGCAGAAGACATCAAGCGTAAAGCAGAGGTCGAGCGCGAGCAGTTGAAGACCGACACCCAGCGTCTTCGGAGTCGGCACGCCGAAGTGGCGGCGCGGCTGCGGGCCTTCCTCAACGCAGAACTCGAAATTCTGGAGGAGCACGAGGCGGAGGACGCGCAGCCCGTCCCCAGCCCCGAGGACCCTCCGAAACCGTCGCTGTCCGATGAGCCCGACCCGGCGTCCGCCCCGTCCGACGAGATTGCCTCATCTGGCCCCGGTGCCCCGCCGGAGGCCCCGTCCGCTCCCGACCCCTCCCAGACGGACGACGACGCAGAAGAGCCTGATTGGGCGGACCCTGAACCGACGCGCACGGAAGAGAACTCCTCTGCCACGCGCACAGATGATAAAGATAAGCCGACCGGGGCAACGTCGGACACCTCCTCCCCCGACGAGCAATTCAACGACCTTGATGATCCGGGCTCCGACACGCTGGACGAGGACGTGGTGGAGACCGAGGAGACTGAGTCGAACGAGGAGGGGGAATCCTTCTACTCCAAGATCGAGCCGCGGAAGAACGCCGAGACCGACGTACCGGAGCCGCCCCCCTCCGAGGTGTTCACGAAGAACGTGGTGATCGAGACCGATCCGACCCCTCGGCCCTCTTCGCCCGATGACGTGGACGAAGACGTGCCCGACGCCTCCGGAGAGGAGGACGCCGACTCGGACCGAGACGAGACGAGGAGCAAGAAGAAGCGCTCTCGTACCAATGAGGAAGCGTCCTCAGAGGAGATCGAGAAGATCTGGAACATCCTCGACGACATGGAGGAGTAGCCGTCTGCCGTCCCGGCTCACGGTCTCAGGTACGTGGTGCCTTCCTCATCACCGAGCCGAGCATGGGTAGCCAAAGATCGGCCGGGACCCGTGAGTGCGAGCCGATTTAGAATGACGGTCCTTGGTGTTTTGGGGCGACGGGAGCTCCAATGTGCAACAAGCTACATGAGAGCGTTCTCCCATTCCCCCGCTCTCTCACGCACCCTTTCTCCCTTTCTCCAGAGAATCCCCACTCGCATGTTCACGGCCTCCGATTCGTCTGCATTCACCGCCGAGGGCACGACCGCGTACCGGCAGCAGGTGGAAGAAGCCGCCTCAGCACTCCCACCCCTGCAGTCTCCGACCGTCGGAATTCTGCACGACACTGCACTCGACGACCTTTTAGAGGAGGAGACGGTCGAGTCCACCGTCCCATGTGCCGACATTCCCCACTTCCCCGCGCCGGAGGGCACGCTCACGACCGGCACTCTCGACGGCACCCACGTCGTGGAATTGAACCAACACCTGCACCTCTACGATGGCCACACGCCCCGCGAGGTGACCTTTCCAGTGCGCATGCTCGCCACAGCCGGCGTCGATACGCTGCTCCTGACGGCCACGGCCGGCAGCGTGAATCCTCAGTTCGAGCGCGGCGACCTGATGCTGCTCACCGATCACATCAACTTTCAGGGGCAGAATCCGCTCGTCGGGCCGAATGTGGAGGACTGGGGCCCGCGCTTCCCCGACATGACTGAGCCGTACGATCCCACCCTCCGACAGGAGGCTGGCGACGTGGCCCGCGACAAAGGCATCTCGCTGCAGAAGGGCATCTACCTAGCGCTCCTCGGTCCGAGCGAGGAGACAACGGCCGAGCACCGGATGGCCCGCCGACTGGGGGCCGACGCCGTGGGCCAGAGCGTGGTCCCCGAAGTGATCACGGCGCGTCACATGGACATGCGGGTCCTGGCCTTTACCCTCCTCGCCGAGCAGCATCTTACGGACGACGCCTCCCCCACCTCCACCGGCACACACCTCCAGGCGGCGCGCTCGCACCTGCACCGCCTCCTGACAGACATCGTGGCACGGCTCGATACGAGCGAGGCCACGGCGTAGCCCCCATCTGTCCCGCTTTTGGAGCTTGCCAATTCGGGGCCGCTCTCCAATCTTGCCACCGCCGTCTTCCCGACCCGGGTTCACTCCTCCCCCCTTCCCTCGCATGGAACCGCATGCCCCTGCGTCCGGCGATTGGCAGGTTCACAAGTTTGGCGGGACCAGCCTCGCCGATCCGGACCGCATCGAGCATGTCGCATCTCTTCTTGACACCCGCAAGCCGCCCCTGGCGGTCGTGGTCTCGGCGATGAGCGACGTGACGGACCGCCTGCTCGACCTCGCGGAGCGGGCCCCGAGCGGAGAGAATAATCTCGGCGATCATCTACAAGCTCTCCATGCTGATCAGCGGGCCGTCGTTACGGACCTGCTGGACGAAGAGGCCGCCGCCCCCGTGCTCTGTGCGCTGGACGAGGATGTGGACGATCTGGCCGACGTGATCCGCGCCACTCGCCTGATGGGCACCGCTCCCTCCACGACGCGCGATCTCGTGGCCGGATACGGCGAGCTGTGGTCGGCGCGGGTGCTGGGTGGGGTGCTCCGGAATCGGGGGCTGTCGACGGCGGTCTGTGACGCCCGCGCGGTGCTGGTCGTCACCCACGAGGACCTGGGGCCAGTGGTAGACTGGACGGCGACCCGAGAGCGGTTTGCCGACTGGCGCACCGCCCACGAAGACGCCGACGCGATCGTGGCGACCGGCTTCATTGTAATCACACCCGACGGGGTGCCCACCACGCTGGGCCGAAACGGCTCGGACCACTCCGCCGCTATCTTTGCGTCGCTGCTGGGGGCGGAAGCACTCACCATCTGGACGGACACGGACGGTGTGATGAGCGCCAATCCGCAGTACGTCCCCGACGCCCAACGCCTCGACTCCCTCTCCTACGAAGAGGCAATGGAGCTGGCCTACTTCGGGGCGAGTGTGATTCATCCGCGCACGCTGGCGCCGGCGGTCGAGCACGAGATCCCGATCACGATCCGCAATACTTTCGCCCCCGAGCGGCCCGGCACCCGCATCCACCTCGACGGCGACGGCGCGTCGGTCGTCAAAGGCTTCTCCACGATTGACGACG
>CAZBIB010000130.1:0-9572 GCA_964491575.1 uncultured Salinivenus sp. | reverse complement strand
GAGAGCGGTCTTCAGGCTGTGGAAAAGTATGTCGGGAATGCGGCGCGAGGAGGCGGGAACAGTCGAGGACTGCGCGGCGGGAGACATCGGCATCGGAGGGGCGGAGCAAATGACTGTAGCGAGCGAAACCCCGTTCGTTTGTAGAAGATAAGATACGCACGAGGCGGACGATGGACGACAGTGAACTCCCGACGCCAAGGTGCAGAAATATTGGGATGCAACGTAGGGAAAATTCCTATCTCCCACGCTCCCATTCTCCCATCGAACGAATGGACGGACAAATCAATGGCGAATCAACTCTTTCTCGTCGAGGATCATCCGATTTCGCGTCGTGGACTGGAGGCAATTCTTGATGCGGAAATGGACCTGAAGGTCTGCGGCGAGGCAGGCACGGCCGCGGAGGCCCGCGACAAGATTCCCGAGGCGGATCCCGATCTCGTCCTCGTCGACCTGTCGCTGGCGAGGGGGAGTGGGCTGGAGCTCATCAAAAGTTTGCAGAACCGACGGCCGGAACTGCCCCTCCTGGTGGTGTCCATGCACGACGAGGCCCTCTACGCCCTCCGGTGCGTCCGCGCCGGGGCCCAGGGCTACGTCATGAAGCGGCGGGCGGGCGAGGTCCTCGTGGACGCCGTGCGACAGGTGCTCGACGGCCAGATCTACCTGAGTGAGGAGATGAGGACACAGCTCGTCCAGAACCTTGAGGAACATGATGAACCCCTTCCGGAATCGCCCCTCGAACCGCTGAGTGACCGTGAACTCGAGATCTTTGAACGTCTGGGCCAGGGGCTAAAAACCAGCGAGATCGCCGAACAGCTTCATGTCAGTTCAAAGACAGTGTCCTCGCATCAGGCCCGCATCAAAGACAAACTGGGAATCGACAGCACGCCGAAGCTCCGGCGGTGGGCCGCAATCTGGGCGGAGGGCTTCAATCCCGACGCTGTCGACGTAAATCCGCGATAACGAGTGTCTCGACTACTGTCGGGGTGGGGAAAGGGAGAACATGACCCGAACGCTATCGGGGTGGGGAAAGGGGGAGAAAAACGTGAATGCCACGACGGTGGTCGGGGCAGGCTTTCTGAGGCACATCCTTTCACCTACTCGCCCCTTCGCCCTTTCTCCCTTTCTCCTGCGCTCCCACGCTTCCACGTCCCCCCTCCCCTTCACCGATCTGCATCGGTCGGTCGGATTCACTTCGCGTACCGGCCTTGAACATCAATTTTCCCCTGTTTATGGCCTCCATTCCCTCCGAGCACGATGGGTCCAATTCCCCAGTGACTGACGAACGGGACGATGAGTTTTTCGTCGTCGGCATAGGGGCGTCGGCGGGCGGCATCGAGGCCCTGAAGACGTTCTTCGACCACGTGTCCGATGAGTCGGGGATGGCCTTTGTGGTGATCCAACACCTCGATCCGACCCACGAAAGCGAGTTGCCGGGCATCCTGCAGCACCACACGGAGCTCCCCGTCGACCAGGTGACGAGCCGGACGCACGTGGAATCGGGCCACGTGTACGTGATTCCGCCTGGGAAGAGCCTCTCGATCGACGATAGGACGCTCCACCTTTCGGAGCCGAGCAAGCCGCGCCACGAACGGGCGCCCATCGATTTGTTCTTCCGATCCCTGGCCGAGAGTCAGGGAAGAAGTGCGGTGGGCATCGTCCTATCGGGCACGGGTAGCGGCGGCACCGTCGGCCTGCAGGTGATTAATGAAGTCGGGGGATTTACACTCGTCCAAGACCCGAGCGAGGCCGAGTATCCCAGCATGCCCCGCAGTGCCGTACACAGCGGCACGGTCGACGCGGCGTTGCCCCTGGCCGATCTCGCAGAGCGACTGGTCAAACTGAGACGGACTGTGCCGCGTATTCAGCTACCGGACCGGATCGAGGCGCTGTCGGAGGAGGAACGAAAGACTCTGGACGAAATCATCGACGAGCTCCACGCGAGGGCCGGACACGACTTCTCGCACTACAAGTGGCCAACGGTCCTGCGTCGGATAAACCGTCGCATGCAGGTCAACAGTGTCGGTACGCTGACAAAGTACCTGCAGCGATTGAGGCAATCGGAGGAAGAGGCCGAGGCCCTGTTCCAGGAGCTGCTCATCAGCGTCACCCAGTTCTTCCGAGATCCGGAGGCCTTCGAGGCGCTCGAAGACGAGGTTATCCCGGAGCTGTTTGAGGACCGAGACCCCAACACGCCCATCCGCGTGTGGGTGCCTGGGTGCGCCACGGGCGAGGAGGCCTACTCGATCGGCATGTTGCTCGTGGAGCAGGCGCTGGAAGAGAAGGAGGCCTACGAGGTCCAGATCTTTGCCACCGACGCCGACGAGACGGCCATCGAGCATGGACGGACCGGGCTGTATTCCACGTCGATCGAAGGAGACGTCCCGCCCGAGCGACTCCAACGCTTCTTCACGGAGGAGGCCAGGGGGTACACCGTTCGCAAGCGTCTCCGGGAGCAGATCGTCTTTGCTCCGCACAATCTCCTGAAAGATCCGCCCTTTTCGGACCTGGATCTCTTGGTGTGTCGCAACCTTCTGATTTACATGCAGCGGGAGAGGCAGGAACGCATCCTGGATGTCTTGCACTACGCACTGCGCCCCAACGGCGTCCTGTTCGTGGGGATGTCCGAATCGGTCGAGCAGGCGAGCGACCTGTTTATGCCCATCGACCGGACGCACGGCCTCTACCGCTCCCGATCCGTAACGCCGGAGGAGCGGGGGGCTCCGCCCGTGCCCTGGGGCCACGGAGGCGTGGAAGGGCGACCCATCTCTGAGTCGCAGGCCCGCGATGAGTCGCAGGCCCGCGATGAGGAGAGCAGCAGCTACGAGGATCTGCATCGGTCCTTCCTCGAAGCCTACGCCCCCCCGAGCCTTCTCGTCAACGACGACAACGATCTGGTGTACGTCGGCGACGGAGCGCAACGGTTTCTGGAGTATCCCACGGGCGAGCCGACCGGGAACGTGCTAGAGGTCATTCGGCCGGAGTTCCGTGCAGACCTGCGAGCGGCCCTGTTGCAGGTGTTTCGGGCCGAGGACACTGAAACCGAAAGCGAGGGTCTTCAGGGGCAGATCCAACTCGATGAAGAACCGACCCTGGTTCAGTATCGAGTGCACCGGGTCGAGGATTCTCAAACGGGCGTGTATGCGTTAATCGTGTTG
The DNA here is from genome assembly GCA_964491575.1 of uncultured Salinivenus sp. Lineage (GTDB taxonomy): Bacteria > Bacteroidota > Rhodothermia > Rhodothermales > Salinibacteraceae > Salinibacter. Next base: position 6,417 of record CAZBIB010000130.1, on the reverse strand, counting down.
GAGGAGCAAGAGGCCGAGCCGCCGCAGGAGTTTGAATTTGAGGACGAGGCCGCGGCCACGATCCATCGGCTCAGGAATGAGCTCGACCGGACGAAGGAGCAGCTGGCGCTCACGACCAAGAAGTACGAGGTCCAGACGGAAGACCTCCGAGTCTCGAACGAGGAGCTTCAGTCCGTGAACGAAGAGCTCATGTCCACGACCGAGGAATTGGAGACAAAGAAGGAGGAGCTCCAGTCGGTCAACGAAGAGCTGATAACGGTCAATCAGGAGCTTCAGAAGAAGAATGAAGAGCTTACCGAGGCGAACAGCGACCTGCAAAATCTCATGGCCTCGACGGAAATCGGGGTCATCTTTCTCGATCGAAACCTGCACCTGCGGCGATACACGCCGCCGGCCCAGGAGCTCTTCAACTTTATCCCCGCCGACGAGGGCCGTCCCCTGTCCGACCTTCGGGGAAAAATCGACTACGACGACGAGGTTGGCCTCGTGGAGGACGCCGAGCGCGTGCTCGATACCCTCGACACCATCGAACGGGAAATTCAGAAGGGCGAAGATCAGTGGTACCTCGTGCGCCTGTTGCCGTACCGAACGGAGGACGATGAAATTGACGGCGTCGTCATCACCTTCGTCGACATCACCGGTCGCAAACACACCGAGATTGAGCTCCGCGAGCGGGAAGAAGAGCTCCAGGAGTTGACCGAGTCTCTCGAGGAACAAGTCCACCAGCGGACGCAGGAGATCCGAGAGCTGAGTTCAGAGCTGACCCTCGCTGAGCAGAAGGAGCGGGACCGCATCTCGCGGGTGTTGCACGACGAGCTGCAGCAAGAGCTTACGGCCCTGAAGATGTGGGCCGGGACGCTTGAAGCCGGGGTCCTCTCCGAGGAGCACGAGGAGTTGCTCGGCAGGATGCAAGAGACTCTCGACTCCGTCCTCGATCGGACCCAGTCGCTGACCGCCGAGCTCTCCCCGCCGGTCCTCGAATCGACCGCCTTCGAAGAGATCATGCGGTGGCTTGGCATCCACATGGAGGACACCTACGGGTTGTCCGTGGAGACGAAGGTGGAGGGGGTGTGTCGAATCCCGCGGCAAGAGGTTCGGATGCTGCTGTTTCGGCTCTTGCGCGAGCTTCTGTTCAACGTCGTGAAGCACGCCGGGGTCGACGAGGCACGTCTCCAGTGTCGGCGCCGGGAGGACAATTATCTCGTCGTCGATGTCATCGACGAGGGGGAAGGATTCGATCTTGAGAGCTCCGACCTGGAAAAGAGCGGGTCCGGACTGTTCAGCGTCGGCAAACGTCTCGAGATGTTTGACGGGCGTCTTGAGCTCGACTCGGCCCCGGGCGAGGGGACGCAGGCTACCGTTGTGCTTCCCCTCGACCGCGAGGACGAGGATGCGTGAAACGTGAGACGTGAGGGTGAGAAGGCGAGAGGGCGTGTCTCAGAATCGTTCACGTTCTCTCCCATTCTCCCACGCTCCCATTCTCCGAACGTCCATAAATGATCTGATTTCCATGCTCTCTTCCGTCCGTCGGGGTCTTCCCTTTGCGTTGCTTCTTCTGGCCATCCTGCTCGCTTCCCAGAGCGCCTCCGCCCAATACTTCGGGCGCAACAAGGTGCAGTACGACCAGTTCCGGTTCGACATTCTGCCCACGAACTACTTCGACCTCTATTTCTACGAGGAGACGAACACCGCCGCCCGCGACGCGGCCCGCATGGCCGACCGCTGGTACGCTCGTCACAGCACGGTCTTCTCGCACGAACTGACGGCACGCCGGCCGCTTATCTTCTACGCCAACGACGCCGATTTCCAGCAGACCAACGTGATCGGCGGGGCCATTGGCGAGGGCGTGGGCGGCGTCACGGAAGGGCTCAAGCAGCGCGTGGTGATGCCGTTCACGGGGCTCTACGGCGAGACCGACCACGTCCTCGGGCATGAACTCGTTCACTCCTTCCAGTACGACCTTGCCCTGTCGACCGATCGAGGCATTCAGATTCAGCGTCTCCCGTTATGGCTCGTGGAGGGGATGGCAGAATACCTGTCGGTCGGGGCCCACGATCCGCACACGGCCATGTGGATCCGCGATGCGCTCGTGCGAGACGACCTTCCCTCCATCGAGGACCTGTCGCGAGGACGGTATTTCCCCTACCGGTTTGGGCAGGCCTACATGGCCTACATCGGGGGCACGTACGGCGACGGGGCGGTCACGAGCCTGTACCAGGTCGCAGGGCGGGCCGGCGTGGAGGAGGGCATCATGACCATTACAGGAATGTCGACCGACTCTCTCTCGATGGACTGGCGGCAGACGGTTCGGGCCAGCTACGGGCCGCTGGTGGAGGGGCGGACCCCGCCGAGCGAAGCCGGTCAGATCGTTCTTTCGTCGGAGCGGGGGGGTGGGGGAGACGTGAACGTCTCGCCGGCCGTCAGCCCCGACGGGCAGTATGTGGCGTTCCTGTCCTCTCGGGACATTTTCTCGATCGATCTCTACGTGGCCGATGCGGAGACCGGGAGGATCGTCGAGCGGCTCGGATCGGTAAACCGGGACCCCCACTTCGACGCGATTCGCTTTCTCAACTCATCGGGGACGTGGTCGCCGGACGGCCGCCGGTTTGCGTTCGTCGCGTTCACACGGGGGGACAACGAGCTCGCCATCTGGAACGTGCAGACGGGCCGTATCGAGCGTCGGTTTGAGGTGGGTGGCGTCTCGGCCCTGTCCCAGCCCGCGTGGTCGCCGGACGGCGAGACGATTGCGCTCTCGGGCCTGGACGGAGGCATCAGCGACCTCTACCTCGTCGACGTGGCGTCCGGCACCGCTCGGCAACTCACCAATGACCGGTACGGCGACCTGCAGCCCACGTGGTCGCCCGACGGGGAGACACTTGCCTTCACGACCGACCGAGGCCCGAACGGAACGAACTTTTCGACCCTCGACTACAGCGAGCCGCGTCTGGCCCTCATCGACGTCGAGACCGGCGACATTGAGGTCCGTCGCCCGTTCGCCCGTGGCCTCCAGCACAACCCGCAGTTCACGCCGGACGGGGAGGGGCTCTACTTCATCAGCGACCACGACGGATTTAAGGACATCTACCACCTGGATCTCGCCTCCGGGCGCACCGCCCGCATTACCACGCTCCAGACCGGGACGAGCGGCTTTACGGCCCTTTCACCGGCCCTCTCGGTGTCCGCTCGCAGCGGGCGCATGATGTTCTCGGTGTTCTCGAACAATGAGTACTCGATTGCCGCCCTGTCTCCCGAGACGCTGTCGGATCGCATCCAGAAGGGCGGCGTCCAGCCGCCGGAGACGGAGGTAGGGCTCGATTCGGTCCCGGTCGCCGGGTCGGACACGACGCAGAGGGAGGAGGAGCTCGTCGCCAAGGCAGGCATTTTGCCGCCCTGGACGGGAGGGGGAGTCATCGAGGAAGCCCTTGAGTCCCCGACGGCCGGGTTGCCGACCGGGGACTACGGCGACGTGCGGTCCTACCGCCCTCGTCTCCAGCTCGACGCCATCGCGCCGCCCACGATTGGAGTGTCGGTCGGCGGCGGGTTCGGCACGCGGCTGGGGGGGAGCATAGGCTTCTATTTCAGCGACATGCTGGGCGAGCACAACCTCTCCGTGGAGGCCCTCGCCAACGGCACGTTCAGGGACCTCGGCGGACAGGTCACGTATGTCAACCAGGGCCGTCGGTTCAACTACGGGACCCAGCTCTCGCACATTCCCTACCTTTCCTACGGAACGAGCGTGGGCCAGGCCGTCGACCCGGTCACTGGACAGACGACCATTCGGTATCGGGAGATCGAGCAGCGCACCTTTGCCGATCGGCTCAGTCTCCTCGGCCTCTATCCCCTTCGGCAGACGCGTCGCTTCGAGGCCCAGACGAGCCTGACACGCTACGGATTTGACTACCGGGTGCGCGACTACTACGAGTACGCCAATGGCTTTCGGGTGGACGAGAGCGAACTCGACGCGCCGGATCCGGTCTACCTCTCGCAGACCGCCGCCGCGTACGTCGTCGACTACTCGAACTTCGCATTTACGTCGCCGGTGCAGGGCGGACGGTACCGGTTCGAGGTCGGCGCGACGCTCGGCAGCGCCCAGTACGGAACGGTCCTGGCGGACGTGCGCCGCTACCTCCGCGCCGGGCCGGTGACATTTGCGGGGCGTCTGCTCCACGTTGGCAACTATGGGGCGGAGGAAGGAGACGTGTTCTCGGAGGAGTACCTTGGGTACTCGTTTGAGCCGAGCTACGTGCGGGGCTACAGCTTTTACTCCTTCGAGCCGGAAGAGTGCTTTGCCGAGACCGACGGTGCCCAGACGTGCGCCCCGCTCGATCGCCTCATTGGGACGCGGGTTGCGACTGCGGGCCTCGAAGTTCGGGTCCCGTTGTTCGGAACCGAGCAATTCGGTCTCATCGACTTCCCCTACCTCCCCACGGAGTTGTCTCTGTTTGTCGACAGCGGGGTGGCCTGGACGGCCGACGAACCGCCGGTCTGGGAGTGGGCGCGCGACACGACCGAGCGGGTGCCCGTGGTGAGCACGGGCGTGAGTGCCCGGATGAACCTGTTTGGGGCGGCCATCGTCGAGGTGTTTTACGCCTATCCCTACCAGCGCCCCAACAAGGGTGGATTTATCGGGGTCGGCCTCGTTCCGGGATGGTGACGACCAGGGCGCGCTTATACCGACTACGAAGAATTACTTTCAGGCAGAGTCCGTCCTCAGTGTCGGCGAAGGGAGCGACAGCGAGCCAGCGGTTGAGCTCCAGCTCTGAGCCGACCCGCCTGCTCATGCAGGTTCTCTGCTGAGGGCAAACCGGTAGAGACTCGGTTTTCAGAAGATCGTACTGCACCTTCGATTTTCTAAAACAGAATTATTACACGGGAGAGGCAAACGCTTCGAGGCTTCCGGATCCACTTCCTATCTTGTCGGGGCTGTGTCAGTCGTCGAAAAATCGCCCCGAAGCGTTCCCATGGATGCGTTGTTCGCTCTCCCCTACGGCCCGCTGCTCATCTTTGCCATGCGCGTCGTCGATGTCTCGATGGGTGCGGTGCGGATTCTCCTCATGGTCCGTGGGTGGCGCACGGTCGCCGCTGTCGTGGGATTTGTGGAGGTGCTGATCTGGATCGTGGCAGTGGGGAACGCCATGCAGCACCTGACGTCGCCGTATCATCTGGTCGGCTACGCCGGGGGCTTTGCACTGGGGACCTACGTAGGCGTGGCCGTAGAACACATGCTCGCCCTCGGACAGGTTGTTGTTCGCGCCATCATTCCGGGCGGAGAGGGCGGGGCAACGGCTACGACACTCCGTGATAACGGCTACGCCGTGACGGAGGTGGACGGTCGGGGACGATCGGGACCGGTCGACATTGTCAACGTAGTCGTGGGGCGGCGGCAGGCATCTCAGGTCGCCGAGGTCATTGAGTCGACGGCCCCGCGGTCTTTCATTACAGTCGAAGAGGTCCGCTCGACCCGCCGCGGCATGCTCCGGCCGGTCGCCGCGAAGGGGCGGCAGCAGGTGCGAAAGTAGGGCGCCAGGATGCTTGCCGCTCGCCTCCGGCGTAATGAGAAACGGAGCTGGCCAGGCCGATGGTGATGACGAGAACGTCGGGATTCTCCATGACTCCGAAAGGGATGTGGAAGGGAGGTGAGAAAAAGGCAACGTCCCCCGGGCCATTCCGTTCGTACATCGGCATTAGGAATCCCGTTCACTCGGGCGCATCCACCGACCCTCGTTCCATCCGTTCTCACCAGGGCTTTATTCACAGCATGCCCCCCACCGATTCCACCTCTTCGGTTCAGATTGAGACCCTCTACGCCGACCTCGACGATCGGCTGGCGGCGCTGCGCGACGACCACACGCCCGTCGATCAATCCCGGAATCGGGTTGAGGACGCGATGGAAGACGGGGAGGCGCACTACGGTATCAACACCGGCTTCGGGGCTCTCGCACAGGAGCGGGTGCCTCAGGAGGACCTCGAAACCCTCCAGCGAAACCTCGTCTTCAGCCATGCCGTGGGGGTGGGCGACCTCGTGTCGAAGTCGATCAGCCGCCTCATCCTGCGTCTCAAGATCCACGCGCTGGGCCTCGGCTACTCCGGCGTCTCGCAGACGACGTTCGACCGGCTGCTCTCGTTTGCCGAGCGCGACCTCATTCCGGCCGTTCCGAGTCGGGGCAGTGTGGGCGCATCGGGCGACCTCGCGCCGCTGGCCCATCTGGCCCTTCCGCTGGTGGGGGAGGGGCGGATCTGGAATGACGACGGCACCGACGTACGCCCCGCCGAGGCGGTGCTCGACGAGCACGATCTGGAGCCGATCACGCTACGTCCCAAAGACGGGCTCGCCCTCATCAACGGCACCCAGCAGATGAGCGGCTACGGAGTCCACGTGCTTCACAAAGCGCACCGGCTGGTCACGATTGCCGACCT
>CAZBIB010000129.1:3431-9587 GCA_964491575.1 uncultured Salinivenus sp. | reverse complement strand
GAGTCGACCGGCACGGCGTGGCTGGAGCCCCAGTTGTGGGGAAGGCCGAGCGTGTGCCCCACCTCGTGCGCCACGACAAACCGGAGCAGCTTGCCCATCACTTCCGTGTCGAAATTTCGCCCTCGGGCCTCCGGGTTCACGGCAGCCGTCTGCACAAAGTACCAGTTGCGAAGCAGGCTTTGCACGTTGTGGTACATGCCGATGTCGCTCTCCAGAATTTCCCCGGAGCGTGGGTCGTGAACGTGCGGGCCGTACGCGTTCGGGACCTCGGAGGCAAACCATCGGACGGTGGAATAGCGGATGTCGTCTGCATCGAAGGTGTCCTCCACCTCCGAGGTGTCCTTTGCAATGATTGCGTTCTTGAATCCGGCTGCCCGGAAGGCTTCCTGCCAGTCCTCGATACCTTTCTTTACGTAGGGGCGCCACTTCTTAGGGGTGGCCGGATCAACGTAGTAGACGATGGGCTCCTTCGGCTCCACGAGCTCGCCGTTCCGGTACGCCTCCGGGTCCGACGGCTCCAAGCGCCAGCGGGTGATGAAGCATTCCTCCGCGGCTTGCTGCTCCTCGGAGCTGTAGTTGATCCGCTCCACACCGAAGTACCCCACGCGCTGGTCACAGAGGCGCGGGGTCATTGGATTGCTCGGCAGGAGCACCATCGAGTGGTTCATCGCGGCGCTGATCGTCCCGGTCTGCTCGCTGGACGGCGGATCCTGCGCGTCGTACGTGAGGATGACCTCCACGTCCGTGTTCTTCGGGAAGCTCTCGACCCCGTTCAGGTACGTCCGGTTTTCATCAAGCCGGCTTGCCTGATATTCCTCGCGGGCCGATTCGGGGAGCCCCATTGAGGGGACGTCGCTGGTGTAAAGGTCCGTGGCATTGATCACGACGCCCGTCGAGTCCTCGTTGAGGGCCTCGATGGAAAAGGACTTCAGGATCGGTTCGAAGCTCGAGTTCTGCACCGCCTGGTACACGGGATCCTGAGGATCGGCTGTTTTCTCGTAGCTGGCAACGCGGAGGAGCAGCTCATCCCCGCGCCGCTGCCAGCGCAGAACTTGCGTGTTTACCTTCTCTCCTCCATAGGCGAGCTCCGCCTGAGCTTTCGACACCCGGGAGACCATCAGCAGTTCGCGCCCCAGAATTGAGTCCGGGACCTCAAAGTAGAGCTCATCCTCGAACCGATGGGTCGTAATGAGCCCTTCGTCCGTCCGAGCCGTGTCGGGGATGACCTCGCCGAAGGGCTTGAGGCCATTGTCCGATTCGGCTTCAGGTTGCTCCTCCGAAGGGGCTTGTTGCTGGTTGGTGCCTGACGAGCCCCCGAGGACGGCGCAGCCCATCGTGATTCCGACGAGAACAATGGCAAGGCTCCAGTGCATCCATCGCAGCGGGGGTTGTATCTGATCGTGCATGCTGGGTGGCAAAGGTGAGACAAAAAAGCAGGGTGGGTCTGGCCAACTATCACTTTGAGTCGAAGTCGCCCCCAAAAACCCTCAACTCGTCATCCCGATGCGGGATCTTCCTGATAGAAGCAGCACCAGGCCGCAGGAAGATTCTGAATCAAGTTCAGAATGACGTGCTTCGATTTGGGTTTTTGGAGCTTCAAGATCGGTGCAGATGAAAGTGATAGGTGGCCAAAGGGTGGGTTATCGAAGCCCTTCCGGCCCGAACGCTCTCCATTTGTCGGAGGGAAGCTCAATCGTGCAGGAAAAGGCTTGCACGTTGCCTCCAAAAATTGAATTAGGACATCCAAAGACAACCGCTCCGAACGACTATTCCTCGAATCTCACTTGAGTGTTGCGGACAAACAACTATGAGGAATAGACAGAATTCAGAAACTTGCAGTGCTCCCCTTTCTCGCCTGAGTGTGCCGGCCGTCGTTGCTCTGCTGCACTATCCTCCAATCTGCGCGATGGCCACGAAGAGAAGAATGATGCCTACAAAGATGCCGAGAGCGATGAGAATCTGGCGGGTCACGCGTCGGTTCATGTCGGGCTGGGAGTGTCGATTCTCGGGGCGCGAGAGAATCGGGACGATGCGCGCGGCTCATGCCTCTGAAAACACAATCCGGGCGTCTTCTTCGTCCGCAGATGTTAAGATCGGACAAACCGACCGTCTTTGTCAACATCTTCGTCCCCGTAGAAGAACGCCTCTCGACAAGTTCGGAGGCCCAGCCATCACCGATGATGGAAGAACAAGCAGCCTGTGTTCTCCATTGCGCAGTCCGAGCGGGGAGCCCGTCAGTCGTTCCAGTCGGGTGCGAACCCAGGATCGAGGATCCGGTGATCTCCTCTCAGGCTTGAGATTGCGTCCATCTCCTCTGCACTCAGCTCGAAGTCGAACACGTCGAAGTTCGCCTCGCGGTGCTCCGCAGAGGAAGCCTTTGGAATCGGGACGACCTGTTCTTGCTGAAGAAGCCATCGAAGGGCCACCTGGGCTGCGGACTTTCCATGGTGCGTCCCAATTTCCTGCAGGGTTTCGTGGCCGGTCACCCGACCGCGTGCAAGGGGACTGTACGCGGTGAACAGATGCCCGTGCTGGCGGGCCCGGTCAAGAAGGGGGGACTGGTCGAGGAAAGGATGATATTCTGCCTGGTGGGCGAAGAATGGAACGTCGTCCGGAAGGTACTCGACGATGCGATCGATTTGTGCTGGCAGGAAGTTGCTCACACCCACGTGCCGGGTCTTGTCCTCCTTCTGCAGTTCGACGAGCGTGTCGAGCTGCATTTCGAGCGGTACCCGATCGACAGGCCAGTGAATGAGCAACAGGTCGAGATAGTCGGTGTCGAGCTTGTGCAGACTCTCCTCGGTCGAAGTGCGCATGGCCTCGGGCTCCACATTCGAGCGCCAGATCTTTGTCGTGAGGAAGACCTCATTCCGGTCGACCGCGCTTTCGCGGAGGCCTCGGCCCACCTGTTCTTCGTTGTTGTAAATTTGAGCGGTGTCGATGTGGCGGTAGCCGATATCGAGGGCATGAGCCACTCCTTCGCCGCACTCTTGTCCCGTGAGTTTCCACGTTCCGAATCCGGGTGCCGGGACTTCTTCCCCCTGAATAGTTTTTTCGATCATAGAGGTGACATACTGAGTGGAACTGTTCAGCATAACGTGCAGGTCTGAACCGCCTGCACTGGGGCACGATTCGGGTTCAATCCGGAGATCCGAGGAAAACGCAGCTCCAGCAAGAGAGCATTCAATGGAACGGGCGCCCTGACAGAGCGTCCGCGGCGTGCTGGCTGTCCTGCATCAGGAGGGTTCTTCCGAGACGCCCGTTTCGAGTCGGGCGAGAAGCTCCTTGTGGCGGCTCCGGCTCACGTCCAGCGTCTTGCGCGTCGTGAGCCGGACGGCATAGTCCCCCCCGGAGCGCTGCAGGACCGTTTCGATCAGGTCGAGCCGCACGATCGTGGAACGGTGAATGCGGGCAAACGCAGACGGATCGAGGCGGTCCTCCAGGACATGCATCCGCTCGCGGAGCAGGTAGGCCTCCTCGGCCGTGTGGATTTTGACGTACGTGTCCTCGGCGGTGATGTACTCGATTTCCTCGACGGGGATGACGCGCACCTTGCCCGGAAGGTCGACGGTGAGTCGCTCCAGGTACGTCGGCTCATCGGCGGGCGCTGTGGGGGACCCGTGCGCCGGGTCCGACGCAGGGGAGGAGGGGGCTGGGGAGGCCTCGTCGGAGGCGTCGAGGAGGCGGCGGAACCGGTCGGCCACCTGCAGGGACCGCATCTTGATCCCGCGCTGAAAGGCCTCCTCAAACCGGTCGTCGTCGAACGGCTTGAGGAGATAATCGAGTGCGGCGTACTCGAACGCTTTCAGGGCGTACTGGTCGTAAGCAGTGACGAAGATCGTCGGGGGCATGTTGGAGGGGCCGATGGTTTCGATCACCTCCAGCCCCGTGCGCTCCGGCATCTGCACATCGAGAAAGACCAGGTCGTACGTCGAGGTGCGGAGGGCGTCGACGGCGTCGTCGCCGGAGTCTGCTCGGTCAATGCCCGCAACCTCTGTGCGGGGCTTGAGGAGCTCGACGAGCCGCTCGCGAGCATACCGTTCGTCGTCGGCCACGAGCACGGTGAGCGAAGACGGAGTGGACATAACGTGCGGAGATTTGTGGTTGGGAAGCCTCATTCAGCCACGACGCCGGACGTCCGAAGGTTACGCTCGGGATCACGTGTGCGAAAGGGGAGCCGAATGACGATCCGGAGTCCTCCGTCCTGCGGGTGCTCGAACTGAAACGAGGCCGCGTCTCCGTAGAGGCCCTCGAGACGCTCGGCGATGTTCTCGAGGCCGTGGCTGTCCTCCTTCGCTTGCAGGTCAGACGGCTCCTTCATCTCCGTCGGCTGCGCGGCGTCGTCCGAAAGTCCTTTGCCGTCGTCCGCCACTTCGAGGACGAGCGTATTGTCTTCCTGCGCTGCCCGGATGCGGAGGTGGCCCGTCTCGTCGGTTCCCTCGAAGCCGTGCTTCACGGCGTTCTCGGCAAGTGGCTGCAGGAGCAGTGTGGGGACGAGCGCAATCCGGACAGCAGGATCGATGTCCATGCTCACCTCCAGCCGGTCTTGAAGGCGCAGCTTCTGGATGTCGAGGTAGCTCTCCAGGACGTCAAGCTCTTCATCGAGGGTCACTTCCTGCTGATCGGAGGTCGAGAGGACGTACCGCATCAGGTCGCTCAGCCGCGCGGTGGCCTTCCGGATGCCGTCGGGGTCGCGGCCGGCCATCGTCGAGATGGTGTGGAGGGTGTTGTGAAAGAAGTGGGGATTGATCTGCATGCGCAGCGATTCGAGGCGGGCGGCCGTCAACTGGGAGCGGAGCTGCTCTGCCTCCCGCTCGAGCCGGCGGGTGTGCTCCTGTCGGGCCTGAGAACGAAGATATCGAAACCGGCCGAGCCCCACGACCAGCAACAGGAAATAGGGCGCGAGTGCCCCTACGAATTCGAGGTCGGTGAGCACTTCTACGGGCTCTAACGTGAAGGAGTCGGGGGGATCGGGAGGCGGCCAAAGAGCCATCATTGCCATGTTGATGGCATCGCTTCCCAGAACCGACAGAAACGAGACGCTGAATGCGAGGAGCAGGTGGCCACCGATTACCGGCCCCCATCCGAGGGAGCGAGGGCGGAGTTTGACGCACGCCCAGAAAATGAAAACAGCGAAGAGCCCCCACCTCAGCGTACTTAGCAGAATCCGGCCTCCAGACCGCATCGTTTCGGCGTACGTGCTGGGCGCACAGCACGGCGAGTTGAAGTTGCTCAGAAAGACGATCAGTGCCAGCAGAACGCAGATGCCCCCAATGATTCCGAGTTCAACCCAGGTAAACCCGCCGTACGGGAAGTTTGGATCTTCCATCTCCGTAGAGGAGGGCGGTTCTCCTTGCTGACCGTTGCCCAGGGAGGGAGGGCCCGACTCGCCATCGGTCGTGCCGTCCGGCAGGGAGGAGGGAGAAGCAGGTGCAGGCACTGTGCGAGGCGAATCTGTTGGAGAAACGGAGAACGCTCTTGCGTAGCCTTCCTGGAGTCAAGGAGAGACCTCGGAGGTCTACTTTGCCGTCGCAATATCCCGACGACCCCGCTTAAAACGAGATCGGCTTCTCAAGCGATCCTCCGCAAGACCTCCGAGGTCTCTCCGTGCATTTTTCTACAGGAGAGCGACGGAAAAACTCATCGAGGAGGCGAACCGGCCTCTCACCCGTTCGCCTCCTCATCTCTCTCCGAATTCCATCGTGGCAATGGGGGTCACTGGCCGCCCATTCCGAGGCCGCCTCCTCCAGCCGAGGAACTCGGACGGTTCTTCTTCTGCTTCGAATTTCCGAACCGATAGGAGAACGAAAACGACACCGAGCGTCCGTTCCAGTCGCGGAACAGCCGCTCCCGAAAGTCGCCGGTGCGCTGTCGTAGTCCCATCTCCGACGTGTTGAACGGATCCTCAACCCGCAGCCCGAGGGTGGCCTTGTCGTTCCAGAGCGACTTTTCGAGCGACGCGCTGGTCCGGACCCTGGCGTCCATGCGTCCCAGTCCGGCGTTTATGGGCGATCGATAGAACTGAGACACCTGCAGGTTCAGGTCGGGCTGGAGAGTCCACGTGACGTTGGCACGCCCGCTCAGGGCAAGCGCGTTTCGCGTGACGCCACTTTCGAGGTCTCCGCCGCGCGTCACCATGCGGTAGGCGTTGCCGCT
>CAZBIB010000129.1:0-3331 GCA_964491575.1 uncultured Salinivenus sp. | reverse complement strand
TTTCCGACGAAGCGGACGTAGGGATCGCTCGATGCGTCGAACGCACTGAGCTGGTATGCGTGCGGCCGGTCCACGCGGTTGCTGTAGCTCAGGCTCACCCGGCTTCCCTTGCCCATGCTGTAGGTCAGGCTCGCGCTCGGGAAGAGATTCGTGTACCGGTTCTCGTCCGGCACCGAATCTTTTATATCAATCGTCGTTCGCGTGTGCTCCACTCGGAGCCCCACCTCCGCATCGACGGGCCCGAACGTGCGCTGAAGAGTTCCGTAGCCCGCGTAGACGTGCTCCCGAAAGTCGAGCGCGTGTGCCTGTTCGGGAGTGTCTGCGAACTGTCCCTGTGCCGGATCGAAGTGGAACGTCTCGAGCTGCTGGTCGAGGACGCGGGCCGATCCCTTGACGCCCGTCTCAAAGGTCCACGGCCCCATCGGGCGCGTGTAGTCGAGCTTGGCGGAGGTCTCCTGCTCTTCATTGTTCTGGGTTTCCCGCTCGCGCGGGGAGGAGGGGAACTCGACCTCTTCGCGCGTTCGCTCTTCGCGGTCGGTCAACTGGTAGCGCACATTGGCGGAGAGCTCGTGCTTCTTTTCCCCAAACTCGTGCGTCGCCGAGAGCCGCTCGTCGAGGCGGAGGTGGTCGTGTGCCCTCTCGACCTCGCGGGTGTGGGCGGGTGCTTCCTCTCCGCGTTGTGTCGTTGTGCTCTGCGTCCGATCGTTGCCATGAATGCTGGCCGTCGACGTGAGGGAAAGCGTCGTTGCCTGCGTGATCGCGTAGTCAATTTCGGCGTTCGCGCTGTGGCCCCCGTACGAGTACTCCGACGAGGACGAGCGGTCCACCAGCAGGAACTCGGGCGTATCTGCGCTGCGGCGACGAAGAAATTCCGTGAGCTCTCGTCCGGCGTTCCGGTAGCTGTACGACCCGTAGAGCGTCCACGGATCCTGATTGTAGCCGAGATGGCCCGATCCGCTGTAGCTGGGATCGGTGCCGGCCGAGAGTGAGGCGCCCCCGCTCCACCCCCGGTCCTCGGAACGGTCGAGCACGATGTTGACGATTCCGGCCGTTCCCTCTGCGTCGTAGCGGGCGGAGGGATTTGTGTTGATCTCGACCCGCTCAATGTCGCTACCAGTGAGTCCCCGCAAATACTGAATCAGAGCTTTTCCCTCCATCGCCACGGGCTCCCCGTTGACGTGGATCGAGACGTTTTGATTGCCGCGCAGGCGGATGGCGCCGTCCAGGTCAATCCGGAGGGACGGCAAGTTTCGCAGCACGTCGACCGCCGACTTGCCCGAAAGGGCCACCTCGGTCTTTTCGAAGTTGTACACCTTTTTGCTGCCCTCCGTGGTGACGAATGGACGCTCGGCCGAGACCGTGGTCCCGCGCATCTGCCCCGTCGCGGCTGAGAGCCGAAAGGGATCGAGCCTTTCGACCGGATTGGACGCAGTGAGCGTGACCTGGCGAGACGAAGGCTCGTACCCCATGAAGCTCGCGACGACCGTGTACGTCCCCGTTGGGAGGTCCTCGATGGTAAAGCGGCCCGTGCTGTCCGTGGTGGCGCCCCCGACGAGGGTCGAGTCGGAGGGCTGGCGGACGGCGACGTTTGCACCCGGAAGTGGCCCGCCCGATTCGGCGGCCTCAACGGTGCCCTTTACGATCCCCGGCCGGTCGACGCCCAGGGCAGGGGGGACGACGAAGACTCCGGCGAGGAGAAACAGGACGAGGAGCAGAGGGGGAGTAGGGACCCTATCCGTCTCGGGGGATTCGTCGTCCGAGGCGGATGGCGTGCAGAGAGCTCCCAGGTGGAAGTGGGTGGCGAGAAGTACAGGAAAAAAGCGAGTCGAGTTCGTCACGGGCCTGGCGATGGAGTGGTGAGTGAGGAATGGAAGATGCAGCGACCGCCTCTCAGAACCTGTTTTAATTCGTACCTCGGTACACCCCGGAGAGTACTTCCTCTCCCGACGCCTGTCGGGATCGGGGCGCTCCGAGCGGCAGTGATGGCCTGCAAATCGATTCTTCACTCGACCGGCACCGACAGCTGTCGCGTGCAGGCCTCGATCAGGATTCGATTTTCGGCTCATCAGTGCTCGCTCTCGCTGACCGATTCAGAATCAAAACAGGTTCTCAGCGTTGCTGCGGGAGCCCGAATGCTCGCTCACAGAGATGGATTGGATGCAGGAAGCGAGTTGCATATGGCCGTAGCGGCCCGCATCTGACGTCCAGATCTGGGTCCGCGGGCACGTGTGCACCCGCACAACACAGAGCGCCTGCCCCGGCGCGATGCCAAGACAGGCGCAAGGAGACCGGTGAGGGGGAGTCTTCGATCTGCCCGCTACGCGGGAGGCGAGGGACGGTGACTGCACAGGTCTCGCTGTGGAGCGTCATCCAGCCTTGGTGTACCGAGAGAGCGTCTGCTCTGCGGCAACACGCACCTGCTCCGGCAGCTCGCTCTGCGTCAGCGTATAGAGCTGGCTCATTGCCTGCCGATACCGCTTGGTCCCGACGTGCTCGGAGCCAATCTGGTGCAGCGCCTGCACGGCCATGAGGCGATGAGCGCGGTTCGAGTCGTGTTCGATGATGTTGAGAAGCGCCCCCACTGTTCGAAAGAGGTCGATGTGTTCGTTCTCTACAGCGATCTCAATCACGACCTCGAGGGACGAGGTGCGGATCGACGGCTGTTGCTTCAGGGCATGGGCGATCTGCCTGTCGAAATGGGTGGGCCAATGGGAAGAGCCGGTCGCCTCTTTCGAGTCAGGAGACGGCTTGAGGGAGGACTGGGCGGAGGCCGAGGACACCTGCAGCGGACCTGCAAGGCCGAGCCCAACGGCGAGAAGGAGACCTGCGACTACCCGGTACAGCCGCGCGGAATGGAGGACGGATCGGGGGGTCATCAGTGCTCCGAGGGAACGGTGGGCGGTGATGAGCGAAGTGAAAAAGCGCGTCCAGTTCATCATGGGTCTGGGAGGGATTGTGTGAGGAAGACAACGAGCGCCTCTCGGCGTCACTGCGTGGGACTGAATGCTCGCTCACAGGGATGGATTGGATGCAGGAAGCGAAGTGCATATAGCCGCAGCGACCTGCATTCGCCGCCTCGATTTCGTCCGACTTGCGGAGAATAGGGCAATTCAAGAGCCGTCATTTCCTGTGGGACGAGTCGCCACGATCATCCAGTGGCGGCGGTTGGCAAGGCCAGTGTCGACGCGTGAAGCCCGATCAGCAGCATGAGAAAACCATTCGCGTCCGTCAGCGACGGGCATAGACGCGGGTGCTGCCGTCCTTCGTAAAGGCTATGACTTCGTACGACTCCGGCTCGCGGCCCGGCATTTCCATACCTGGCGAACCGATG
>CAZBIB010000128.1:0-9624 GCA_964491575.1 uncultured Salinivenus sp. | reverse complement strand
CCGATAAGGAGATAGACGCTCACGAGCACAGCTCCCCCGAGCGCCAGCGAGTTGCCCACGAGGGCGCCCCGGCCCAGCACGACGCGTCCCGCATCGGCCCAGCCGATCAGCGCAGCGCCTCCCACTGCGGTCCCAATGGCTCCCACGGTCGTCCGGCGCAAGCGCTCCCCGAGCATGAGGTAGCCGAGAATCGCGAGCAGGATCGGGCTCGTCGTGACCAGCACGGAGGCGCTGGCCACCGTCGTGTGGTAGAGCGACTCAATCCACGCAATAAAGTGAAGCCCCAAAAACACCCCGGCCCCAACGATGAGCCCTACGTCCCGACCCGTAAACTGCCGCACCTCTGGCCCGATACGAACCGCGGCTACGGGCAGCAAGACGACGGCCGCCGTCACCGTCCGCCACACCGCAATGGCGAGCCCCGGCACGTCGCCCGCCCAGCGAACCAGGATGGGCGCGAAGGCAAAGCTGAGGACGCCGAGGCTCAGGACGACGTAAACCCGAGGGGGCCAGTCGGAAGACATCACACACAGGCCAAAGGGCAGCCGCTACCGGATTCGATCCATCGACTTCACAAGCTCAATGTCGCTTTCGATGCCCCGCCGCGCGAGCAGAAAGAGGCCGTAGGCGAAAATCGGCAGCAGCAGCGTAATGGTTCGGCTCCACAGGATGCCGTTTGGTCCCGTAAAGGTGAGAGTTCTGGCCAGGTACAATCCCACGTACAGAACCCCGGCCAGGAGAAGTGTCAGAATCTGGACGCCAATGACAACCCTTCGCTGCGTCTTCCGACGGTTGTATAGAAAAATTGCCCCGAGGGCCGTTCCCACCGTCACAACCAGAAGCCCAATCAAAGAAGGGACAAACCAGGAAAACTGACTCGCAGCCCGACCGCTCCAGGGCACGTCGAAAAATCCTATGGCCCCCAGCACGAGAATTCCGAGCAGCAAATAGACAGTTTGTATGCGTTGAATCATGACAGATGGGGTCGAGCAAACAGTTACGCGGCTCTTTCTTCGGCCACTCGGTCGGTCAAGGCATCGGCAAACTCGGAGGTCGTGGCGTCGCCTCCCACGTCCTGCGTGAGCACGTCGCCGCTCCGGTACATGTCAAAGAGCGCCTGTTCGATGGCCGTGGCGGCAGCCTCCTCGTCGATGTGGCGGAGCATCATCACAGCCGTCCGGATCATGGCCGTCGGGTTCGCCACGTTCTGGCCAGCAATGTCCGGGGCACTTCCGTGAACCGCCTCAAACACGGCCAGCTCGTCGCCAATGTTGGCCCCGGGCGTTACCCCCAGCCCGCCCACGAGCCCAGCCGTCAGGTCACTCAAAATGTCCCCGAAGAGGTTCGTCGACACGATGCAGTCGTAGTTCTCAGGATTCGTCACGAGCTGCATACAGAGGTTGTCGACGATGCTGTCGTCGAACTCAATCTCGGGGTACTCGGCTGCCACGTCGCGGCCAATGTCGAGAAAGAGTCCCGAAGTCTTTTTCAGGATGTTGGCCTTGTGGGCCAGGGTCACGTGGTCCCGATCGTGCTCCCGCGCGAATTCGAAGCAGAATCGGATGATCCGCTCGGAGCCCCATTTCGTCACCCGGGCAATCGAGTCGGCAATTTCGAGGCGTTCGTCAAAGTACTCGATGCCGGAGTAGAGTCCTTCCGTATTTTCCCGAAAGATGATCAAGTCGACATCGTCAAAGGGTGTGACGAGCCCCTCAAGGGACGTAGCGGGACGCACGTTCGCGTAGAGGTCGAGGCGCTGTCGGAGCTGCACGTTCACGCTCGTAAAGCCCTGCCCCACCGGTGTCGTCACGGGTCCTTTCAGGGCCGTGCCCCGTTCCTGGATCGAATCCACGACGTCAGGCGGAAGAGCCGGGCGCCCCCGCTCGACCGCCGTTGCGCCGATGACGCGATGACGATCCCATACCACGTCCACGCCAGCCGCCTCAATTACTCGTACGGCAGCCTCGGTCACTTCGGGCCCGATCCCGTCGCCGGGAAGCAAAGTGAGATGATGAGCCATAGAGAGATGCAGTTGGTTCGTAGCGTTCGCTCGTTCGCAGAAAACTTTCTCCCGATTGTTGGCCTACTGGTTCACTTAACAGTCACACGGCGTACCCAAAACAAAAAAGCCCTGCCGGGAAGCAGAGCTTTTTTGGGCGAGACAACGCGGCGCTTACGACGGAGGCGGTCCCTCGCGATTCGAGGAGTAATTGATCCGCAGGGCATTGGCCTCGCGGAGCTCCTGCTGGACTTGATTGACGACATTCATCTCGGACTCTCGGTCCACCTTCAGAGAAACAATGAGCTTCGGCTGTTCCTGCAGCTTGTTGTACATGATCTGCCGAATGGCACGGCGCTCTTCGATCAGTGCGTCGTCGATTTGAATGGCGGTCTCCCCCTGATTTTCGCCCCGCTTAATCGGACCGATGTGTACCTTCGAGACTAGACGCTTCTGATCAATTTTGGTTAAGGCCTCCGCCTGGGGAAGCCGAGTACGGACCTTGATGTTGGTTTCTCGGAGCACCGTGGCCACCATGAAGAAAATTAGCAGCATGAACACGATGTCCGGAAGCGAGGCCGTAGTAAACTCCGGGTCTGTATCCGAACTTCGCTTTTGAAACTTCTGCGAGGCCATGAGAACAGGACGTTACTTGAGAAAAAAGCGAGGGAGAGCAACCCAAGGTTACACGAAAGGATTTACTCACCAGTATCCGGTTCCGCAATCGAAATCTGTGCCCCAAACGCCTCCCGGATTTGGTTTTCCTCATCGGGTCCGAGGTTGTTGTAGTACTCGCGGTAGCTGGAGTAGGTCTGCTCCAGGCCCGCCGTTCCCCCCTCCGGTCCAGGAAGCGTGTTCGTTCGCGCAATTTGATCCCAAATTTCGCGATAGGACATCCACACCTCGTCGAGGACTTCGATGTAGGTGCTGTAGGGGGTTTGGGCGTCGGTCTTGATCGAGATGACCGCATCGTCGGGGCTAACGGCCAAGTCTGGGTTATCGCCGTAGTTCAGCACGTGCTTCTTCACGCGGTCCCGGATTTGCGCCACCGAGGCCCGCTCTTCCTCCACCAGGACGTCCCCTTCTGCATTGACCAGAATCTTCAACAGATTCCGCTCCTTCACCGGAGGCGGTTTCTGTTCCGGCTTCAGCTTGGGGGGCAGGGTCATTCCGATCCCCGTGTCGACGTTAATCGTCGTGGTAACCAGGAAGAAGATGAGCAGCAGGAATGCAATGTCGGCCATTCCTGCGGTGGGGATGGAGGCTTCCTCCCGGTCCTCACGTCGCTTATCCAACAGTCCAGCCATAAGAGGTTGCTGCTACCAGTGGGAGGGACGGTTCAGTGAGTTCTCGCTACAGGGGAGATCTACATAAACAGCTGGCGCATCCCCGTGAAAAGAAGCCCGAGTACCGCCAGGCCAAACATAATCACGAGGGTGTAGATGCCAGCCTGGACCCAGGTTTGTACCGTAAACCCAAGAATTACGAGAAGGATTCCGGGGATGGCAATCACTACGATGCTCAAGGGGTCCACCTTGCCGTATACGAGACTCCGGAGACCAAAGATTCCCATGCCAAGTACGCTCAATCCAGCGAGAGCAATGGCCGCCCAGATGGCGATGGGGAGAATGGCATTCTGACTCATAAAAAGTGTTTCAGTCTATCGGATGGGGAAGGCTGGAAGAGCACGAGGAGGCCCCCTGCTCCAGCCGACGAGCAGGGTCCTCCGTTCGAGAACTCTTTAGGTTCGCTCCTTACGTTCGCCCACGCTCTCCGGAATCGACTTCTCGGCGGTGGCGGACTCACCTCGTTCCAGGGCCACGAGCGCATCGACCAGTTCGATGGACGCATCCTCCATTTCGGCCACCAGTCGATCAATTTTCGAGACGGCGTAGTTGTAGAAAAACTGGAGGATGACCGCCACGATCAGCCCGAACGCAGTGGTGAGCAGAGCCACCTTAATGCCTCCAGCCACGAGCCGGGGAGAAATGTCTCCCGCTTGCTCGATCGAGTCGAATGCCTGAATCATTCCAATAACCGTTCCCAGGAAGCCCAGCATGGGCGCCACGCTGATGAAGAGCGACAGCCAGACGAGCCCGCGCTCCAGGAAGCTCATTTCGATGGAGCCGTACGAGACGACAGCTTCTTCGACCGCGTCGATGCCCTCATCTGCACGCAAGAGCCCGGCCTGAAAGACCGACGCGACCGGCCCGCGGGTCTTCGCACACTCTTCCTCAGCCGCCGGAATGCCTCCCTCGTCAAGGGCCTGTTTCACGCGCTGGAGGAAGGCCTGCGTGTTAATATCGGCACGATTCAGGGAAATGATCCGCTCGAAGGAAATCGCGAGTCCAATGATGAGGCAGATGAGGACGGGCCACATCCATTCCCCCCCCTCATTGAAGCGTTGAACGAGGGCATTGATGGCACCGCCGCCGTCTTGTTGGGGCAGCAGAAGCAGAAATTGAACGGACAGCTTATCCAGAATCACCATAAGTGGCTAGTGCTCAGTCGAGTCTGTTAGAGGATGAAAATTGGGGTGCGGGTGCAACACCGGACCTACAGATTGCGAGGCGGCCCGTCGACGGCTCGGGATTGGCCCCTCGGGACCGGCCTCACAAATGATACTGTTTACGCCACAGATCGAAGCAGGCTGGTAGAGGCCTGACTATACGCCTACCAAGTATACAGAGTCCAGTAGAGGTTGTCAAAGAAGGATTTCCTCAACCCATCCACCGGGAAAATTTCGTTCTCACTTTTCCTGGCTGGACGATGAAGAGAATGCGCGACTATGTTCGAGGGATAGCACGACGGAGTGACCCTGCCGAAAGCTCCTATTCCGATGTGTGGTACATACTCTGTACACAATTCTCTATTGAAGTTCCAAAGAGGGGATTAAAGTACTCTGTGAAGCTCTATTGGCCTGAAATTCTCGCAAGGCAAACGTGCATCCAGGACCGGTGCCGTAGACGGGCACGTGATCAGAATCCGGTCGCTCTTCTTTGGAATCGATTCGGGGTTCCGGTATGTTGTGAAAGCGCGCTTCGTTCCCCTTCCCACCTTTGCTCTCTTCGTCTGCGCCCATGAGTAACGACGACATCGCCCAAATTCTCCAGGAAACGGCCGACTTGCTGGAGCTTACAGGGGGCAACCCGCATCGCGCTCGCGCCTTTTCCCGGGCGGCGCGGTCTCTCAGTGGACTCGACGATGCAGTGGCGGATCGACTCGCCGAGGACACTCTCGTCGACGTGCAGGGAATCGGGGACGCGATGGCCGAGCACGTGCAAGACATTCTCCACAGCGGCTCGCTTGAGCTCCGAGATGAGTTGCTCAGTGCGGTTCCCCCCGGACTGATGGACGTGATGCAGGTGAACGGCCTGGGCACGAAACGCACTCGTCGGTTGTGGACTGAACTTGACATCACGACGCTCGATGAACTGGAGCAGGCCGCCGAGGAGAATCGCATCGCGACGCTTGACGGCTTTGGGACCAAAACACAGCAGAACGTTCTTGAGAACGTCCGTCAGTTGCGCCGATATGAGTCTCAATGGCGCCTCGCCGACGCCTGGACGGCCCTCCAGTCATTCCTGGAGCAGCTGCGGCCTGTGGATGCTGTGGCCCGCGCCGAACCGACCGGGGCGCTCCGCCGACACCGAGAAACGGTCGAACAGGCCGAGGTGCTGGTGAGCTCGACGGAATCCGACCTAGTCTGGAACTGGATCGCGTCTCATCTCGACGATCCTTCTTCCGAGGACGAGTCGATGATGAGGGGACAACTCAAGGAAGGCATTCCTCTTCGGGTGCACCTGACAACGCCTGATCGGTTCGGGACGGTGTGGTGGCGTACCACCGGCTCCCCCGAGCACTGCTCAGCCGTTGAGGAGACCAGTGGATCCCCCGACGCCCATGCCGACGAGGAGGCGCTCTACCGCGCCGCCGGATTGTCGTACGTCCCACCGGCCCTCCGCGAGAACCGGGGTGAGGTGGAGGCTGCCGCCGAGGATGCGCTTCCCTCCCTCCTTGCCCTCGATGACCTTGATGGCTGTCTCCATAACCACTCCACGTACAGCGACGGCGTTCACTCTCTCCGCGAGATGGCCGAGGCCGCCCGAGAGCGGGACTTTTCCTACTTCGGCATCTCCGATCACAGCCAGTCGCTCCGCATCGCCAGCGGCCTCTCCGCCGAAGAGGTGCGCGAGCAGCAAACGGAGGTCGACCTTCTCAACAACACTTTTGCCAACGACGACGGGGCTCCATTCCGCGTCTTTCATGGGATCGAGAGCGACATCCTGAGAAACGGATCGCTGGACTACGAGACGGAGATTCTCGACGGATTCGACTTCGTCGTGGCGAGCATCCACACCGGGTTCAGTATGAGCGAAGCGGACGTCACGGAGCGGCTCGTGCGCGCCATCGAAAATCCGTACACCCGGATCCTCGGCCACCCCACCGGCCGGCTCCTCCTCCGCCGGGAGGGCTACCCCATCAACCACGAACGGGTGATCGAGGCCTGCGCGAAGCACGGCGTGGCCCTCGAACTCAACGCCAATCCCCACCGGCTCGACCTCGACTGGCGCTGGGTCCGCGAGGCGACAGACCAGGGCGTCCTCATCTCGATCAACCCGGACGCCCACGCCATTCGGGAGATCGACCACATGAAGTGGGGAGTGGCGGTGGGGCAGAAGGGCTGGCTGACGCCAGACCAGTGCCTCAATGCCAAGTCCCTGGACGCCTTCACGGACTGGCTCGATGAGGGTACGCCGTAGCACCGGCCCCCCACCGGCCACACCGATTCCTGAGGTCCCGCCTCCCTTTTCCTGTGTCTCGACGTGTGTACCTTGGACTCACCCTCGTCCTGGTCCTTGCAGGGGCCATGCTCCTGTGGTGGGTGTTCACCGGCCCGAACACGACGCCCCCCTCCCAGCAGTCCATCGGCAGCCTTCAGGACACCGTCTCGATTGGCTGGACGCCCCAGCACACCGCCGTCATCGACGCCCCTCAGTCGGCGGATGCGCTCACGGCCCTCGGCTACGTGCATGGCATGACGCGCCCGTGGACAGTCACCGTTTGGCACCGCACTGCATTCGGGACCCTGTCCGAAACATTCGGCGAAGGGCTTGTGCCCATCGATCGACACGCCCGTCGACTCGGCTTCGCCTACCACGCCCGCCGGGCCTACAACCAACTGCCAACCGCAACTCGGAAACGCCTGCACGCCTACACCCGAGGCTTAAATGCAGCACTCCAGTCGAACAGGGTTCGTCGCCGAACTCCGTTCGTCTACCTCAACACCACCCCGAATCGCTGGGAGCCCTGGCACCTCCTGGCCATCGAGCGCCTGCTGGCGTGGACGGGAACCGACTTTTCCTCCATGACCCTCCCCGACAGCATCGAACTGTCCGGGTTTCGACGCGCGGATCGCCGCCTGCGGCGCTGGCTTCACCTCCACGGCCAGAAGCGAAGCATCGCCTGGGCGGCACGGCCCGGAGCGGATACTGCCCGCACGACCCTCTTCGCGCGACACGTCCTCGGCGCCACTGCCGATCCGGTGATTCAAGAAGTGGTGCTCCGCCAACCGGGCTCACGCCGCACCGTGATGGCCTCCCTGCCGGGCACCCTCCTCTTCCCCACGGGCACAACCGGCCGCCGGGCGTGGAGCTACCTGCTCGGCAGTCAGGCTCGCCTCGATCGGGTGGCAGTGGACACGGCCCGCATCCGCACCCGACACGAACGCATCAGTCCAGCCGACGGAAAAGAACAGTTGGTCGAAGTGGAGCGGTACGACCGGGGCCTCCTGCTCTCCACGCCTTCTCCCGACTCCGCCTGGGTGATGCGGTGGCCGGGCTTCCGGGCGTGGAGCGACCTCTCCACATGGACGGCCGTTGCGAATCTCCGAACGTCCCGCGCCCCATTGGATTCGTCAGCCTTCCGCCTCTTTCAAGGATCGGGCCTTACCATCGACACGGCGGGAGCCTGGAGCGTGCGCGGACAACCGAAGGTCGTGGAGCGAGGACTGGGAACTGTGCTCGTGGGGAATTCCTCCTGGGCCCGGCACCAGGCGGAAGCACTTAGGTCACATTGGACCGGAGGAGTCGTCGATCCGGCCCGGTGGAGCCGGAGTGATTCGAGCACGTGGGCGGGTGCCCTCCTACCCCGCATGCTGCCGGATCTCGCCCCTCTCTCGGACACTGACCCGATTGTCACCGATGCCCTCTCGTACCTCCGCAACTGGGATCACATCTACGAACCCGCCAGCATCGGCGCGGTCTTGTTCGAGCAGTGGATGCGCGCCTACCGCGCCGAAATTGGGCGGTTGCCGGTCGCCTCGGACTCGGCCTACATGGCCGGGCCGCGCCTCCGGCGAACGTTCCGGCAGGCGGTGGCCCTGCTTGCGGATCGGCACGGGGCCGACGTACGACGGTGGCGGTGGGAACGGGTGGCGCCCGACCGTCGCTACTTCCCCGTGTGGTCAGCCGACAGTCTCTCCCAACAGCACCGACAGCGTCCCGACAGTCGTCGGGAAGGCTTGGAGCTGTCGCCACTAAACACGACCCGGTTCGCCCCGCTCGACCGGCCAGGCCGCGGACACGCCTCCACCCTGGCTGGCGGGCCGACGCTGGTGGATCCGCTACCGATCGGTCCCGCTCCCACGCACTGGGACGGCTGGGTTCGAGCCGGCTCCTCCAACCTCACCGTGCGACGCTTGCGCTTCGATCCGTCCGCCTTCTTCGCCCGATCGTTCCTGCCCCGACGCCTCCCAGCCCCAGTGTCCATTTCCCAGACCCCAATCACCGAAACGACACATCTCGTTCCGGCACAGCAGTAGTGAAAGGCTGATTCGTGATGCGTGATTCGCAATGCGTAAAACGTAAAGACAAACCCTCACGCATCACTTTTCACGAATCACACATCACCCCGCCTGCACCCGATCCCGGATCCGCTCAGGCACGCTGGGATCGCGAAGCGTGGTGGTGTCGCCCAGCCCCTCGCCGTTCGAAATATTTTCGAGTAGGCGACGCATGATTTTGCCGGACCGCGTCTTTGGGAGATCGTCGACGAAGATCACGTTTGCGGGCCGGGCAAACGCGCCGATCTCCTTCTCGACGGCGGCGATGATGTTCTGCCGCACCTCGTCGGACGGCTCCACGCCCTCTCGAGGCGTTACGTATACGTCGGGCACATTGCCCTTTTGAGGATCTTGACGGGCGGCCACGGCGGCCTCGGCCACCGCAGAGACCTGTGCAACCGCCGATTCGAGCTCCATAGTGCCGAGGCGGTGGCCGGCGACGTTCATCACGTCGTCAAGCCGACCGAGGATGCGGAAGTAGCCATCCTTTTCGTGAACGGCCCCGTCGCCCGCCTCGTAGATCCAGTCGCGCCAGTCGTCGGAGTCGACATCCGAGAAGCGGCGCCAGTACTCGTTGATAAACCGCTGGTCGTCGCCGTAGACCGTCTGGAGCATGCCGGGCCAGGGCCGCTCGATGACGAGGTTGCCCGCTCGTCCGCTCGCGGGCTCCAGCGGATCGCCGTTGTCGTCGTAGATGGCTGGCTGAATCCCAGGGCACGGATATCCGGCCGAGCCGGGCTTCATGTCCTGGAGAGCGGGGAGGTTGGTGATGAGATGCCCC
>CAZBIB010000127.1:0-9700 GCA_964491575.1 uncultured Salinivenus sp. | reverse complement strand
GTCGGTGCCGGTCGAGTGAAGGATCGATTTGCAGCCCATCAAGGCCGCTCGGAGCTCGAGACATGAATCAAAACAGATTCTTAAACCGGGCGCGCCGGCGGTGCTTCAGTTCCATTAGCCGTTCTTGAAGGACTCGTTTTTGCGCCTCCACCATCGATTCTATGTTCACGTCAGCGGCCTCGTTGACCCTCCGGTAGGCCTCCGACGTCCGGAGTCGCTCGATCGAGGCATCGAGGTCCGATACGGCCTGATGGAGAGAGGCCTTTATGTCTGAGGCCGATTGATCGGCGGGGGCGGAGGGCGCGCGGGGGAAGCCCCACGTTTCGAGATCCTCGGCGATGGCCCGAACAGCCTCCGGATGGTCTGCATCGTAGGCGGATTCGAGGGCCTGAAACGTGGCCGCTGCCTCTTCGTGGTACGGGTCGGCCACCGCATCCGGGTGGCACAGCTTGGTAGCGCGCCGGTAGGTCGCCTTCAGGTCCTCTTTGGACGCGGAGGCGGGTTGGTGGAGACCGTGGGCACGTCGCTCCCGAAACTCCTCGTAGGCGTCCTGGGCGTCGTGGTAGGCATTTCGGAGACGCGCGCTTCGCATGCGGTCCTGGGCTGCCTCCTTAAGCCGCTCCATCTGGAGGCGGAGCACCTCTTCTTGAAGAGGTGCAATCTCGTTCTGAAATTGCGATTGCACCGCCCGGACCTGCTGCTCCAGCTCGGCCTTCTCCTTCAGGCGACGCGCCAGGGATCGTCGCAAATCTTGGAGGTCGGGTTGCGTCATGATCGTATTCAGCCGTCCTCATGCCGCAGCTTTTCTCTCTTCGTGTTAAATGCTACACTACGATTGAGAGATCCATGCGCATCGCCCCGCCTAGGATGGCGGCCACCATTGATGGGCGCCTCCCCTTCCCTTTCTCTCTTCCCCCTTCCCTCCTACCTCTCTCTTATCCATGCACGACTCAATCCTGATTCCGGTCGACCTCTCCAGCACCAACGAATACGTCCTCGACACGGCCCAGCAACTGGGGATCCCCGACCAGACACAGATCCAGTTGCTCCACGTGATCGAAACGCTTCAGGACGAGGAAGATGGTGAGATGGACGATTTCTACGAAGAGCTCCGCGAGGACGCTGAAGAAAAAATGGAGGCCTGGGCAGCCCAGGTGGGCAATAACGGCTTTGAAGTGCAGTCTACCATCCTGTACGGGGAGCGCGGACCGAAAGTGACGGAGGTGGCCGACGAGGAGAACATCGATCTCATCGTCATGCGCTCCCACAAAGTCGACCGGAACGATCCGGATTCCAACATCGGCACAGTGAGCCATCAGGTGGCCGTCTTCGCCCCGTGCTCCGTCTACCTCGTCCGGCCGTAGCTGAACGTCGGGCCAAGAGTGCAACGCTCCTGAACCATGGGTTGATTTGGCTCGCATCTCTCTCACCGGAACGTTCTATCCCCCCGCCCTTTCAGCGGACAGATGACGGTTCCCTTCGGCGGCCCCCTCTCTCGAACTCACTGACTGGTCTGGCGGCCTATGGTCTACGGCATCACCGGCAATCCAACCAAAGAATCTCTCTGGGATCCGCTGGCCAAACTGCTTGGTCGACTGTTGACCGACGACCTCGACTTCTGGATCCACAAACCGATTGCCGAGGGCCTCGTCGAACGAGACCTGATCGATCCCGCCGTCTGCCGCGAGCATGCCGTATCGAACATTGCCGAGGCCGGCGATCTGGTGCTCTCGTTCGGCGGCGACGGCACGTTGCTGCGAACTGCCCACCTGACGGGCCCCAACGACACTCCCCTCCTGGGCGTCAACATTGGTCGCCTCGGCTTTCTGGCTGACATTGAGATCGAGCAAATCCACGAGGCGCTCGACGCCCTGGAGGAGGGCAACTATCGCATCGAAGAGCGACTCGTTCTCGAGGCCCGACTGGCGTCGCACTCGGCCTTCGACACCGAGTGGGCTCTCAACGAATTTGTGCTGGATCGGAGCGGGGCCGCCGGCCTCATTCAGATCGAGGTCGCCGTGGACGGCACGCACCTGAATACCTACTGGGCCGACGGTCTCATCATCGGCACCCCGACCGGGTCGACGGCCTATTCTCTTTCCACGGGCGGACCCATCATTGCGCCGGGCGTGGAGGCGGTCATTCTCACTCCCATCGCCCCCCACACCCTCACGGTTCGCCCCATCGTCCTCCCCGCCGACACCACAATCACATGTCAGGTGCTCCAGAACGACCAGCCCTACGTGTTTGCGGCGGACGGGCGGAGCACTATGTTCGATGAGCACGGGCTCCAATTTACCGTCGAGCGGGCCCCCCATACTGTGAACCTCGTAAAGCTTCCCGGCCAACACTTTTTCCACACGCTTCGGTCGAAACTGATGTGGGGCGTGCGCCGTTCGGAGGACTCGGACGATCAGGGAAGCCCCCCGTCCGGAGACCGAGATGATGTTCGGTAAATGGACGGGAATGCCGTTGCCCGGTCGTTGGCAGGCAGGGGCAAATTGATATATTTTCAGGTGCGGTCGTTTCCCCTCCGCCCCTTCTTTCCGAGGAGGCCAGGTAGCTCAGGTGGTAGAGCAACGGCCTGAAAAGCCGTGTGTCGACGGTTCGAATCCGTCCCTGGCCACAACGCGTTCCGCCTAAGCTCCGTAAAGACACGGGCTTAGGCGGTTTTTATTTTGGCGTGGTGGGTCAAGTGGTGGCCAATTACCCCTGATGGGACGAAGAGTGCGGACCGCCGACAGCGGCGCACAGGAGGGGCGAAAGAAGAGGCAGATCGGCCTCTCGACCTTTCCAAGCAGCATCTACTTTCTGCGTTTCTGCGGCCCCAGGGCGGTGGGCAGGCGCGCACCCAGGAAGCTAGCGGCCGTGCGGTAGGACCGTCGGCCCTCGTCCGATAGTCGGTCGTGACCTATGGTGCCACTTCTAATGGCAACCGACAGGTGACAAGGGTTCCGGCGCCAGGATCCGACTCAATCGTTAGGCTTCCGCCTAAGACCTCCGCCCGATGCCGCATTGATCGGAGCCCCATACTCTTTGCTTTCTCCAGCGCGGTGATGTCAAACCCAGTACCGTTGTCTTCGATCTCGAGAACCAGAGCACGTCCGTCATGACTCACTCGCACGACGATGTCGTCGGCCTCGGCGTATCTGCGCGCGTTGTTAACGGCCTCCTGGGCAATTCTGTATAGATGGGTGATGTCCTCTCGTTCGAGGAGCGAATTGCCTCCATCGTTCATAGCGACATCGATTTCCAGGCAGGTCTCTTCCCCGGTTTCCACCAAATGCTCCAGGGCGGACACCAATTCCCCCTCCCCAAGTCCAGCCGGGTTCAGCCCCCGGGAAAGGCGGCGGACATCTTTTGAAGTATCCTTGACAATGTCCCAGGCACCTTCGACTTGCTGAGCGACCTCCGGACAGTGCTTCTCGGCTACTTCCCTTGCACGGGCCAGCATCATCGACGCACCTGCCAGTTCCGACGCAAGCCCATCGTGAAGTTCCTGCCCCAGGTGCTTCCGCTCGATCTCCTGCACCTTTAGCATTTCGCGTTGCAGGCGCTTCTCCTCAGTGACATCCTGCACCACCGCAATCGTCACCACCCGGCCGCTGTAGTTGACTCGTCTCCCGGACACTTCGACAAAGCGAGTCGAACCAGACTTTGTTCTAAAACGGGTCTCGTAGTGGGAGCGCTCAACATCTCCCTCTACACGTTTCTCGATTTGATTCTTTACCCTCGGCCAGTCTTCTGGATGAACAAAAAGTTTGGGCGAGTTCTGAAGGAGTTCCTCCTGGGAATAGCCCGTCATCTCGACGAGGGCCGGATTCACGTACTCGTGCGTACCATCGTGAAGTAACGCGATGCCGACAGGCGCCCCCTCTGCCACCTTGCGAAACTTCTCTTCCGACTCCTCTAAGGCTTTCTCAGTCCGCTTTCGATCCGTGACATCTCGCCCGAGGCCGCAGATAAGATTTCGATCCTCCGTTTTGATGAGCGTCCCTGTAAACTCATACGGAATCAGATCGCCCTCCTTTGTCTGAAGGCGAACCTCAGCTCGGGTGCGACCTTTCGTTAGAACTTTGTTTATCTGATCACGAACGAGATCGGCCTCCTCCGGCGAAACGAACTGCACCGGATGCATCTGTGCGATCTCCTCATCGTCGTACCCAGTCTCCTCCCGGACCCGCCGGTTCCACCTCAGGATATTCCCTTCCGGAGTAAAGACGATAACAACTTCTGGGAGGGCCTCTAACGCATCCTCCAAAAGGGACAGTTCATCGGCTTTCATAGCATTGTCACCCACTGGATCAAGAGCCTTAATGCGAACGAGCGGCTACGAGATGCTCTCCTGGAGCGA
The DNA here is from genome assembly GCA_964491575.1 of uncultured Salinivenus sp. Classification (GTDB taxonomy): domain Bacteria; phylum Bacteroidota; class Rhodothermia; order Rhodothermales; family Salinibacteraceae; genus Salinibacter. Next base: position 5,346 of record CAZBIB010000127.1, on the reverse strand, counting down.
CAGATATTGAGAAGCAGCACCCTCGGGGAATACACTTCACATACAACTCAGAAGGGGCGGCTACGCCCCTCAAGAAATAGTTTAAGTGTGAAAGTACTGTGAGTCAAAAAATGAACTGTCTGCCATCTTCGAGGCCTCGCTTCCTCTCTCGTCGCCGAAGCGGGGGAAGATCCTTACAGACGGCTTCTGGAGTTCTTCGCCGCACAGATCTGGGGGCGCGCTCGAAATCACTCCAGCCAGACCGGACGATGTGGGCACCGGCGAGGAGCAGATGAATACAGTACTCGGGACAGGCTCCTCAGCGCATCTACAAGTACGCCCCAAGGTACCGATTCCAAAGCATGAGCACGAGCAAGACGAGCCAAAGGAGATGCCCCACGCCGGTCCCGATGGCGACTTTTTTGCGGGCCGACTCGGCCGCCTCAGCGTCAACTGCTCCGGCAACGGCTTCCTGAAGCGCCGTCCAGCCGGGCCGGATGACGAAGAGCTGATCTGCCACGAGCAGGACGATGAGCGTCACGGACGTGTGGTAAACAGGCCCGTAGGCAGAGAAATGCCCGCCGGCAATGAAGGCCCCGATCGAAAAGAGGAAGGTGAGGATGACGAAGATGTTCATCTGACGGATCGAGGCCTGTCCGTCTTCTGCCAGAGCTGCTCCGGCCTCCCCCCCGAGTTCAATCACTGTACGGGCCCGACCCGCCAAGCGCAGGGCCAGCCCAAACCACGCGGCGGCCGTGATGATGTGAAGGACGACGAAGATGGATAGGAGCATGGGTGGGTGGGGATCAGTGCGAATCGAGTCCGGCTCTCTCACGGGCATCGCGGAGTAGAGTTTTGCCGGATGCTCCCCTCCTGTTTTCTGAACGCAGAGGGACGCTCTACAGTTGGAAGATGAGATGACGTAAAGTACAGATTCCAGTGAATCATGGATGCCGACGCACTCGGTCGAGGCCTCATCCACCTGGGTCTCGGGCTCGTCCTTCTCGGCGGTCTCGTCGTTCTTCTCGGACGCATGATCGATCTGGGCAATTTGCCGGGCGACCTCGTCTACGAGGGGGACAACGTGCGGGTCTACGTGCCGATTGCGACGATGATTGTGCTGAGCGTGGTCCTCACCCTGCTTCTGAACCTCGCCCTCCGGCTGTTTCAGTGATGCCAATTGGCAGAACAGAAGGGAACGGAAGCGGGTTCAACCAATTCGAATCGGTCGTGACAGCGACGATCGGTCCATGATCCGTCTTTCCCTCACAGGTTTGCCCTGCAGGGCTGCTCCATGTTTGGTCGCCTTGTCCTTCTCTTCTTGCTCACGCCTGCGGTCGAGCTGGCCCTCCTCATCCAGGTGGACCAGGTGATCGGGTTTTGGCCGACGGTGGCGCTCATCATTGTAACCGGCATCGTGGGCAGTCACCTTGCGCGCCGCGAAGGGCTTTCCACGTGGCGCCGCCTCAACAACCGCCTCCGATCCGGCGACCTGCCGGGCACGGAGCTCGCGGACGGAGCCATCATCCTCGTCGCAGGCGCCCTGCTCATCACTCCGGGCATCCTGACGGACGTACTGGGGCTTCTGGGGTTGATCCCCTTCACGCGGACCTACCTCCGACGGTACGTGATGCGGTGGTTCCAGCGCAAGGTGAAACAGGGAACGATGCAGGTTCAGTTCGGCGTCTTCGGTGGATCGGGCCCCGGCGGCCCCAACTCACCTCCGGGCCCACAGGACCGCTCGCCAAACGGGGACTGGCAGGGCCGCGGCCAACAGGTTCCCAATCACACAGAGGGCACGCCCGGTTCCCGTTCGTCCGATGCCGACAGCGACACAACCTCTTGATTGGTCACTCTCTGAGGATACGGACCTGCGGCATGCTCGAAGGCGGGCGCGCTACCCACCATGCCCGTTGAGCCGCACGTTCACGTCCCAGGCCTGCGCCAGGGACCGGATGAGCTGACGTTCGTTGCGCGTGAGAACACCGTCTGCCCGTGCCACCGTGTGGAGGTCGTCGAGCACCGTGAGCCGCATCGTGCTGGGCAGCGCCTCTTTCAGGGCCTCCACGGAGTCGTAGATGAGATCCTCTCCCGGCTCGTCGGCATAGACCTGCAGGGCCCGCCGCACGACCTCGCGCACCTGTTCCTCGGAGCGATTGGGCTGCCACTCGTGGAGCCGGTCCACCATCACCTCGATCGTGTCCGACGAGAGCTCCTCCCCAGAGCTGTGCCCCACGAGGATGTAGAGAAATGCTAACTCGTGGATGAGGCTCCAGTCCTCGTCCCGTCGCTGCACGACCGCAGACGTGCTTTCGAGAAGCTCTTCGCTGAGCTCCTTGAGCGACCAGGCCTCCGCGAGGGTGTGAATAAACCCCTGTTCCCGCTCCAGCAACACTCCGTCTGCCTCGGCGATGCGGATGAGATGCTGCACCGTTCTTCGCCGCTCCCGAGGAGAAAGGGCCGACCGGAGCTCCTGCATAGCCCGGCGCACCTCGTCGGTCGCGTCCGTCTCGACGAAGAGGGTGGTGGCCTCGACGATGACCTCGCGGAGGGCGGAATCCTCCTGATCCACCCACTCCCGGAGGGCGTCCGTGAGCACGCGGAGCTCCTCGTCGCTCAGGTCGTGGTCGGTGCCGTAGGCGAGGGCGATGTACACGACCGCGAGGTCGTGAGTAGTAGTCCACTCGTCAAAGATATCCATACCATAAGCGCAAATAGGGACACGAGAGATCGTCGGAGGTGATCGCGCAGCAATAATACAGAACGATCGCCCCGAAACGCAACGGAACGGTCCTCCTCGCTCCCCCCTTCTCGACTTCGCAGCCGTCGTTCACCGAGATTTTTCCACCATAGGCCCAGACGGCGCGTCGCCTTTGTTGCATTCGTCCGGCCTCGGTGCTGATTTTAGGTTCCCGCACGATCGGGATTGCACGTGGCTTTGTCACCTTCGCCCAACGCGCCTCGCCCATGCCTGCCATACAGACCGATACCATTCAGTCCCGAGTGGCTCGCCGGCTCGATCCCCACGGCAGCAAGGGGGCGAGGACAGCCCTGTCGGGCGTGGTGGACCTGGAGGCCCTGGAGGAGCGACAGTATCAGGACGTACTTGCAGCTGTTGACGAGCGCCTGTCCCAGGCGCGGTATTCGCTGCTTTCGATGCTCGTCGCCGGCATTTACTTTGGGCTGCTCGTGGGTTTCTGGCTGGTGAACGGGTCGACGTGGGGCGCTATTGCCCTGTGGGTCGTCCCGGTGCTCCTTGTGACGGCGTACGGCTTGTATGCTACCCACCAGACCGTCCTCCAAATTCGTCACCTCTCGGAGGCCCGGGCGTTGCTCCAACTGCTGATGGATGGGTCGCCCGCCGGAGAGAGATCAGGGAGTGCCTGAAATCGTACTCCACACTGCCCTGAGTCTTATCACGCTTCTCTGACCTGCAACCGCTGCCCCCCACCGAACCCCTTTTGCGAAACACCCTCCCTCGATGTTCGACCCCTCTACGTATCGTTCACGTCGCCGCGCGCTCATCAATCAGGAGCGCCCTGAAACGGGCCTCGTGCTCCTGCTCGGCAATCAGCAGTCCCCGAGAAATTATGCGGCCAACTCGCACCCTTTCCGACAGGATAGCACCTTCCTCTACTACCTCGGCCTCGACCGGCCGGACCTGTACGGACTGATCGACCTCGATGAAGGCACCTCGACCCTCTACGGTGAGGAGAGCACCCTTGAAGACGTCATCTGGTCGGGGGACCAGCCCTCCCTCCGGGAAGAGGCACAGGCTGCGGGCATTGACACCGTTGCTCCGGTGTCGGAACTCGAATCCCGCCTCTCTCGTGCCCGGGAGCAGGACCGTCCCATCCATTTTCTCCCGCCCTACCGCGACGAACACCGCCTGCGTTTCGAGTCTCTTCTCGACCTCCACAAGAATCAACTCGACGCCGCTGTTTCAGAGCCCCTCATCCGGGCTGTTGTTCGCCAGCGGTCTACGAAGTCGGACGCCGAAGTGGCCCAGATCGAGGAGGCCCTCGAACGGACCGCCCGGCTTCACGAGTACGCCCTGCAGCACGCTGCCCCCGGCGTCGCGGAGCGCGAGATTATGGGAGGCATGACGGGCCTCGTCGCCGCGGCAGACAGCGCGTTTTCCTTTACGCCCACCTGCTCGATCCACGGCGAGGTGCTGCACAACCACTCCTACCCGAACACGCTCGCGGACGGGGACCTGCTGGTGGTCGACGCGGGTGCCGACTCCTCGTTGCATTATGCGGGCGACATCACCCGAACGATGCCGGTTGGGGGACGCTTCTCGGATCGGCAGAGGGCCGTCTACGACGCCGTGCTGGCGGCGCAGGAAGCTGCGATCGATGTTCTTGCGCCCGGCGTTCCCTTCATCGACATTCACCTGCACGCGGCCCGCACGCTGACTGAGCACCTCATCGAGATGGGACTCATGCAGGGCGACCACGACGAGGCGGTGGACGCGGGGGCACATGCCCTCTTCTTTTCCCACGGCCTCGGGCACATGATGGGCCTCGACGTGCACGACATGGAGAGCCTCGGCGAGGACTACGTGGGCTACGCCGACAACCAGACGCGGCCCGAGCAGTTTGGCCTCCACACCCTTCGGCTCGCCCGCCCACTCCAGCCCGGATTCGTGGCGACCGTAGAGCCGGGGTGCTACTTTATTCCTCCGCTCGTTGAACGCTGGCGGAGCGAGGGGCGGCACGAGGCTTTCATCAACTACGACCGCGTGGACGATTTCCTCGGCCTCGGGGGCATCCGCATCGAGGACGACGTGCTGATTACCGAGGACGGCGCCCGGGTGCTGGGGCCTCCCATCCCCAAGGCCGCAGACGAGGTAGAGGCGCAGGTCGGCTCAGAGGCATGAGACCGCACGCGGTCCGATGAATGAACGATGAACGGGCGGCGCCGTAGAAATTTGGTGTGCCTCGTGCCTTTCCATCGGACCTCCAGAGCCATGACGTTTGCCCACAACATCGGGGTGGTCCTCCTGCTCTCCGTCGGCCTAATGGCGTGCGCCTCCTCCTCCCCGACATCACAGTCCGGAGTCTCGTCGAACAAGATCGTCCTGACTCAGCTGTCCAGCCCTGTCGATGGCATGTCGACGTATGAGGTGGTACAGCAGTATAAATCGCACTGGCTGCAGAAGCGCGGGGCCACAAGCATCAACAACCCGGTCCCCATCAAAGTCTACCTCGACGGCACGGGCTCCCCGTATGGATCCGTGGAGTCTCTTCGAGAAATTCGTGCGACCAACGTCGCCTCCATCACACACTTCGACGCCCGAGAGGCGCAGTTTCGATTCGGGCTCGGAAATGTCGCGGGGGCGATTCTCGTCGAGACCAAATCCGG
>CAZBIB010000126.1:0-9706 GCA_964491575.1 uncultured Salinivenus sp. | reverse complement strand
ACATCGCCACGAAGATATAGCCGGTCGTCGCGACGGCGAAGACGAGGTGGCCGACCGTCATCTCGGGCGCGGCCCAGAAGGCGATTAAAAAGCCGAGGTTGAGCGGGTGGCGCACGTAGCGGTAGAACCCCGTAACCTGAAAGTCGGGCGCCGACAGCTCCTCGCCCTGCATGTGTTCGTGGACCTGCTTGAGTCCGAACAGGTGCGCATGGCTGATCATGAAGGTGGCAATCAGGACGAGGGCCCAGCCGAGCCCGAACAGTCCCCAGAGCACATACTGCCCCCACGCGGCCTCCACGCTCCACACCACGTCCGTGAGCGGACGCCACTGCCAGAAGAGCAAGATGAGCACGGCGTTGGTAAACAGCACGTAGGTGCTGCGCTCGAGGGGCTCGGGGACGATCTTCGTCCACCACGTTTTGAAGCCCCGGCGCGCCATGCCGCTGTGTTGGAGGGCGAAGAGTCCGAGGAGCCCGGCGTTGATAAGCAGCGAGGGCCAGAACGCGCCCGTCGGCCCGCCGCTGTCGATCGTCTTGGGCACCAGGAAGTCGCCGACAAAGGCGATGGCGTAGAGGAAAACCCCGAGGAAGACGACGTAGTTGATGACACCGTAGAGAAAGCTAAGAATGCGACTCATGAAACTGTGGGAGTAGTTCCGTTTTGCGAATTGGCGCGATCGGAAGGGGTACACCTGTGGCTGGGCTGGGCGAAGAGCATCCGCCCCGTTGCAGGCGGCTACGGGGCGACCCATTTTCCGTCCCGGAACTCACCATCCTGAAAGGTGGCGCGGCGGCCCTCCTCGTCGATGAAATAGCCTTCCTCGTATACCGTGCGACCGTCTCCTTCGTCGCCCACCAGGCGAATCACCTTCGGCTCGACGGCCCGGTCGTATGGCGCGTACACGGTGCCTTCCACCTCCACGGTCTCCAGGAAGTGCTGCTGCAGGAAGCTCTGCGGAATGTTCACCACGAAGTAGAAGGACTCATCCTCGGTGAAGACGCCCGTCGTGTAATCGGCCCCTCGGTGCGTCGACGGGCAGAGCTGTCCAACCACGGCACAGTCAAAGCCCGACAGTTGCCCGGTCACTGTCCGGTCGACCGGCTCATCCTGAGCTTGAGATTCGGCTTGGGCGTTGTCGCTGCGCTCGGCGGTCGGATCGGAGCTCGCACCGCATCCCGCTGTCATCATGCAGGCTGCAGCAAGGAGGATGAAGGCGATTCGGCATTTTGGAAAGCGCATGGCAATACTGGTTTTACGTGAGAGAGCGAAGCGGAGACGCTGCTCTGGGTCAGGATTTCTTCCCGGTGAAGACAATTGTGTGGGCGCCGAGGCTCTTCGCGACCTTGCGCGTACTTTCGTCGGAGCTTCGTCCGAAGTAGTCGAGCCGATCGAGTACGGCCACGTTTTCAAAGCCGACCGAGCGGACCAACTCCAGGTACTTGTCCTCCGGCTCGGCCCCGACGATGCATTCCGCCCAGAGCTCCGGATTGGCTTTCGACTTCTCCGAGACCGGCTCCGAGAGGACAATGTCGGCGATTTGAATGCGCCCCCCCGGTCGGAGCACGCGATGGGCTTCTCGAAAGGCGTTCTCTTTGTCGGGAACCAGATTGAACACGCCGTTGCTCGTGAGGACGTCGACCGAACCCTCGTCGAGCGGAAGGGCGTCGGCCCGGCCTTCCAGAAGATGGACGGTCTCGACCCCGGCTTCGCGGATGGTTTCCTCAGCCTTTTCAATCATGGCGGGCGTCATGTCGACGCCGTAGACGCGGCCCTCCGAACCAGCCCGAAGAGCAGCAATCAGCGCATCTACCCCGGAGCCGGAGCCGACATCGACGACCGTGTCGCCCGGTTCGATTCCGTCGGCGAGGAACGGATAGCCGACGCCAGCAAACGATTCCACGGCGCGAGCCGGAAGGGCGTCGAGCTCACTCTCGGGGTAGCCAAGGTAGAGACATGAGCTTCGTCCCGTAGGGAAATGAAATTCTTTCGTCGGAGTGACGGCGACGTCTTCGTACATCTCCTGAACGGCGTCGAAGATGGAGGCTTCGTCGAGTGCTGCAGTGGAGGAGGCAGAGGGCATAGCGGTTTTCGTTTGTTGTGGATGAAGGGTGCGGCGAAGAGGCGAGTAATTCTCGCGGAGCGTGTGGCACGATATCACACTCGGAAGGTATCGACCGGCTCTTCTCTCCGTCTTCCGATTTTCTTCCGGTCGGCAAATTGCATGTGGAGGTCCTCCAAACCTGCTTCGATGCGCAGCCGCCGTGGCGTTCCGCAGAACTCCAAGACTCGGCAATTCGCCGTCCAAAGGGGCATCATCGTGGTCTGCCACTACGCCGCCTGCAGCTGCTCCTGCTGATCCGCCATGCGGTCGAGATAGTGGGAGATGGGCGAGTGGGTGGCGTCTGTTATGGCTTCTTCGACGCACTCAAAAGCTTCGCGACGCCGCTGCTGCGCTTGCTGCTTGTTTTGCCCAGCGGCAAGCAAACTGGAGTCGATCATTGCGGCGGCGGCTTCACCGATGGGGTTGCCCGTCTTCGCGGCGATCTCCGACACCGCCTCTCCGCATTCTTCGACACGATCCATCTCTCTTGATCGGAGGTGAACGTAGGCCAGCCACGGATACAGCTCGAGGGCACAGGCTCCACACGCCCCGGTTTCGTCCAGCAGGGCTTCACTCCGCCGGACGAGCGTGTCGACCCGAGATCGATCGTCGGCTTCGAGGCGGTTCCAGAGCCCGATCCCGTAGAGACGTTGCAGGCAGTGATCGCGCACGGCGGCCCGCTGGGCGTTTTCGATTCCCTCCTGTACCGCCTGCCAGCCGCGTTCCAGAGCGCCCTCTATCGTGTGGAGCATGCCCTTGCGGGTTTGCACGTACGCCATGCCAGCCGGCGAGCCAACCTCTTCGTGCAGATCCAGGCTGGCATCGAGCTCTTCGATGGCCGCCCGGCTCTGCCCCCGCCACAGGTGCATCGTGCCCAGCGCATAGTGGCAGACGGCGACGCACCGGAGATTGCCGAGCTCGTCGGCCTGCTCGGCCACGCGCTCCATAAACGACCGCGCCCGCTCGAACGGCTGATCTCCTGTCACGTGATATTCCCACAGGCAGAGGTGGGCATCCGTCGCAACGACAATCTCGGGCGACCAGTCGTGCACCTGCCGTTGCAGTTCGTATTCGAGCCCTTCCTCCCAGCGCCCAAGAGGCAGGCAGGTCATGGCCAAGATTTCGCGGGCCTGCGAGGCCTCGGCCGAGGCGTCGACCGTTTCGGCTCGCTCCAAGGCGTCCCGCGCCGCGTCGTAGGCCTCTTCGAGCCGGTTCTGGTGCCAGAGATGAAGGGCTCGCGTAATGAGCAGTCGGACCCGAGCCCTCACGTCGTCCTCGACGAGCTCGAACCCCTGGTCAAGGTGCCGCTTGGAGTGGTCGATCTCGGTTCGAAAAATGGCCACCACCGCAATCTTTCGGTGAAGCTCCACCCGGTTCGGTGTGCTCAGAGGCACCTCTGTGGCGAGGGCGACGGCGTCCTCGTAGGCGTCGTAACTTTCTTCGAGTCGCCCGCAGGCACGGTACACGTCGCCCACGCGCTCGAGCACGTCGCACTTCAGACGGCGTGCCCAGTTCTCATCGAGGGTCTTCAGTGCGTCGAGAGCGTCTCCGTATTGCTGGAGGGCACCGTCGTGTGCGTAGGCGGCTTCGGCTCGCTCCCCGGCTCGGAGGAGATAATGGATCCCCTGACGCCCCTTGTCGGCCCGGAGGAAGTGGTGAGCAATCTGCTCGACGGGCTCCTCGTCGTCTCCCTCGCCCATCGCCACGAGCTGGCGGGCCGTGAGGTCGTGCAGGGTGCGACGGCGCGCCTCAGAAATGGAGGCGTAGATGCCCTCCCGCACCAGCGTGTGGCGAAACGAGTAGTCCAGCCCGCGTTCATCGAGCAGTCGTGCCTCGACGAGTTCCTCAAGGGGATCGAAGATGCCCTTGTCCTCGATGAATGCCACCCCACTCCACACCGACGCCAGCACGTCGTACGGCACGTGCCGACCGATGACGGCGGCAATGTAGAGAAGATGCCGAGCCGCGGCTGAGAGGACATCCAGTTGCTGCTCGATGACGGGACGGAGGGAAGGAGGCACCGGCTCAGAGGCCGCGGCGAACACACTCGATTCGTGGCTGTCCCGATCCTTCGCCACCAAGGGGGCGTTCTTTTCGGAATGAGCGTGCAGCAGTTCGAACGCAAACAGCGGGATCCCTTCCGAACGGCGGAAGATCCGGTGGGCTGCGTCCTCGGACACCGTCGAATCGGCGTGCTGCCGGAGCAGAAGGGCGTGTTCGTCGGCCGTGAGCGGGTCCAGGTCCAGCACCGTAAATCCGAGCCCCTCCTCCGCCCCTGCGAGCCGGGCTAGGTCGTCGCCCTCGCTCCGCGTCGTCGCAGCCAGGAGGACGGGCAACTCGCCCCCGTGACGGGCCAGATAGGCGAATAACTCTCGACTTCCCTCGTCGGCCGCGTGGATATCTTCGAGGGCCACGACGATCGGACCGTCCTCGGCCAGCCGGGCCAGCACGCGCTGCACCTGTGCGAAGAGGTAGCCCTGCGCGGCGCGGCGATCGGCATGCGGTACGGGAATGCCGTCCCCGGAGAAGCTCGGGACAAGTTGCCCGAGCTGTTCCGGAAGAAGCTCCTGCATGGTCGGATCCTCGCGCAGTACGTCGTCAAAGAGCTCAACGAAGGGACCGTACGCAATCTTATGGTCTTCCTCCCGCGCTTCGCCTGAAAAGATGCGCAGCCCCCGCCGCCGGGCCCGCAGCGCCAGCTCCTGCAGGAGGCGCGTCTTCCCTAGTCCCATTCCCCCTCGCAAGAGAAGGCCCCCACCCACTCCGCTCGACAGCCGGTCGAGCCGGCGATCGATGGCGCGGCACTCGGCGTTGCGCCCGACGATGGGAAGCGTGGGCGCCGGCGTCGTCGACTGCAAGAGCCCCGGTTCGCCCACCCGTCCCAGTCGCCGCTCCCGCACATCTTCGAGGGTCTTTTTCGTCTCGGAAGACGGCCCCATGGCAAGCTCGCGGTGCAGCACCTCCCGGCACCGGTCATACTGCTGGAGCGCCCGCGTGGGCTGGCCTCGCCGGGCAAAAATGCGCATCAAAGCCCGGTGGGCCGCCTCCAGAGCCGGGTTTTTCTCAAGGGCCAGACGAAGCATCTGGGCCGCCTCCGAGAGCTGCCCCCGCTGTTCGTACTGGGCCGCCAGGGTCGTCAGCACGTCGAGGTATAGCTGGCGGTAGTGCTCGCGGGGAAGGGACGCCCAGTCCGCGTAGAGATCCATGGGAAGGAGGTCGCCGACGTACGTCGACACCGCCGTTTCTAGATCCGAAATGCGATGCTTGCGCAGCCCGGCCTGGGCCTTTTCCTCGAAGCGATGGACGTCGATGACCACCTCTCCGGGCGGGGCGAGACGAACGAGGGTGTCGGTCATCTCAATCCATTCGTCGGCCCCCTCTGCCTTGTCGGCGAATGCCGTGCGAATGTGGTGCAGCGCCTTGTAAAGCTGGGACGCAGCCGCCGTCGCGTCGAGATCGGGCCACAGCGCATCCGTGACTCGATCGCGCACGACCTGGCCGTGACGCCGAAGCGCAATCAGCTTTAGGAGCGACCGGGCCTTTCGACCCTTTATCGCCGTTTCGGAGAGTTCCCGCCCGCGGACGGAGACGAGAAACTGGCCGAGGAGATAAATCTCCAGGTCAAAAGACGAGAAATCAGACGTGCCCATAGCGCTCATCTGGCTCGTTTACGAGAATGCACCCAGGAAGACATCTTCTCGGAAGTCCGGCTCTCCATTTTCTGGAGGAGGCTTCCACTTTGATTAAGCCGAAAAACCGGGGCGAGTCACTCACGGAACGTGAATCTTCTCACTTCTTTTACACAAACGGCATCCTCAACGGATCTTCGCGGCAGACCAAAGAAGGGTCGGCCATGGGAGACGGCGAGATCACCCAGCTATTGAAAGCGTATGCGTCGGGGAATCCAGAGGCCCTGGATGAGCTGTTTCCCCTGGTCTACGACGAGCTGCGTCGAATGGCCCACCGCCGGATGCGACAGGAGCGTGCCGGGCACACGTTCAGCACAACGGCTCTCGTCCATGAGGCGTATCTGGAGCTCGTCGATCTCGATCGCATCGACTGGCAGGACCGCAACCACTTTTTTGCCATCGCTGCGCGGGTGATGCGCAACGTGCTCGTCGACTACGCCGTGAAGCGCAAGGCGGAAAAGCGAGGGGGCGACTGGGATCGCGTGCCGTTCCGAGAAGAGGACGCAGCCGAGGAGGTGGACTTAACCGACGTGCTGGCCGTTCACCAGGCGCTGAAGCGGATGGAGGAGATTGACGAACGGCAGGCCCGAGTCGTTGAGTGCCGATTCTTTGGCGGGCTCACGATTGATGAGACCTCCGAGGCGCTCGACGTCTCCCCGGCGACTGTCGGGCGCGACTGGCGCGTGGCCCGGGCCTGGCTCAACCGCGAGCTCACGAATGAGGAAGGAGGCAGTAACGATGAGCAGCGCAATGGTCTCTGATCGGTGGCAACAGGTCAAGGAGCTCTTCGAAGCGGCACGGGAGCGCGATCCGACCACGCGGGACGCGTTTCTCAAGGAGTGCTGTGCGGACGATCCGGCCCTTCTCGACGAGGTCCAATCGCTGTTGCAGGCGCACGACGCGGAGGGGCTGGTGGAGCGCGCGATGGACCGTCTGAACACGTCGCTTCACCGGCGGTCGTCCCCCGACTCTCTTGAAGGCCGGTACCTCGGGCCCTACGAGCTGATCGACGAGTTGGGGCACGGGGGCATGGGACGCGTCTTTCTCGCGCGCCGCGCCGACGGACAGTTCGACCAGCAGGTCGCGCTCAAGTGGCTGGGCGTCGCGTTTCCCTCGCCCGAGGCCACTGAGCGCTTTCTGGCCGAGCGGCAAATCCTGGCGACGCTCAAGCACCCAAACATTGCCCAGCTGCTCGACGGGGGCGTCACTGAGGCCGGTCAGCCCTACTTCGTGATGGAGGTGGTCGAGGGCCAGCGCATCGACACCTACTGCAACGCGCACCAGCTCTCCCTCCGCGAGCGGCTTCGCCTCGTGCTCGACGTGTGCGACGCGGTGCAGTATGCCCACCAAAAGCTCGTGGTGCACCGCGACCTGAAGCCGGCGAACATCCTCGTTACCGAGGAGAGGCAGGTGAAGCTGCTCGACTTCGGGATTGCCAAGCTCCTCGACCCGGAGGCCATGCGCGTCCGGGCAGTACCTCACACCCGCACCGGATGGCTTCCCATGACGCCCGCCTACGCGAGTCCGGAGCAGGTGCGCGGCACGGACATCACCACGGCGTCGGACATCTATCAGCTGGGCATCGTGCTCTACGAGCTGTTAACCGGCCGCCGCCCGTACTCCGTTGAGGACCAGGCGCCGAGCGAGGTCGAGCGCATCATTTGCGAGGAGGATCCCGCTCCTCCAAGCGTAGCGGCGACCCGGTCCGATGACGAGTCCGGTGCGGGCCCTTCGCCCGCGGAGCTCCGCAAGACGCTACGCGGCGACCTCGACACGATCGTCATGAAGGCGCTGCGCAAGGAGCCGGACCGGCGCTACGACTCGGCCGATCAGCTGGCGGACGACCTCCGCCGGTTTTTGGAGGGCCGCCCGGTATCGGCACATCCGAACAGCTGGACGTACCGCGCCGGCAAATTCGCCCGTCGGCATCGAGGGGGCGTCGCCGCTGCTGCCGTCATCGTGCTGCTCCTGATCGGCTACGGCGTCACGATCACGTGGCACTCGCAGCGGACGCAGGCCGCCCTCGACCGGGCGCAGCACGAGGCCCAGAAATCCGAGCAGGTCACCGACTTTCTCGTCGGCCTGTTCGAACGGGCGGACCCGTATCAGGCCGCCGGTTCCGCCGCGCACTTGAGCGACACACTTACCACCCGCGAGCTGCTGGATCAGGGCGCCGCGCGCGCTCGTCAGCAGCTGTCCGACCAGCCGGAGGTACAGGCGACGATGATGTACACGCTCGGGCGGATCTACCGGCGGCTCGGATACCACGATGATGCGGCGTCGCTGCTCGACGACGCGCTTGCCACGCAGCGGGAGCATCTACCGTCCACCCATCCCGACCGGGCCAAAAGCCTGCACGAGCGCGCCCGTCTCCTTCGGTACGAGGGCCAGACGCAGCAGGCGGCGCGTCTGTACCGCGAATCCCTTTCCATTCAGCGAATGCATTTGGGCGAGAAGCATCCGGACATTGCCGACAATATCCGGGAGCTGGCCATCATCGCCGCACGGGAAGGCCGATACGCGCAGGCCGACTCGCTCTTCCACGAGGCGCTGGCCTTGCGAACATCGCTGCACGGACCGGATCATCCCGACGTCGCCTCTGAGCTACACGTGTTGGGATTGCTCTACGTCCTGAAAGAAGAGCTTGCCGACGCCGAGCGGCTATTGCGTCGCTCGCTGGCCATTCGCCGGCGCCACGTCGACGCCGATCATCCCCTCCTGGCCGAGACGCTCGATCGGCTGGGGCAAGTGCTGGTGAAGCAGGGCAAGCTCGACGAGGCCGAGCCGCTGCTACGTAAGGCGCGGACCATCCGCGAGAAGCTGTTTCCCAAGGTGCATCCCTCGCGGGCTGTGGGCCTGAACAACGTGGGGCGACTGCTGCAGAAAAAAGGCGACTACGCCGCGGCCGATTCCCTCTATCAAAAAGCGCAGTCGATCTATCAGCAACTGTATGGGGCCACGAACCTGGATGCGGCGAACACGCTTTACGAACGAGCCCAAGCCCACCGGGCCCAGGGTGACTATGCGGCGGCCGAGCGTCTCTACGAGAAAGCAGCGGCCATGCAACGATCACTCCACGGCTCCGAGCACCCCGCGACCCAGCAATCCCGCAAAGCGCTCATTGAACTGTACAAGGCGTGGGACAAGCCTGCCAAAGCAGACTCCCTTCAGTCAACATTGGCAGCGGGTGCCCCCCAACCCTGATTTTTGGTGCAGGTTGGACGGTTGTGCCCGCGCTTTTCAACCTTCAAAGGCCAATTCCATGAGCTGGCATGAGAACAGCTGGCGTGGACTGCGACGACCGCGGTCGGCGGACGGCAGACCGCCGATGAGCGCCGAAAAGCCGCCGTCCGTGGTCCGCCGTCGCCCGTCTTTCCTGGGATGGGCGCAGTCCGAAGCTCACAACTCACAGACTTGAAAGGCTACCCAACGTCCAAAACCCCCCCTTCAACGGAGGTGCTTCCGCCGGTTGCGGACGTAGTCCTCGAAGAGGAACGAGCCGAGGTCGTCGAGCTCCGAGTAGTAGGCGCGGCCCTGATTGGCCTCCGTCAGCTCGCGCACAAAGTCGCGCAGCCCCGGATCCCGCGCAATCATGAAGGTCGTGATGGTGATGTCCTCCCGGCGGCAGATCGTCGCCTCGTCGAGCACCTTGTTGACCACCTTTCGGTCCAGCCCATAGGCGTTGCGGTACATCTCGCCGTTCTCGATGTGACAGCTCGGCTTGCCGTCGGTGATCATGAAGATTTGCTTGTTGCGGTTGTTGCGGCGGTGTAGAATGTCGCGCGCCCGCCGCAATCCGGCCCGCGTGTTCGTGTAGTACGGCCCCACGTCAAGGTACGGCAGCTCCTCCACGTCCACTTCCCACGCGTCGTTGCCGAAGGCCACGATGTCGAGCGAGTCCTTCGGGTACTGCGTC
>CAZBIB010000125.1:3162-9710 GCA_964491575.1 uncultured Salinivenus sp. | reverse complement strand
GGACCTGCGACGCGTTCAACGTGCCGCTGCTCGTCTTCGAAGACGTGCCCGGCTTCCTTCCCGGAACCGACCAGGAGTGGAACGGCATCATCAAGCACGGGGCCAAGCTGCTCTACGCCTTTTGCGAGGCGACCGTCCCCCGCATCACCGTCATCGCGCGCAAGGCCTACGGCGGGGCCTACGACGTGATGAACTCGAAGCACATCGGCGGGGACCTCAACTTTGCATGGCCCACCGCCGAGGTGGCCGTGATGGGGCCCAAGAGCGCCGTTGAAATTATCTACCGCGACGAGCTGGACGCGGCGGACGATCCCAAGGCGGCGAAGGACGACTTCGTGGAGCAGTACCGCGACCGGTTTGCCACGCCCTACGTGGCGGCCGAGTACGGCTACGTGGACGACGTCATTAAGCCCAGCGAGACTCGCATGCGCCTCATCCGCGGCTTCGATATGCTGGAAGACAAGGTGGTCAACAATCCCCGGAAGAAGCACGGAAACCTGCCGCTGTAGCTCTCCGCTGCACGGTCCCGCCACATCTCACATCTATGGTCCTACCACATCTTTGGCGTGGAGGGATCGCTCGGGACTGCTGCGGGAGCGAGCGTGACGCGTAATTCGTGATGCGTAAACCGAAGCAAAGACAAACTCGCCCCTCTACGCCGAACCGACCGAAGACCGACGCTACGAGCTCGACGACCGGAAAGTAGCTCCGTCTTCGCATTAATCTCGTCACAGAGCGTAGAGCTGGAAACGCCCGAATCCAGGTCCTGAGTATATCGCTCCCCCTCCTGCGCCGCGCACTTTTCTTGGAAATCCCCTTTATCCACAGGATTGTGGATAACTCGTGGATAAGTGGAGGATAACCTCTGGATAATCTGTGGATCAATATTCGGCCGCAACCGCTCGTGGACAACTCTGTGGGATATCCACAGCCGTCCTCAACTTTTGCACACTGTGGATGACTGTGCATAACCGTGCCCCCGAAATCCTGCGCTACGCTGTGGATTACTGTGGAAATGTGGAAAATTCCCGCTATAATTGCCCTCAGCGCCGTATACCAGCATTTGCACGCGATCTCACGTGGATCGATTGTTGACAACTCTGTGCATAATCGGGGGAACTGTCCACATTCGACCCAGCTCGATGTGGGCGACTCGGTTATCCACATTTCCACACGATTAACAACAACAACCACATCTTTTTAAACATCCCAGAGCGGTTCATTCATACTAGGGAGTGTGGATAACTTGACTGACCGGCAATGTCTCCTCTGCAAACCGATATATCGGTGATCGGACAGGATGACTTCGGTATACAGGTGTATATCGGATCCGAATGAAACATATTCCCGGCAAGGAATACGAACTGCGGGAGCAAACGGACATCTGTATGACAGCCGATTCCAGACGCACGTCGCCTCATTTCCAGCGCACGTGCCACACTTCCTCCCCATCCGTTCGAGTCCACACAGCACCACTCCGAGCCGTACTGTGCACACTCACCTCATGCTCTCTCCACCTGGACAAGACCTCCTCACTGGGCATTCCGTACTGCCCACTTTGCCCCACACTCACGACGGCATGAGAGCGTCCATCTGCTCCAGAGACGGCACGCACGAAGCCTGGAGAACTGCTGGTCGCAGATCCATGATGCGGCACCTTCACTACCCGACTCTCAAGCTGGCTTCCATACGCCCGAACCAAATTCCGCTCGGCAGTCGTCTCCACGTCCCCGGGAAATAAGAGGTCCACCGTTCCGTATCTCAGATGGAGAACGACGGAGGCATCATTTCTTTCGTCAATCCCGTAGCGCGATGAATTTCGAGGCGGAGACAACACCTGAATCCCGACGGCCCGATCGACGGCAATCGTATCCCCCCGTCGAACCGCCCGTTGAGGAATTTCCTTCCGATCGAGCAGGCGCTGCGTCTCGGCATACAGCTCCGTGTCGGCCGACCACCCGTTGTGCACGACCCGTCCCACCGACACTTCTCGAAGAAGGGTCGGCAATCCCCCGAGATGGTCCTCGTCGGGGTGCGTGATAACCACGGCATCCAGTCGGCGGATGCCCCAGCGCTCCAGGTAGGGAAGAATTGCGAACTCCGCCTCGCTCCCTCCCGGCGAGCGCGGACCCGCATCTACCAGCACATGACGATCCGCCGGCGTGGTAATCAGAGTGGCGCCCCCCTGCCCCACATCAAAGAACACGACGTCGAGTGCCGCTCCCGCATCCCGCCCGATAGACGCCCCCCAGACCGACACCGTTGCGAGGAGAAGTCCTGCGATGACCCACCGCCACCGATTGCGCGGCCGCGGCCACTGAGCCAGCGCAACGAGGCCCGCACCGAGGGCCGCGATCACCCATGGATCCGGAACGGCCATTCGGAGACCCGCCCACGAGAACCACTCCACCCCGTATCGGGACGTTGCGAGGAGTCCCTGCACGAACAGATCCGCCGCACTGCCAAAGGCAGTCCCGGCAACAGTCCAGATCCCTCCCATCGTTGCCATGAGGATTGCTGCCGAGAGCGCCAATCCCGTACAGGGAATGCCGACCATGTTGAGCAGAAGCCCGGCGACGGACACCCATCCAAAGTGGTAGAGTAGAATCGGTGCCGTCCCCAGAATTGCGGCCGCCGACACCGTCCCCGTGGAAACGAACCATTCTGTCATCTCAGAATTCCGGTATCGGTCCGGCACTGCTTCCAGAAACCGAGGATTGAGCGTCACAATGCCCGCCACGGCCGCCATGGACAGTTGGAAGCCCACGTCGAACAGAGCTGGAGGGCGCATGGCCAGAAGAACGAGGGCTGCCACCCCGAGCGTGTTCAGGGGATGAGCCGACCGCTGGAAAAAAATCCCCCCGATGAAGAGAGTCGCCATAATCACCGCCCGGACGACCGACGGACGTCCCCCAGTGAGCAGCATGTAGAACCCCAAAACGACAACTGTGAGAACGGCTCTCGCCCCTTCGACCGTTCGCCACCGCAATCGAAGGCGCATCAGGAGGGGACGCAACAGGGCATAGAACACCATCCCCACGAGGAAGACGTGGAGTCCGGAAACCGCAAGGAGATGCATGAGGCCCGTTTTGGCAAAGCGATCGCGCTGAGCATCTGTGACGCGACTTCGGTCTCCGAGGAGAAGGGCCCGAAGAACGGCCCGTCCTCCGTCGCTGGGCACATACCGACCGATCTGGTGACGGATGTACTCCCGAACGGTGACGAGGGTCATCCCCAGGATTCCTCGTTGTCCTCCCCGAACAACCACGCGATCCGGCTCTCCCACGTACATCGTGCAACAGATTCCCCGACGAGCCAAGTACGCGCTGTAGTCAAACCCGCCTGGATTCCGAAGCCCCGGTGCGGGCCGCAGAGCCCCTCGGAGCCGAACGGCATCGCCCTGGTGAACCTCAGGAAACGGTCCAACGTCTTCGGCCCAGGGAGAAGGCCGAAGTGTGACGCGCGCCCGGCCCTCCACGGCAGCGGTATCTCGCTTCGCAAAGAGCGTATCGACCTCCAGGGTAAACCGCGTCGCCGTCTCGGTTCGCTCGGGTGCATCCACCACGAGTCCCCGGAGGGCCGTATCCCCGTCGCTCGCCTCAGCCGCCGGAGCCAGACCTCTGGGCGAGGGCGCCTGGTACACAGCGTGTCGTGCCCCTCCGGCACATCCCGCAATCAGCACCATTGCAACAATCCGCCCAAGCGGGGCGAGCGTCACGAGCCGCGTTCGGTCCCACCACTGAACCCCGACGAACGTCGCCAGCCCCACTCCAGCCCCACCAAGCCACAAGGATACGAATCCCGACCCGAGCACGGACCCTCCCACAATCCCTAGCGCAAACGCACCCGCAATGAGGAGAGCCGGATACGCGGACCAGTGGATGGGCGAATCGGGACGCACGTGCCGAGCCGTCGTTGCGCGGAACAGGAGGGACCGAAAGACACGTTTCGCCCCCGAAGTCTAACCTCCTCTGCGAAATCTTGAGCCGGACGCCCTTGAAATCCAAGATTACAGGAATCCGAGTCGAGGCCCGAACCTGCCCCCTCTATCAGAAATAAGAGCCGTCTCCGCACGAATACCGCGGCAGGATTGCGATCCCAGAACTCCGAACGGCTGTCCCCTCATGAGCACCCGACGTGAAGCCCGAGAGCACGTCATGAAGGCGCTCTACGCGCACGAGCAGGCTGATGGGGACCTCGACCAGATCGTCCACACGCTCCTTACAGCGCCGCTCGAAGACGATCCTCCGACTCGCGACTTCGCGGAGCGCCTCTTCCGCACGACGCTCGACACGATGGCGGAGGCCGACGAGATCATCGGGAAACACGCGAAAAACTGGGAAATCCACCGCATTGCCGTCATCGACCGCTCCCTCCTCCGGATGGCCACCACAGAGCTCTTGAAATTCGAAGAGATCCCGCCCAAGGTGTCGGTCGACGAGGCAATTGAGATTGCGAAGAAGTACAGCACCCCGCGGAGCGGCACCTTCGTGAACGGCGTCATCGACGCCATCCTTCTCGACCTCCACGATCAGGGACGCCTCAACAAATCGGGACGCGGCCTGATTGGCATGGACGCCATTCGCGAGCGGGCCGACACCTCCTGAGTTGCGATTCTCGTCGCAAGTCCTCAACCTTTATCCCAGACCAAATTTTCTTCTGTTTCGTCTGGGATCTCACTACTCCCACTTCTGCAAGGCAGGGCACGCGCGATGGGACTCATAGCAATCGGCGACATTCACGGCTGCCCCCAGTCGCTCGACGCGCTCCTCGCCCGGATCAACCCCTCGCCGGATGACCACCTCCTGTTTGTGGGCGACTACATCGACCGCGGTCCCAACTCGAAGGCCGTGATCGACCGGCTCTTAGACCTCCGCGAGGACGTGCCCTGCACCTTCCTCCGGGGCAACCACGAGGCGATGATGATCGAGTACCTCGACTCCGGCACCTTCAGCCTCTGGCGCATGAACGGCGGCGTCTCCACGCTTCAGAGCTACGTCCGAGGCGGAACCTCCGAAATCCAAATTCCGGCCGCCCACGCCGAATTCGTCCGCGACACAAAGCTCTACCACGAAACGAACGATTTTCTCTTCGTTCATGCAGGGCTAAAGCCCGACCTCACAATTTCGGACAATCTGAGGGATCCCGACGAGGAGGTACTTTTGTGGGAACGGGGTCACCTGAACGCGTCGGAGGTATTGTGGGAAAAGACCGTGGTGTGCGGCCATACGCCCCGCCCGGAGCCCATCAACCGCGAGAAGCTCATTCTCATCGACACCGGCTGCGTCTACCACATGAAGCCCGGCATGGGCCGCCTCACGGCCGTCTATCTCCCCGAGCGGGAGTTCATTGACGTGCCGTACGCCGACGGGTAGCCCATGTGAGTGGAAGAATGGGGGCGTGGGAGCGCGGGGGATGACGCTATTCCTTCTTTCCCGATTCTCCCTTCCCCCCCTCCCAGCATAGTTTTCAGAATTCTTTTCACGGTTCAATATGTCGCTCCAGTGCGGCCTCGTCGGCCTCCCCAACGTCGGCAAGTCGACGATCTTCAATGCACTGAGCAACGCCGGGGCCACGGCCGAAAACTATCCGTTCTGCACGGTCGACCCCAACGTGGGCGTCGTGCCCGTTCCGGACGAGCGGCTCGCGCGGGTCGCCGAGCTGGCCGGCTCCCCCGAGACCACTCCCACCACCATCGAGTTTGTCGACATTGCCGGCCTCGTGGAAGGCGCCGCCGAGGGCGAGGGACTGGGCAATCAGTTCCTCGCCAATATCCGCGAAGTGGACGCCATCATTCACGTCGTGCGCTGCTTCGAAGATGACGAGGTGGCGCACGTGGCGGGCGAAGTCGATCCGGTGCGCGACGTGGAAGTGATCAACACCGAGCTCCTCTTGAAGGACCTGGAGACGGTCGAGAAGCGCATTGAGAAGGTGGAGACGGCCGCGAAGAAGGGCGACCAGGATGCCGCCGAGGACTTGAAGGTGTACGAGCGCCTCCACGATCATCTGAGCGACGGGAACTGGGCCCGGTCGTTCGAGGTCAGCGATCCCGATCAGCCGCTCGTCGACGAACTGTTTCTCCTGACCGATAAGCCGGTTCTCTACGTCGCCAACGTGGGGGAAGGTGACCTGCCCGACGGCAACGCGTACGTCGATCAGCTCCGCGGAATCGCTGAGGAGGAAGACACCCGCGTCGTCGTTATCTCGGCGGAGCTGGAAGCGCAACTTACCGAGCTCGATCCGGAGGAACGGCAGCTCTTCCTGGAGGACGCCGGCCTGCATCGGCCCGGCCTCGAACGCCTCATCCACGCGGCGTACGACGTGCTGGACCTCATTACCTTCTTTACGGCGGACGAGAAGGGCGCCTATGCCTGGACCATCGAGAAGGGCACGCGCGCCCCGCAGGCCGCCGGCGAGGTCCACAGCGACTTCGAGGAGGGCTTCATCAAGGCCGAGACGATCCACTTCTCCGACTTCGATGAGGCCGGCTCCGAGGCCGCTGCTCGCGAAGCGGGGCTCATCCGGACGGAGGGAAAGGACTACGTGGT
>CAZBIB010000125.1:0-3062 GCA_964491575.1 uncultured Salinivenus sp. | reverse complement strand
GCCGACTCGGTGGCCTACCGCCTGCTTCAGGCCCACGGCGCCGATGCCTGGGCCACGGCTCCCTACCTCCGGTTCGACTTCGGCTTCGAATCGCCGGACGGACAACAAACCATCGCGCGCCACCTCTGGAACCGAAACACGGGCGAGTACCGGATCGAGTGGTCGAGCGGCCCGGACTCCTCGTACGTCGCCCTCGTCAACGTCCGCGACGCGGAAAACCAGCAGCCGGCTGGTACTGTCTACCTCAACGGCACCGAACTCACCGGAGCGGCTGGAAAAAAGGCCCAGCGAGAGGCGTACGGTCGGTTCATCAACGACACGTACTGGCTCCTGTCCCCGCTGAAAGTCTTCGATCCCGGCGTCAACCGCACCTACCTCCCCGACTCCTCGACCGCCGAGCACGACGTGATCCACCTGACCTTCGGCGACGTGGGTCTGACGCCAAAGGATGAGTACTGGCTGTACGTGTCGACCGAGACGGGTCAGCTCGACCGCTGGGCCTACCACCTCCAGGGGATGCCCGAGAAGGCGTCGCCACAGTTCTTTGACTGGACCGGCTACACGGAACTGAAGACTCCTGAGGGGACTGTTCACCTCGCCACGCGCAAAGAGGCGATGGGTGCCGACCGGGCCCTTCTCACCAACAATCTGGCCTTGCCCAGCACGCCTCCGGACGGTGCTTTCTCGAATCCGGAACCGATGTTGGGAAGCGGAGAGTAACACTTCGCCGCGAGGGGAGACGACCCTCCCCGGTTCCCAACGCTCGATCAACGACGCCCGCCGTGGACTATCGGTTTCAGATCGCCCGGCGCTACCTGGCGAGTCGCCGAGAGGTATCGCTCATCTCGATCATCACCGGCATTTCGATGACGGGCGTGACCCTCGGTGTCGCTGCCCTCATCGTCGTCCTCTCGGTAATGAACGGGTTCTACGACTTCGTGCGAGACCTCCTCGTATCGCTCGATCCCCACGTGCGGGTCGTGAGCGCGGAGGGGCAGGGCGTGGCCAACGCCGACTCGCTCCTCCGACTCGCCCGGGAGACGAAGCACGTGACGGCGGCCGCCCCGTACGTGGAGGGGAAGGCCCTGCTTCTGAGTCGCAGCGCGAACGGGGCGAATCGCGTGGTCAGCGTCCGAGGCGTCGATCCGTCGATGATGGGAACCGTCGCTCCCACGATGGCCCTGGGCACTTTCGATCTGAGCTCGAATGCGAGCGGAACGCCCGGCATCGTGCTGAACCGAACCCTGGGGCAGCGCATGGGCTTGGTGCCCGCCGGCGGCACACGGTCGGCAAGCGCGGTGGGACTGCTGTCGGCCCCTGCCATCGAGCGTACGCTCACGAACGTGTTCGGGAGTCCGCCCGTCCAGCGGTTCGAGGTGCGGGGCCTCTTTCAAGTACGGAGCACCTCGGAAGGGCAACGCGTCTTCATCTCCCTGTCCGAGGCCCAGCGGCTCTTCCGCACGGAGGGCCGCGTCACGGGGATCGACCTCCGCCTCGACAATCTGGAGCGCGCCGGGGCCGTGAAGGCAGCTCTTCAGCAAAAACTGGACGCCGACCGCTACACCGTGCGGACGTGGTACGACCTTCAGAAATCGCTCTACGACGTGATGCGGCTGGAAAAGTGGGGCGCCTCCGCTATTCTGGGCCTCATCGTCATCGTGGCGGCGTTCAACATCATCGGCTCTCTCACGATGATCGTCATCGAAAAGCGGGGCGACATCGGGGCGCTTCAGGCGATGGGGGTCTCCCAGGCGGACGTGCGCCGCATCTTCCTGTTTGAGGGCGCGCTCATTGGAGCGGTAGGAACCGGTCTCGGGCTGGTCTTGGGCCTCGGCCTCGCGTTCCTTCAGAAGTACTACAAAGTAGTGCCGATGGCCCAGGCCCAGTCGTTCCTCATCGACGCGTATCCCGTTGCGGTCCGCCCCCTCGACGTGATTCTTATTGCCATTGTAGCGTTCGGGCTCTGCGTCCTGGCCGCGCTGTATCCGGCCGCTCGCGCTGCGTCCATCGAGCCGGCTCGGGCCGTGCACATGGATGCATGAGAAGTTCTCTCCGCTGAGAAAGACTGGACCGGTTCTGCCTTCCTCAGGGAGGTACAAGATTTCCACGGCGAAGCTGGCGGAACCCCGTCGGAGATGCTCATTTCCAGGTAAAATGAGGATCCCGAAGGAAATTGCGCGGCGCGGGCAGCGAACTTGCGCCGTCTTCACGAACAAAAACCTGCGTTCTTTCCTACAATCTTGCCGATTTGGCGCGTGGTCTGCGCAGTCTGGACCGCGTTCTGCCGAAGAGGACGCGCCGCCGGAACGAATCGACCCAAGAGGTGCACTTATGGCTCGCAAAGACGACGTCACAGGCGAAGGACCCGTCACGGGAAACAGCGTGTCGGACTCCAATCAAAAGACCAACCGCCGCTTTAAGCGCAACCTGCACGAGAAGCGGTTCTACATTCCTTCCCAGGACCGCCACGTAAAGCTAAAGGTGTCCTCAAAGACCCTGAAGACAATCAACAAGAAGGGCATTCAGGCGGTCCTCCAGGAGGCCCGGAAGCAGGGCTACGACGTGTAGATGTAGACCGAGGGGTTTCTCCCGGGTCCGCAGCAGTAGCACTCCTTCCGGAGAGATAGACTGACAGGAACAACCACTCCCCAGTACGATGGCCTCAGAAGACCGCGTCCAGATCGTGCTCGAATGCACGGAGGAGCCCGGTACGTCGCGCTACCACACGACGAAGAACCGTGACAATACCTCCGACCGCCTCGAGCTCATGAAGTACAACCCCGTCCTTCAGAAGCACACCCTTCACCGAGAGAAGAAATAAGCCATGGCAAACCAGAGCAGCGGGTCGGCCTCGCGCAAGATGGCGAAGCTCGTTGTTGCCGAGAAGAAGGAAGACGGCAACTACGGCTTTCGTCAGAAGATTGTCCCTCTCGACGACGTTGAGGAAGAGCTCGAGGAGGCCAAGGAGTTGACCTGATCGATCACCATTCGTCTCTCCGTCTCCGCGCGGGGCGTGGCGCAGTCCGGTAGCGCACCTGCTTTGGGAGCAGGAGGTCGCCGGT
>CAZBIB010000124.1:0-9850 GCA_964491575.1 uncultured Salinivenus sp. | reverse complement strand
CGTCCTCAATTTGAGTGGACTGTTCCTCGGCCCCGGCCGACATCTCGTCTGCCGTGTGGGACAGCTGATCGGAGGTAGCTGAAAGCTCCTGAGTGGCCTCAATGATACGTCCTATGAGCGCCCGGAGGCTGTGTACGGTCTCGTCCAGTCGGCTCCACACCCGGGCGAGGTCCTCGTCGTCGCTGTCTTGAGGAACATCGACCGACAGGTCTCCCTCGGCCAGTCGCCCGAGCACCTCGGCGAGGGCCCTCGTTTCGCGGCGGAGCGTCTGCCGCATGCGGTCGTTCTGCAGCCGAAACTGTCGCTCGTTGATGAGCACGGCCGCCGCCTCCGCCGCCGCTTCTACGAACCGTTCGTCGGCCGCGTCGAAGGTCGTGACCTCTCGCTTGTCCGACAGGTAGAGGTTCCCGAGCGCGCGGCCCTGATACGTGATCGGCGCCGCGAGCAGCGACTGCATGGGGGGATGTCCTTCGGGGAAGCCGACCGACTCGCTATGGGCGCTAAGGTCATCGAGTCGCAGGGTTACTTGCTCCTCCGGGATGTATCCGAGCAGGCCCTTTCCCTCGGGGGGATGGTCGATGCGCGCCTCCTGTTCGTCTGTGAGGCCGAGCGTGAAGAATTCCGAGATCCGGCCGTCCTCGTCGAAGATGCTGAGGGCCGCATACTTGGCCTGCGTCACCTCGCGCACCTCTTCCAAAAACGTCCGGAAGGCCGCGTGCACGTCCTCTTCCGTGCTCGTGCGGGTCATGAGTTGAGCGAGGGCGTTCATGTGTTCATTTCTCCGGTCCACTTCCTCGGACAAGGTCTGGAGCCCGGCCTCGACGTCGTCGTGGGGGGTGTTCGTGCGGCCGTATCGCCACGCGACGTGGCCGGCAACCCCGGCGGCGAGCAGTCCGCCCGCGACGAGACTCCCTCCGCCGATCCCTCCCGGCGGAAGGGTCAGGGCCCCTGCCGTTCCGGCACCGGCGGCAAGCATGACAATTCCGAAGGCGGTAAGGAGGAAGAGGGGAGAAGGGGACTCTTGGGAGGCGGAGCCGTTGGGGGTTGGGGCGTGGTGGGGAGAAGAGGTCTCGGTGGATGCAGACTGTTCGAGGGTAGAGGGAGGTTCGGTGAACGGACACATGGTGGGTGACTTTGCAAAACGATAGACCTTGTCCAGTTATCGTCCATCGAAGGAGCGATCTTAAGCGGGCCTCGGGTATCCGGGAAACGAGGGGGGCTGCGAGGGCTCGTTTCCGGACACTCAACAGAAGAGCGCGGGAAGCGTCGTGGAACCTTGCAACAGGTATCACCTACAGCGGGTCATGCGTGACCTTCGTCCCGGATCGTTTGCCGGACGGCACCCGTCCCGGGGCTCCCGCGCGACCGAACCGGGGCTTTTCCGAGGTGTCCATTGGGGACCTCGCCCTCCGTTTTCAGAGTGAAATGGCCACTCATGTCTGACGCATCGAACGACACCGCGCCCAGCCAAAAGCAGGAGAAGGAACGAAAAAAGGAGATTGTTGAGGGATGGGCGTTCCCGGAAGAAGACACCGGAAACATCCATCATTTTTACCGGGGCGAGCTCGGTCGCGCCAACGTCTGGCGCAGGCGCCTGGACACGACTACGAACTGGGCGGTAGCGACGACAGGTGTTCTCATTTCCGTCGCCTTCAGCTCCTCGAGTATTTCCCATAGCGTCCTTCTTGCGGGCATTCCCGTGATCTTGCTCTTCCTGTACATCGAGGCCCGCCGCTTCCGCAAGTATGACCTCTATCGAAGCCGGGTTCGCCTCCTTGAAGAGAACTACTACTCCACGCTCTTTTCCTCGGAGAAGGGAGAGAGCCTTCCGAACTGGCAGGACCTCGTGGCGAAGAGCCTGCAAACGCCGACGTTTCAGTTGCGGTTTGCCGAGGCGCTGAGCGCCCGCATTCGGCGCACGTACATCTTTCTGCTCGCGATCCTCACGGGCGTTTGGGGATTGAAATTAATCATACATCCCAACCCGGCCGGGCGGTGGACGGAGGTCATTCGGCGGGCCGGAATCGCCGAATTAATTCCGTACTGGCTAAACCTTTTCATCTGGGGGATGCTCTGGTCTGTCCTTTTGTTTTTCACGGTCTGGCGACCGGCCCCACTGCGGCACCGAGAGGGTCGCCCCGCCCGGGAGCAACGGTGGAGCATCTGATCTCCTCCGATCGACGGGACTCGTTTTTCCCACGCATTCGGGACCGACCCCTCAGAGGCCCCAGAAGGCCACAATGCCGAGCGTCGTCACGACGGCCAGGAGGAGCTGGAGCGGTCCCCCCACGCGAGCATAGTCGCCGAATTCGTACCCGCCGGGTCCGTACACGAACAGGTTCGTCTGGTAGCCCACCGGCGTCATGAATGCGGTACTGGCCGCAAACGTCACCGCGAGCACGAACGCGAAGGGATTGGCCCCCATCTGCGTTGCGGCCTCCACAGCCACCGGAAGGAGTAGCACCACGCTGGCCTGGTTGCTGATGAGATTTGTCATGAGGGCCGCCAGCACGTAAAACATCCCCAGTACCACGGGGAGCGGAAGAACGTCGGCACTCGACACGACGAGCTGTCCCAGCAGGTCGGCCCCTCCCGTTTCCGACAGGGCCTTGCCGAGAGGAATGACACCGGCGAGCAGGAAAATGACGTCCCACTGGACGGCGTCGTAGGCCTCCGCTGGTTTGACGATGCCCGTCACGATCATCGCCACCACGCCCCCGAGTGCGGTAACCATGATTGGGAGGACGTTGAGGGCGGCCAGGCCCACGACGGCGAGGACGGTCCCCACCGCGAGCCCCATCTTCGACGAACGAAAGCGCTGGAGGTCGAGCTCCCCCGCCACGAGAACGTTCGGATCGTTCGCGAGCCGGTCGACCGTCTCCGCTTTCGACTCAATGAGCAGGACGTCCCCGGGCCGAAGGGTGAACTCGGCCAGCCGTTCGTGGGCGGTCTCACTCCCCCGCCGGACGGCCAGAACCGCCGCCCGGTAAAAGTCCTGGAGTCCCGCCGACTCGATCGTTTCGCCGACCAGGTCTGAGCCCGCCGTGACGACAATCTCGACGAGCGTTTCGTCGGGGCCGAGCGTCTCCAGGTCCGCCTCCGTCGCCACGTCAGGGACGAGGTCGATGTCGTCTACGTCGAAGAGGGCCCGGAGGGCGTCCTGGGTGAGTCGGATTGTGAAGATGTCCCCTTCCTGAATCGTTGTCGAGAGGGCCGGCTCCCGCCGATAAGTCCCCTCACGGATGACCTGCGTCACGTTTGCCTCGAAATCGAGCCCCTCCAGGAGCGTCTCCAGCGTTCGTCCCACGAATGGCGACTCGTCCCCTACGATGATCTCTGTGAGAAACACGTCTTGCTCCGTCGATTCCCGCTGGCTCCGGGGACGGACGTGCGACGGGGTCAACCAGAACCCCACTGTCAGTAAGTAGAGCGCACACGTGGCGAAGACGATGAGCCCGAGGTGGGTGAACTCAAACATCGAGAAGGGCTCGCCGATGAGGTCCCCGGAGATGCTGCTTGCCAGGAGGTTTGTGGAGGTACCGATGAGGGTGAGCATCCCCCCGGCCATCGAGGCGTACGAGAGCGGAAGCAGCAGCTTGGACGGCGAGGTATCGTTTTCGTGGGCGAGATCGCTCACCATGGGCAGCAAAATCGCGACCGCCGCGGTGTTGTTGATGACCCCGGAGAGGGGCCCCACGAGGCCAATCGTTGCGCCGAGTTGCTTGTGGACGTTCTCGCCGGTGTACGCCGAGACGGTCGCCTGGATGCGCTGAATGACCCCTGTGCGCCGAACCCCCTCACTTAGAATCATCATCGCGAGGATGGTGATGGTGGCCGCATTGGAGAACCCCGACACCCCCTCGCTCGGGGAGACGCCCGTCCACGGCCCGAGGATCATGAGCGTGACCATGATCCCAAGAGCCGTGACGTCGATGGGCACCGGCTCCGTGACAAACAGGAGGAGCGCCACGAAGATGATCAGGAAGACGAGAAGTGCACCTATGCTCACGGAGGGCATCGACGGGAACGACAGGTCGAGGACAAAACGTCGGGGGCGAAGTCCGCAGGAAACGACCGATTGTTTGGCGACAGGTCCGTTGCTTGCAACGGTTGGGGGGCGAGAGGGACAACCTCGTACCGGGCTCCCGCGGGAGTCCCCACTCAGGGCCCGGCCGAACGTGGGTTGGTCCGGGTGAGGAGGGCTCTGAAGAAACTACAGGATGAGACCAAAGAAGAGAAGCCCGGCCCGCGGCCGAGCTATGCTGCTGTCATTACGTGTCTGTAACATAAGAAACCCGTACCCCGGGGTGGCAACCGAAACGTCGGCGTCGGGAGTCCCCAGAGGTGAAGAATGCCTGAAGGCAGAAGAATTGACGTTAGAATTGCGCGCATGGGCGTGTCTTCGGATTACACTTCGAGTTCCTAATGGGACTCGAGTTGTATTTCATTTCTTTCAGCGGCGCCTTGATGCGTCGACGCCCGGCCCTCTGGTGGGGGTGCCGGGCGTTTTCTTTGTAGGTGCCTCGTTTCTCCGGGGGAGGGCCGAAAAGTAAGCGTCCGAAAGCGGTCCCATCAATCAGACACGTCAAATCTCTGCGTAGGAAGCGTTTACGTGAACTGACGTTCACAACCCGGACCGGGGAGTGGGAGTGGAAGCCGACGAGGATCAGCGGAGCCCCAGTGGTTCCCGAGCAGGTTTCCCCAACCGACCGACCAGTCCCCAATGATCGTACTGCGCAATGTCTTCGAGCGGATTGTGACTGCCTTGGAGACGGTGACCGAGGCCCTGGCTCCTTCGATCGGAGGAACCCTGGAACGCGACTACTGTCCGCACTGCGGGGAGGAAACGGAGTGGCACGTGAACATGCTACACCGATTATATCTCTGCATGCAGTGTAAGCGAAATCCAAAGCTATCGCCCACCCATTACGAGGTTGCCCGGTTGGAGGCGGAGGCCCAGGGGCAGGCCCCTCGGCGTCCCAGCGAGCCTGCTTTCGAGCGTGGTGACCGTGGGAAGGTCCAGGGGGAAGAGGTGGTTCCTGCGTAGGAGACGGCTTCTCAACGAGGGTGCTGCTTTGCGCGGTCCTCCTCTGCCCGGAGGAGCCGCTGGGCCCTGAACGCGATTAACGGGACAATTTCTGCTCATGGGGGCGCTGCGCCCGTGCAGTCGCTGCGAGCGAGGGCCGGTTCCCCCCTCTAAGCATCTGAAAAACATCGTTCCCGCCAGCGACGCAGAACAGATAAGCACTGGTCCGGGATCGACTACTACGGACTCGTCAACAATGACCGTCGGGTCGTAGGGGGGTTACCCGGCACCGGGAGACTGTTCGCCTTTCGGGGCCGGGGCGGTGTCGGAAAGGGGCAGGAGGACGGTGACCTGGGTGCCTTCTTCCGGGGTCGAGTCGAGCCGCAGTTCTCCACCGTGCTCTTCGACGATGCGGTGGACCAGCGAGAGTCCGAGCCCGCTTCCGTCGGCCATTTGGCCGGCCTCGTTGCCCCGGTAGAAGCGCTCCGTCGCCGCAGCGCACTCCTCCTCGGACATGCCCGTTCCCGAGTCTGCACAGACAAGGCGCGCGTGCCCGTTCGCAGTTTGTTCGACGTTCACTCGGACCGATCCCTCTCGCGTGTACTTGACGGCGTTGTCGAGAAGGTTTCGGATGGCCTTGCGAAGCAGGTCCGGCTGTCCGGCGGCCCAGACGGGCGCTTCGGCATCAATCACAAGGTCGATTCCCTTCTTGTGGGCCTCTGTTTCGACTGCATCCGCCTCGTCGGCGGCGAGGGCGGCCAGGTCCACGGGCGTTTGCTCGAAGCGGTCCTCCCGGTCGAGACGCGTCAGCGTCAGCAGGGCCCGAAGCGTCCGTACCAGCCCTCCGAGCTTGCGGTCCAGGAGGCGGAGAGTTTCGCGGTAACTCTCCGGATCGCGCTCGCGACGCAGGGCCAGTTCGACGTGTCCCTGAAGTGCAGTGAGGGGCGTCTGGAGCTCGTGGGCCGCGTTGGCGGTAAAGGCTCGCAGGGCCGCCACGTGCTCCTCGATCCGATCGAGCAACGCGTTAAAGGCGCGGCCCAGGGTGGCGGTCTCACGGTCGGCGGTGGGCGGGATGTCCACTCGCTCCTCCAACTCCGCCGAGGTGACGGACCGGGCCACCTCGGTGATGGACTGGAGCGGACGCAGCACACGCCCGGCCGCCCACGTGACGAGGCCCAGGAGCCCGCCCGACAGCAGGAGCCAGAGGCCGCCCAGCGCCGCCCCGAAGCCCCACAGCAGGGACCCGTGCGCGGGGACACGGCGGGTCACCTGCACGAAGCCCGTCACTTCCCCCGACGAGGCCTGAAGGCGACGGGTGCGGTAGTAGAAGGAGTGGCCGTCGAGCGCAAGGGTGTGAAGGGACGGCCAGAGCCCGGACGCCCGGACGGGAAGGCGACGGGCCGGAAAGTCCGCAGATAGCGAGTCGATGTTGCCGGACTGGCGCAGGAGCCGCCCGTCCGGTGTAAATACCTGCACAAAGATGGGGTCGACCCGATCGACCGCCAGGCGGTGGTGCGCCTCGTCCCATGCATACCCGGACAGGTCGAGCGTGTCCTGCCCGCCGACGTCGGCCCGCATCTCGTTGACTTCTGCCTCCAGCACATCGGTGGCATTCCGATGGATGGTCACGTAGGCGCTCGCCCAGGCAATGAGGGCCAGGACGGCGAGGGCAAGCACGACGGCGGGGCCGATCCGCATCAGCAGGCGCCGACGGAAGGACGGACGGTCCTCCGCGGGTGACTGCTGGGGGGCACGGGACCGGGGCGAGGGGGCCGTCATTGCGTGCTCGCGGTGTCGGTGGAGGAGTGGGCTTCGTCCGAGGCGTCCGACTCGGAACAGGACGTGTAGCGGTAGCCGATGCCCCGCACAGTTTCGATGGGGGCCTCGCAGCCCACTTCGCCGAGCTTGCGGCGGAGGTAGTTCACGTACACGTCGATCAGGTTCGTTCCACGATCGAAATCATGGCCCCAGACCTCCTGGTGAATCGTATCGCGGCTCAGTGCCTGGCCGTTGCGGGCCATGAGGAAGGCCAGGAGGTCGAACTCAGTGGGCGTGAGGTCGACCTCTTCCCCGTCGAAGGTGCATGTGCGGGCCGCCGGGTCCAGTACGAGGGGACCGTCCTCGACCCGACCGGGCTCGGAGGGACGGTCCATGCGGCGCAGCAGGGCTTCAAGGCGTGCCAGGAGCTCGTCGAAGGCAAACGGCTTGGGGAGGTAATCGTCCGCTCCGGCCCGAAGGCCCCGCACCCGATCCTCCACGGCGTCGAGGGCCGTGAGCATTAGGATCGGCAGCTCGGGGCGGTGCAGTCGCAGGCGCTCGCACACCTCCAGTCCGGAGAGGTCCGGGAGGCGAATGTCTAGGAGCACGAGGTCGATGCTGCCCTGCTGGGCGTACTCCAGGCCGCGCCGACCGGTCTCCACCCAGCTGACCTCATACCCCTCCTCCTCAAGTCCCTGCTGCACGAACGAGGCCACGTCGGGCTCGTCCTCCACAAGCAAGAGATGATAGGGGCCACTCATCCAATCGGCATTCGGTGCAACATCTGTGAGAGATCTCGTACGTGCCGCGCGGCCCCGCCGTGCCGGACCATTGTGGACCTTAATCCAACTCTAATGCCTCTGCTCTCCATTCGGCAGGACCCACCGTACGCCCGGGGCCGGAGCGGAGCATTCGCGCTAACTCTTCGCGGCCCAGGACGTGCAATATCCGCCTTCTGCGACGGGACCGGGGAACAGCTGGCAGCCGCCACAGCCCGGGCCAAACTTCTCCTGCTGGTAGAGCTGGCAGTTGCCGCAATTTTTGTCGGGCTCGGGGGACTCCTCCACATAGTTCAGGGCCTTCACCTGCTGCGTGCGCCGTTGTTTTTGGGCGTCCGAGAGA
The DNA here is from genome assembly GCA_964491575.1 of uncultured Salinivenus sp. GTDB lineage: Bacteria > Bacteroidota > Rhodothermia > Rhodothermales > Salinibacteraceae > Salinibacter. The sequence continues at coordinate 1,944 of CAZBIB010000124.1, read as the reverse complement.
CTCGACAGGTCGGAGCAGTCCGCCGACGCAGTGGCGGTTTCGGTGTCCGCTCCGTCGGTCTCATCCCCGGAACCGTCGGAGTCGCCTCCGCAGGCCACCAGGAGCGTGCCACTTGCCCCCACGGCACCGGCGAGGCCGAGCGAACGAAGAAATTGTCGTCGAGATACCCGATCCGAATCCGTATGGGTCATGGGACTACGTGCATTTGTGAGAGAGGGTGTGAGTGGATTCAACCTGAAAGATTGTGTAAGACGGAAGCGGGAGTTAGAGGGGCGGAGGGTGTTTCGTGGGGGGATCTCCCCGCTTCCGTTCGTCGCGCGAGGTGGGGATGTGCGGCATTCATGGCAGTTGGAGAAGGGGGAGGGAGGTCAGAGGAAGGAAGACGGTGTGCAGCTCAGACCACGGTGTCCCCGGTTTGGAGGGTTCGGATGTCTACGGCGTGGTGACCGGCAGCTCTGTAGATTGGGCCTGGGCGACATGAACCACAGGTCCCTCCAGCAGAACGAGCGTCCCGAGGAACAGAGCGAGCCGAAAGCCCGAGGGCGGTCTCGACGGCAGGCAGTTCATGAGGGGGCGACGACTGAACAGGTGATGACGGTTGATCTGTCGGTCGCCTGCACGGCTGCCCCACTGAAGGGATCTTATAGAGTGGTGAGAGACGGATTAGCGTCCGATTAGAGCCGCACATCCCCCGGCGACGTTCGGATGGGTTCGTCGCGGTCTGCGTTATAGACCCCGAGCAGTGGCGGGACGCCTCGCCAACGACCCCTCTTGGGCACTCGTTAAAACCTCATCGGAGATATTCTCTTCTTTCTCGCTCCATCTCGTCATGATTTTTCCGTGGCCAACTCGCGTTCTCTCTCTTCTGACCATTGGGCTCGTGGTGAGCGCGCTTGTCCCTGGCCCTACCTCGGCTCAGGACACACTGCGCCATGACGACGAGCAGGGCTCGGACCACTACCAGCACGGGTTCGAGAACCCGGAACGCTTCGCGGAACGCTGGAACGACCCGGCCCGGGACACCTGGCAAACCCCGGGGGCGGTCATCGAGGTGATGGGTCTCGACGAGGGCATGAGCGTGGTGGACCTCGGCACCGGAACCGGGTATTTCATCCCACACCTTGCCGAAGCGGTGGGGGAGGAGGGGAGCGTGTTCGCCGTCGACATCGAGCCCGCCATGCTCGAATATGTTGCGGAAAGGGCGAAGGCCCAGGAGATTCCGAATGTCGATACGATTCTGGCGACGCCCGAACACACGCGGCTCGCGGAGGGGTCGGTCGATCGCATTCTAACGGTGAACACCTGGCACCACATCCCGAACCGCGACCGCTATGCTGCCCATCTCGCCGGCCGTCTGAAGGAGGACGGGTCGGTTTGGGTCATCGATTTCACGAAAGAGGCCCCAATGGGCCCGCCCAGAAAACATCGTCTGGATCCGCAAGAGGTCGTCGATGAACTCGAGGAGGGCGGGTTTGCGGCCGATCGTGTCGATCTTGGGCTTCCCCACCAGTACGTGGTGGTTGGTCGTCTCAAATAAACTCGTCGCCTTCCTTCGCCGCTCACGCCCCGACGCCCATTTCCTGCGGGGGGCTCTCTAAGGGGAGGCTCTTGTCCTGTGAACAGGAGGGGGGCGATGCCGCGCGGCGTGGGAAACGTCGCCCCGGCCCCGGGAATCATAAAATCATTTTTCGTACTTTTGGGAACCGGGAGGGACGTGGGGCATAGGTGGGTGGATCTCTGAGCCGTTTCGTGGGGGAGACCAGTGTCCGATCCGTGCGAAGGAGGTACCTCTCCTCTTTACCCATCCATCGCTACGCACATGACCCTCCGCTCTTCTCTGGTCTTCCACCCGTTCGTTGGGCTTGCTCTCATTGCGGGACTTTTTCTGCTCGTGTCGGCGTGTGATTCCGGCGGTGGGGACAACGAGCCGCCCACCTTTACTGT